>JALOBP010000045.1:0-631 GCA_023228295.1 Methanoregula sp.
GATCGGTACAATTCAATAAATCTTTGCTTTATGGCCTTTATTTTGGCACCCTTCTAAAGATTCCACAAGTGTCAAATTCTTATCCAAAATCTTAGGCAAAAAATCCAAGTGGCAAAGTTAGGATTTAAATTGATTAAAACTCGCTCCTGCCCCTGATGTGACACCCCCGCGGTGGTTCCAATGACTAAAAAATAAAACCTCCCTGCCCCGCCGTGCCTCGAAGAGGCCCTGAGGCGGGGAACCCTCCCAAAGATTCACCATTTCAACCATTTTGATCATTGGAATTATGAACCAAGCCACATCACATTTTGGCAAATTTATTACACAAAAAATCCGGTCTCGGCCCATCCAAAAAAAATCGCGATCATTTTCCCGCCCGAAAATTTTCAATCGACCCTCGCTTGCAATTTCCGGACCCTCACGCCGGAGAACCAGAAATTTTGGGCTCTTCGCTGATCCGGGTGGGTAACCCGGATCCTGGTAAAGACGTTGATGGGGGCTAGCGCCCCCAAACCCCATTACGATGACCTCCGCCGCCCCCGAAGGGACGCCCCCGCGGCGGTTCATGGAATACGATGGCAGATGAATTCATCGTTAATCTTACCCACTTGAAATGACGAAGAGGCAAATT
>JALOBP010000045.1:641-25513 GCA_023228295.1 Methanoregula sp.
TTCAATCGACCCTCGCTTGCAATTTCCGGACCCTCACGCCGGAGAACCAGAAATTTTGTAGCATGTACATGCATTTTGTAGCATAATTATCCAATTGTAGCCTCACTAACTAACACCTCATGATCGCGATTGAAAATTTTCGGGCAGGGTCCGGCCAAAAAAACTGGAAAAATTTTGTTCAGGAGAAACGCACACGAACCTGTTGGGTTCGCACCTAAACCATGAAAATTAAAAACCCGGACTTTATTTTGATATGATTCGTAAAAGATTCTGCAAAGCAAAAATTACAATGTATGCAACTCGGTATGAACCCAGGCAACAACCCGCTCAGCAACAGCGAGCGCTTCCTGGTACTCATCGTCCCGGATCGGTTCATACATGCCGGGATACCGGGTATGAACCGCATAATCCGTCAGATCAGAAGAGTCCCTGATCTCTTCAGGTATGACGATCCCGTTGCGTTCCAGTGTCTGGAGCAGCGCTGCGATGATATGGGTGTGCGGGCTTTCGAGATCCCGGGCAACAAGCAATCCCTTGAGGGATTTTTCTGCGGCCTGCTGGCAGTCAAAGCACAGGTCTTCGAACAGGATCGTATCGCCGGTCTTTCCCGCACGCGCCCGGTCGAGATTGCTTTGGGAACGGGCAAGCCACTGGTCAACCAGAATGCGGTTTTTCATACACGACCTTGCCGTACCGTGCGATCTCGCGGTAGATCAGGTGGGGATTATCCTTGAATTTATTAAAGGAGTCCGGGGTTTCGACAATCAGCTCAACGGGTACTCCGACAGAGTAGAGTGCACGGTAGAGCGAACGTGCGATCTTCCGCCGGTCAGAAATATTGTTTTTCAAAATACAGATATCAAAGTCGGAATCTTCCCGCGCATTTCCCCGGGCACGCGAGCCGAAGAGGATGATCGCATCAGGATCGAGTGATCCAACAATCACCTCAATAATCCGGCTGAGCACTGAATCCGCCATAATTCTCATATCCATCAATGCCGGGAGGAATAATCAACGTTTGGTTGAACGGTTTTGCCCTGCCAGAATACAAGGTCATCATCATAACTTACAGTATTCCGTGTACATTACCGGATCAACACCAAAAAAATGTGCGTCAAAAATGATCCCGGGTCCTGTCTCAGGAACTCTACAGCATGTTTTTGACCAGTGACCCGGTGGCAGGATCGGAAAAGAACCGGAAGGCCGTCTCCCCGGCCTCAGTAATCCGGTAGCTCTTCTCCTTCCGGCTCTCCGGAGAATATCCCTCCTCAACGAGCCTGGCATCGCGAAGGGTACTCATGAACCCGGAGAAGGTGGCATGGGATAATTCAGCGGCGGGTGTCCGGCCTTTCTTATCGTGAACAACCGGTTGGGGTGCATCACCGGGTTTTTCCTTCTTTGTCCGGGTCGGGACATAGTGCGAAACAAGCTGCCCGTACAAATACTGCCGGGACACCCACGGGTCCGGGACCGCCCCTTTGGCTGCCCCCTTGTCCAGATCTCTCCGGTTGAGGAGGATAGCGAGGATCGTCTGGTGATTGGGACTCGAAAGCAGGGAACTGACGGTCCGGTCCGGCAGCGGGACTCTGCGAGCGGTCTTCTCGTCAAAGGATGCATAGACCTCCCCGCCAAGCCAGGGAGCAAAGGCGAAGAGCGCCAGGCAGAGTTCTTTTGAGCCGCCGGAGAGATCGAAGGTGAACCGTGCATCCGGGTACTCCCGCCGTATCTTCGCAAGCGCTGACCGGACAGAAACATACGCCGGCGGAAAGATCATCTCCCGGGAGAAGGGTACCGAGAGGGATGCCGAGATCTCCTGCACTGCCGCGACCGCATTCCGGACCGCGAGCCGGTGCCTCTCCGTTACCGGGTCCGTTGATCCATCATGAACTGCGCTGTCGGTAAACACGATAGTCCGGGAGATGGCCGGGAGTTCGCGGAACATTGCCGGATAGGCAACCTGTATCCCCTCACCGGCGCTGATGATATGGACATGCCCTGTCCGATCCATGGATCAGTGTCCGGCAGGGCGGGTTAAATGGTTGTTTGTCCTCCCGCTGGTATCCCCCGGCCAAGCCGGATGCAAAAGCGGCAGTCACTTTCACCCCGCCCGGTCCTGCGTTTAAACCATCATTGTTTCAACATGGTATGTGGGGAGGACGATTAAAGCCCTCAAAAGTCAGATGCCAGTTTGCATTATTGCATCGCCCCTCCCGACCTCTCAAAACCCCATGAAACCTTTTTTTTAAATTTTTCATCTGCCGTACGAATGACGTGTTTGCCAACGAGCAATGATAATATATTTAGGCATCGTTTCTCTAATGTCTGATATGACGCTTCGATCTCTCAATCTTCCCGGTGTTGGTACAAAATATGAAATTGAAACTGACAAGGGTGACACCATTGCGGTCTTTTTTACCAAGACGGGCACGATCCAGATGTATACCCTCCAGAAAGGTTGCAATACACCAAGCGCAGCAGTGATGACGCCAGTCGAGGCGCGGCGCCTCGGCAATATCCTCACCGGGGCAATTATCGAAGCAGACCATGAAAGTGTGGAGATCGCGTTCTCGGCTCTGACCGACCTGCGGATCACGATCCATACGTTCTATATCCCGGAGACTGTTGTCGGGAAAACCATCGAAGATCTCCAGGTACGGGCAAAGACCGGTGCGACCATCATCGCGGTCTGCAGACACGACAGGAATATCATCAACCCCCCGCCGTCATTTGTGTTCGAGAGTGGGGATGCAGTTCTGGTTATCGGGGAGAGCGACCAGATAAAAACCTTTGAGCGGGAAATTCTGGTGGAGTAATGGAAGGCTTCATCATCGCGCTTTTCGTTTGCCTGGTACTTGCGCTTATTTCCAAGTATCTTTCAATTCCCGCCGTACCGTTCTATATCCTTGCCGGGGTCATACTGGGAAAAGCAGGGCTCGGGATTGTCCATTCGGATGAGGTCAGCCAGTTTTTCTCGGAAATGGGGCTTCTGTTCTTGTTATTCTTCATGGGTCTGGAGCTGAAACTGGAGCGGATAATTGCCAATCCCTCAAAAGTACTCATGGGGGGGCTTATCGGTCTCACCGTGGATATGGGGATTGGGTTTACAGCTGCATATCTTCTCGGATTCACGCTCATGGAAGCATTCATCGTAGCAGCAGCATTCTACATTACCAGCACGGCGATGGTCATTACTTCGCTGGTTGAGAACCGGAAACTGATGTCCAAGGAAGCCGAGACGATCATCTGGGTGACCGTTTTTGAGGATATTGTACTGATTGTCATTCTTGCGGTTCTCTCATCCAACGATCAAAACCTCCTGCTGTTCTTTGCCAAGATTGTTCTGGCCCTTGCTTTTATGTACGGAATTTCTTTCTATGGCAAGGAATTTTTCATATCCATCCTTGAGCGTGATGATGAACTCCCCATCCTTTTTACTTTTGCCGCAGTACTCACAACCGCATCCTTTGCCCTGTTTCTGGGAATCCCGGAAACCCTGATGGTGATTGCGCTGGGTGCAGCCCTTGCAACCACGGACCCGGATGCGTTCGAACAGCATGCACGGCCGTTCAAAGATGTATTCCTGGTTATCTTCTTTGTGTTTTTCGGGGTTACGATCGATTTTTCCGGCGGGGTAGACTGGTCCATTATTGCGATTATCTGTGTCCTTGCAATCGTGAGCAAGTTGATCTCCGGGATGCTCATGGGTCTCATCCTCCACGACTCCGCCCTTTCGGGTCTTGAAATATGGGCAAATACGATCAGCAGGGGTGAGTTCTCGATAGCCCTTGCTGTCATCTACGGGTCTCCTGTAATCGCTACCACGGTGGCGGCTATGGTCATCGTGACATCCATTGTCGGGGCGTTCACCGCAAAATACAGTACCTGGATGCGGCGCGGTATTATCAGCCACAGCCGGAAAAAAGCCCTCATGCACCGGCCCCACACGGGCAGGTAGACGTTCCCCGATCAGCACCAGACCGAGCTGAATGGATACGTGTAATGCCGGAAGGGGAGTGTGTTCTGCTTACGAATCGTGGCTTTTCTCCTGCAGATGGCGGTATTCGTGTCCACGTTTAGAAATGATGCGTTGGACGATCAGCCGCGAACTGGAGAGATCCCCGTTGGGAAATTTCCCGATGCGCACAATCTTTGGAGAGAGGTTTCGTTCCGCAAGCTGTGCCCCGAGTTTCTGCTCATCAAACATCTGGTTGAACCCGATGGTGATGATCTCCGGGTGAATCTTTTCGATTGGGAGGAACATGTCCTGAGTATCCCCAAGCATTGCATGGTCAACGGGTTTTAGGGCGGCGACTATCTGGAGCCGCTGTTCCTCGGGGACGATCGGGTGTGGCTTGTGTCGGACATTGATGTCCCGGGCAACGATGACAAAGAGTTCGTCGCCGAGTTTTTTGGATTCCTCAAGATAATATATATGCCCCGGGTGGAGAATGTCGAACGTCCCGGTTGCAACGATTCGTCGCCCGCTCATGCAACCACCTCGAGTTCGCAGGGTTCGCCATCCGCCGTGAAGCATTGCCAGTTTTGTTTCCCGTACGGGTAACCGATGATAAGATGGTACCTCCCGGTCCTCGGGAAAAAATTGATATCCGCATTGGATGGCCGGAGCACACCGTTCGGGTGGCTGTGGACGCTGCCGGCAACATGGGTGTCGAGCGGCATCATGTCATAAAAAAGCGATGCTGAGTCCTCTCCCGCAATGGTGCCGGGGAGCAGGTTCACCTCGTCCATAATACCATCCCGTTCCCGTATCAGGGCGACAAACTCGTTCGGGTGGCTCTCGCGCCCCATCTGGAGGAGGAGGGAGAGGACGTCCTGTCGGATACCGCGGATGTTCATGGTGCCTGCCTGCTATACTGTACTGAATTAGGTTGTTGACCTAGAAAAAACGTCGGGAAGGAGAAGATGTGTTATTTCTCCACCTTTGCAAGGTCGCCGCTCAGATCCTTGGAGAGGTCGATGCCGGTGAAGTCGCCGCTGGTCGGGAGTGCCATGGAAAATCTCGGTGTAATGTCATATTCAATGGTTGTCCCGACGGGGACGGTCAGATCGAGGATATGGCCCCCGGTTGCATGGTCATCACTGAGATAGTGGAGGTGATAGCCTGGGACATTGACACTCTTAAAAAAGACCGGGGTATAAAATCCGACAATGGTCCCCGTTGTATCGGAATACGTGTAGATCGACTGGTTCTTTGCTGCTTCTGAAAGTGTGGGGTACGGTTTCTTCTGTGCCGATATTGCCCGGACTTTCATGATGGGGAAGGTTCCGTGCATCCGCACAGCATAGATCATGTTCCCGGTAGGGAGCTGCTTTTCCATTTCGGATGAGAAGATGGAGAAGTTCATCGGTGCGCCCGTTGTCGCAGTATGGTCGCGGGTGAAATGCGTTACTGTGGCAAACGGGGTCATCTCGTTATCATCAACCGTGTAGATATGACCGTCGGCTTTTGCCTGGTAAACAATCCCGTCCAGCACGATCATCTCGCCGTCAAGTGCATCAAAGGTGCCGATCCCAAAGTCCCCGTATTTTTTCAGTTCCGCGACGGGTTGGACCCCGTCAAAGACGCCGAGCATCAGGGCGTCGATGGTTGAGACCTGGTAGAGCGTGTCCTCTTCAGCCGTGTCCGGCGCATTTTTCTGGAGGTTGATAAAAATCGCAGATGCAGCAAACACGATCACGACTGCGAGTATGATACCAAGGAAAAATTTTTGATCCATTTCCATGACCAAACAATCCGGGATTACTTCTTGCCAGTCACCTTGATAACGTGGAACCCGAACTGGGTCTTGATGGGCCCGACGACCTTGCCAACCTCTTCTTCAAAGGCGACTTTCTCGAACTCGGGGACCATCTGGCCCTTGCCGAACCAGCCGAGGTCGCCGCCGGCCTTGCCTGAGGGGCAGCCTGAGAACCGCTTTGCAACGGCGGCAAAATCCTCCCCGTCGGTAAGGCGCTTCATGATCTGGGTTGCCTGCTGTTCAGTTTTCACAAGAATATGGGATGCACGTGCCTGTGTAGCCATGCTGTACAGGTGCCCTTTTTTGAAGATAAAAGGTTGGATCCGGGGATCAGAACTCCCCGTCCTGCTCGAAACTCCGCCCGTACCGGATGGCAAGCTCCGCTTTGTAGAGTTCCCGGCCAAGATAGCCGGCATGATCGAGGAGGGTAACACCCCCTTGCGCCAGGATCGTATGGTGTACATCCTGCCACCTGCGACCCCGGATAGCTTTCCCATGGATGACCGCAACGATTGTGTTGCCCTCAATTCCAATACGGAAGTTCCCTTTCGGGTCGTACTCGATCTTCTCCGGCATTTCCTGTGCGGTAACCGCCATGTCATAGGAAAGCGGTGGTTCGCGTCTGCGCCGCTTTTCCTTGAGGACAAGAAGGTCGATCCCGAGATCCTTGGGATATGGCCGGTCCCGTGCCAGGGCCATCATCTCTGTTGCCCGCCGCATCTCCCGTACCGATCCCTTCGTCTTGTCGGAATGTTCGCTCGTGAATATGATCGCTGCCCCGACCTCCATTGCCATACCGGCAAGGAGTGCATTCATACCAACCGAGTCCGCATCGATAAGTTCGGCAACATTTCCCGCTCCGAAGAAAGAGGGAAAACGTGATTTTTTAAAGTTCTTTAAGGATGCGATCAGTCCTGAACCTGCCGGCTGGAGGAGCGGATCGGCGATGATGCAACGGATACCGGCAGCCTTTGCCATTGCGATATTTTTTACCAGAGTTGTCGAACCCGGGACCACCACGGCAGCAGCCCCGGTTTCTGCAACGGCAGCTCCAACGTTCGGGATGTTCGCCTCCTGCAGGCTGAGGATGATATCTGCCCGGACTAGTGCAGCCCTGATAAGGTCCGGGTCCTGTGTGTCAGCGGCGAGAGGCCGGTCGATTCCTTCGAGTTCGGAGAAGACCCGCCGTACATCTGCAGGCGTTGCATCGAACCCGAACCCGAGATCCACGATATCGGCGCCATGGGCGAAGTACCGTTCTATGGTTGTGCGGAGATCTTCCTGCCGGTGGGCATCCATGATCTCGGCAAGGACCTTCATCCGTGATCCACCCCCTATTTTCACTCCCCGGATAATAAAATCCGCACCGGCAGCCCGCTCAATGTCCGCCACCCGCCGCATCGCCACGTCTGCCTTTTTTGCAGCAAGGAACTCGTCGGCCGGCACCGAGCGCGAGAGCGTGAGGGACGGCAGGGCAGCAAGGATCAACGCGAGATCGGCTGCATGTTTCGGACCGCGATAAACCGGGATACCCGTCTCGCGCTCCACTCCTGCAAAGGATGCTGTGCACATGCCGGAAACGATGACGAGATTGTATTTTTTCCGGCCTATGAGTTCCCGAAGGCGATGAGGCGTAAGAAACGATGCAATCTCCCCTGCCACCACGACATCGGCGTCGAACCCAGCGGCAGCTTTCCTGACCATATCTTCGGTGGCTGCACCGGTGGGGAGGAGAATGCGCATAAGTTCCCTTAATACCAGAGAGATAAAAACACTATGATCAGATGCTTACCTGCGACCTGCATGTGCACACCAGTTATTCCAAAGACGGCGAGAGCAGCGTCGAGGATATTCTCCGGATGGCTGAAGAGGTTGGCCTTGATGCCATCGCCATCACGGATCACGATTCGGTGGAGGGGGCAAAGATGGCTCTTACCATCCCGTCCTCCGTGCTGGTCATCCCGGGCATCGAAGTCTCGACAAGGCAGGGCCACCTCCTTGTCCTCGGGGTTACTGAGATCATCCCCGCGGGCCTCGATGTTGTCGATACGGTTCAAATCGCCCGGAGGATGGGAGCGCTCCTGATCCTTCCCCACCCTTATCACATCTGGCGCCACGGTGTAGCCCGGCGCAAGAAAGCGGGGATGGCCGTTGTGGATGCGATCGAATCTTTCAACAGCAGGTATATCGTCGGATCTGCCAACAACAAGGCAGCACGGATCGCAAAACGGCTGGGCAAGCCCTGTGTCGGAGGAAGTGATGCCCACAATGCGAAGTTCGTGGGTTTTGGCCGGACCTATGTGGATGCTGAGAAGAATGTCCCTGCCATCCTTGATGCGATCCGGGCCGGAAAAGTCTCCTGCGGCGGAACAAAGACGCCGTTGCGCACCTATACCCGACAGTCCCTTTCCAACACATGGCGGAAGATCAAACGGATAACACGGCACGTGCAGCTCCGGTAAGGCTTGCATTTTGCGTATCCTATCTCGGGAGCAGGTTCTTTGGCTCCCAGATGCAGGCCACGAGCCGGACGGTCGAGGGGGAGTTTGTTGCAACCTGTAAGCGGCTGAGTCTCTTTGATGACTGGCGGCAGGCAGGGTTCCTGTTTGCAGGCCGGACCGACCGGGGTGTCCATGCCCGCAGGCAGGTAGCCGCGTTTTCAACGGATGCGCCGGAGCGGGCGATCCAGACGATCAATACCCAGCTCCCTCCGGATTGCTGGTGCACCGGGTACGCAGAAGTACCGGTCTCATTCCATCCCCGGTATGATGCGAAATCCCGGACTTACAGGTATTATTTCCAGGAACCCCCAAAAGACATGGATCGCATGAACCGTGCAGCAGCCCGGTTCATCGGGAGCCACAATTTTACCAACTTTGCCCGTGTCAGGGACAAGAACCCGTTCCGGACGATCCATGCTGCGGGAGCACGGGAAGAAGACGGGTTTGGGTTTTTCGAGGTTACTGCGGAGAGTTTCCTCTGGCACCAGGTTCGCTCCATGGTGGCAGCCCTCCTCGATATCGGGAACGGGAACGCACCTGAAGAATCAATAACCCTGCTGCTGGATGGCCCCTCGGACCGGCCGCTCCAGCCAGCACCGGCCGAGGGGCTGATCCTCTGGGATATCGATGTCGGGATCGCGTGGACGCCGCTTCCGGAACGTGATCGGAGTACAAAATTCATGGATCATCTCTGCCATCACCATGCGCTCATGGAAAAAGTCTGCCGGACCCTGAATAATCCGTAACGGCGGTTGAGCCATCCCAATAATTTTCTTCAGTCAAATGACCGGGCACAACCGCTCGTGATCGCGGCGGCACTCACTGCTTTTGCAACTGCTGTGACAACGTCCCGGTCAAGAACCGGCGGGAGTATCCGGTTCTTCTGCGGGTGCAGGACGTAATCGGCAAGGGCATGGGCGGCCGCGACTTTCATCTCGTCCGAGATCCGGGTGGCGTGCACATCAAGAGCTCCCCGGAATATCCCCGGGAAGGCGAGTGCGTAATTGATTTGGTTGGGGTACTCGCCCCGTCCTGTCCCGACAATGGCGGCACCGGCCATGAGGGCATCGTGGGGCAGGATCTCCGGTACCGGGTTTGCCATCGCGAAGATGACCGGGTCCTGGTTCATGGACCGGACCATCGCGGGTGTGATGATTGCCGGGACCGAGACGCCGATACAGACATCGGCTCCACCCATGGCATCCTCAAGCGTGCCGGTCCTTCCGCTGCGGTTGGTCTGCCCCGCGATGATGAACTTGTACTTGTTGGCGTACAGCCCCTCGCGGTTGCGGTGGATGATACCTTTCGAGTCGCAGACAATGATGTCGTTCACGCTGCTGCAAAGGTCCGGGTTGTACCCGATGCAGCGGAGCATGCGGGTGATGGCATACCCGGCAGCGCCGGCCCCGCTTACCACGATATTGAGATCTTCGAACCGCTTGCCGGTGACCCGGCAGGCATTGATGAGGGCGGCAAGTACTACAACGGCCGTTCCGTGCTGGTCGTCATGCATCACCGGGATACCGATACCCTGTAATGCCTCCTCGATCTCAAAACACCGGGGGGCTGAGATATCCTCGAGCGCGATGCCGCCAAAGACCGGCGCAATGTTCCTGATATCCTCGGCAATACCCTTGTGGGCTTTTTCAAAACAGATGGGAAATGCATCGATATCGGCAAGTTTCCTGAAGAGGAGGGCTTTGCCTTCCATCACGGGGATTGCAGCATGTCCCCCGACATTCCCGAGCGAGAGCACCCGGGAACCGTCCGTGACAATGGCGATAGTATTGGCCTTGAGCGTGTACTTGTAAGCGAGATTTTTATCTCTGGCAATCTCCCGGCAGACCGCTGCAACCCCGGGGGTGTAGGCAAGCGAGAGATCGTGCCTGTTCCTGATAGGCACCTTGGAATAGACTTCGATCTTGCCGTGGTGCTTTTCATGGAGTTCGACGGACTCCGTGTAAATATCCTTCTTCTGGCTCATGGCACTCAGGCGCCCGGGAGGGTTAATTCATTGAATGCGATGGCAGTTCATCAATGTTGTTGTAAAAAAAGGATTTATCCAAAGGTGGCATCGATCCATGCCGCGATCTCGTCCCGGACCATCCGGTAGCCATCAAGGATCTCTTCATCGGTGCCCGGGCCAAGGTGGGGATCAGGAAATCCCCGGTGGATTGTCTTTTTTGCCCCGGGCACGATCGGGCATACGGCACGGGCCTTATCACAGAGCGTGATTGCAATATCGAATGTGGTCCCCTCATATTCTGCAAGGGTTTTTGACCAGTGGCGGGAGATATCGATCCCGATCTCCTGCATCACGGTAATTGCCCGTGTACTGACTTTCGACTGGCGGGTACCGGCCGAGAAGACCTCGTACCGGTTCCCATACTTTTTCCGGAGCAATCCCTCGGCCATCTGGGAACGTGCAGCGTTTGCCGTGCAAACGAAGAGGATCCGTGTTTTCTGGGTCATTTATCTTCAGAGCCACATGACTCTTCCTTTGGCGTGCCACAACAGGAACCATCGTCCCCGCCGCAGCTGCACTCCCCGCTGTCCATATCCTTGCCTCGCAGCGCAGCACTAATCATAGCCCATGCACACCCGACGCCGCTCTGTACCGTGATAGCCTGCACCGGACAGTTGAGAGTGCAGGCACCGCATTCCATACAGGAAGCCGGCCGGGCGAGTTCGACATGATCCGCCCCGTCGGAAAAGACCGCGTGAGGGCATACCTGCATGCAGCGCCGGCAGTTGATGCACCGCTCCGTGTCCAATGCCAGAGTGGTCTCCTGGTACGAATCAAACATCAGATCACCCCGATGAACCGGCTCACGGCAAGGACGATCCCGAGAATCACACCAACACCGGCCATAAGTGCCATGACCGGTACATACCGGAATATCTCTTTTCTCACACCGGTTCGGGAGGTGAACGTTGTCGAGCCCGTGAAGTTCAGGGCAAGGTACGCGGTCACGGCCGGCATGATCAGGAGTGGTATAATGGCACCGGCAACTGCTGCCCAGCCGGGCAGTGCCGGGGACTGGTAAAATGCAACAACAAACGGGACCGCGACAATCCCCCCGAGAATGAGGCCTTTGGTCGAGAAGTCCTTTGTCGGGATGACCGTCAGGAATGTCGGGAAGAGGATCGTACCTGTAACCACTGCGGCAATAGTTGCAAGTGCTGCAACGGGACCGGCGAGGAACCAGAGTACGACTGCAATAATAATGGCCGGCAGGGCAACATGGACGAGTTCTACAGGACTGAGGACGATCCGGTCCTTTAAGGGAAACTCGACCCTCCGCATAGCCGGTGTTGCTTTGTGGTTCTTAAGATATTCCGGAAGGTCCCGGGCACGGACCGGACCGTATTCTACCATAAACCCGGACTTGCGCAGCACTTCCGGCCACGAGATGCCCGGCGCTCCGAGCTGGGGAACGATGATCTTCTTGTGGTTTATAACCACGGAAAGATCGGTCACTGCTATCCTCCGGACCAGTTCTTCTGTACCGAATGTGCCTTTACCTGCGGCGCACCAGACATTGATCCCTTTTGTATCCATTACAAGAATCCATGCATCTATCCCGGCAAGTGCGGACCGCAGGGCATCGAAGCTGAGCGTGTAATTTGCCGAGGCAAAGACCGGGGATTCCGGTGACGGGTTCCCGAGCCGGTACAGGCCGGGTTCCACCCGGTGATCGCCGCGCCGCACTGCCCAGCGGGCAAGGAAGTGGTCGAGCCGGTTGGCCGTGGTGATGGTACTGTCCGTTGTCCGGATTACCGGTGGTGAAGCGGGATTGCCGCAGGTACATGGCGAAGTGTTCTCCTGTGGCATGCAGGAACAGCATGACTGCCCGGTTATGGTATCATTTTCCATGAATTTTCCCTCGTTAATCCCGCTCGTTCAGGACCGGCCCGAGCACATCCTTTACCATACCGCTCAGGTTCTCAACTTTCATCAGCGCAAGGCAGCATACGCTGCCGTTTTTCTCCCAGCTTATCAGGGCGAGTTTGTCGCCGGTTTTTATCCCGGCCTTCTCCCGCACATCCTTGGGAAGCACCATCTGGCCTCGGTCATCCACCGAAAGGATTGATTCAACCTTGCATCCGGAACCCGGTGCACACCCGAATTCGCTGCCGGTCGGAGTACACCCGGCACTGCTGTTTTTCTTTGTCATAATCGTTCCGGTTACCAGATTGCCTTTCGCAATATTTATACTTTTCAGAAAAATCAGAAATTTCTAATTTTTCTCGATCATGGGCCGGACCATGATTGATCCCCCGATACCCCCTGGTGGGGTGAAGTGCCGCAATCCCTTTTTCCCTACGGGGCAATACTCACACCAGCAATGGCCGTGTTTGAATGTGACCGGTGCGGGAAATGCTGCATGAGTCTTGGCGCTCTTATTACCATCGAGCGCCAGCTGAATGACCGGGATTACTACTGTCGCAGTAAAATCGATAATACGGTCTTTCCCGTCTGCGTTGATCCGGCTTACCGCGAAGAGATTGCCGATGAATATGACGAGGGAGTGCCTGCACACTCCGGCCCGGAGAAACTGCCATGCCGGTTCCTGCGCAGGTCTCGTGATGGTGATGGAACAACCTGTGCAATCTACGAGACCCGGCCAAAGGTCTGCCGGGATTTTTGCTGCTACAGGCTGCTCATCCGCAACCGTGAAGGTGTTGTCTGCGGAAAAGTTATCGGGAAAAATACCATTCGTACGGAGGATGCTGCTCTTGAAAAACTCTGGAACGATCAGGTAACGGTACTCCCGTATGAGGATCCTGCTGCATGGACAAAAAACGTGTCCGGGATCCTGGAAGAACACGACTATCGTGCAGATCCCGTAGAGTAAAATCAGATGGCTTTTTTCATCCTTTCAACGTAGGCTTTCAGATCCCGTTCCATTGCGTCTGGACTGCCCAGGTTCTTTCCGACAATATCAACGATGGCACTGCCCACAATGACTCCGTCAGCCCCGGCACTGGTGCAGGTTTTTGCATGGTCGGGTGTCGAGATGCCAAATCCTAGGGCAAGTGGTATCTTCGTGTGTTTCCGAACTCTTGAGAGGAGATCAAGCGCACCGGACGATACCGTATCCCGGACCCCCGTAACCCCGAGGACTGCAACGAGGTAGAGGTAGCCCTTTGCCCGTGCGGCGATCTTTTTGATCCGCTCATTGGAGGTTGTCTGGGCGACGAGGAAGATTGTGTCAATCCCGTACCTGGTGGCAATCTCGTACACATCATCGGACTCCTCGACCGGCATATCCGCGATGAGGATGCCGTCCACACCCGCTTCGCTCGCTTCCCGGTAGAACCGGTCAATACCCCGGTGATAGATCATGTTGTAATATGCAAGGAAGACGATTGGCACATCGGTATTTTTCCGCAGCTCGCGGACGATGGTAAAGACCGTATCCACTGTTGTTCCGGCCGCAAGAGACCGTTCATCTGCTTTCTGGATGGTTGGGCCGTCAGCCACCGGGTCCGAGAACGGGACGCCCAGTTCGAGGATATCCGTGCCCCCGTCAATGAGTGCCCGTGCCGCCCGGATGCAGGTCTCCTTGTCCGGGTCTCCTGCTACCGTAAAGCCGATGAATGTCGGGCGTTTAAGGCGGGTAAAGACCGCATCAATCCGTCCCATTAGTGTCTCCCCTGCAATGCTGCCACTTCAGCCACATCCTTGTCTCCGCGACCCGAAAGGTTGATGACAACAATATCATCCCGGTCAAACCGGTCCGCGTTTTTCATGACCCATGCAACGGCGTGGGCGGATTCCAGTGCCGGGATGATCCCTTCCTTGCGGGAAAGGTACCTGAATGCATCCAGCACATCGGGGTCGTTGACCGCGGTGTAGGTCACCCGTTTTTCATCTTTCAGCATGGAATGTTCAGGGCCGGATCCGGGGTAATCGAGACCCGCGGAGATACTGTGGGTGGGAAGCACCTGCCCGTCATCGTCCTGAAGCAGGTAGGAGAGAGCCCCGTGGAGGACACCCGCTTCCCCGGCACAGAGCGTGGCCGAGTGCTTACCGGTCTCGATCCCTTCTCCCCCGGCTTCGACTCCGACCAGTTCCACCTTGTCCTTAATGAACGGGTAGAAGATCCCCATGGCATTCGATCCTCCGCCGACACAGGCAACGATGGTATCCGGCAGCCGGCCCTCTTTCTTCATGACCTGCGCACGGGCTTCCTTCCCGATCACGGACTGGAAGTCCCGTACCATCAGGGGGTACGGGTGCGGGCCGACAACCGAACCGATCAGGTAATAGGTATCGCGGACATTTGCCACCCAGTCGCGGAGGGCTTCGTTGATGGCATCCTTGAGCGTCTTTGTCCCCGTCGTGACCGGGATCACCTTTGCACCCATCAGTTCCATCCGGAAGACGTTGAGCGCCTGCCGTTTTGTGTCGATCTCTCCCATGTAAACTTCGACCGGCATCCCGAGTACTGCCCCGACAATTGCTGTTGCGACCCCGTGCTGGCCGGCGCCCGTCTCGGCGATGAGACGTTTCTTGCCCATACGTTTTGCATGCAGCGCCTGCCCGAGCGTGTTGTTGAGTTTGTGGGACCCGCCATGCACGAGATCCTCGCGCTTGAGGTAGATTTTGCAGCCAAGATCTTCCGAGGCGTTCGGGCAGAACGTGAGCGGGGTCTCCCGACCGGCATATTCTGTCTGCAGCGCAGTTAGGTCCCGGGCAAATCCCGGGTCGCCGCAGACCTTTTCATATCCGGTCTCCAGTTCGATAAGTGCGTTCATGAGCGTTTCTGAAACGTACTGTCCGCCATATTTCCCGAATCTTCCCTTTTTATCCATGTTACACGCTCCTGCATGCGGCGATGAACGCCCTCACTTTCTCCTTGTCCGTGATCCCCGGTGACTGTTCGACACCGCTTGCCACGTCAACGGCATACGGCTGCACCCTGCGGATTGCATCCCCGACATTCTCCGGTGTGAGGCCCCCGGCGAGAATGACTGGAATTTTTGATCGTTTCACCATATCCTGTGCATACGTCAGGTCGAATTGTCTGCCGCGTCCATGACTATCGTCAACGATCACCGCATGACTGTCTTCCGGCAGCGGATCACCCCGACCGATTACCCGGATAACCCGCACGCCCGGATCTTCCCTAAAGACAAACGGGTGGGAGATCTGGATTGTGTCCGGTTTCATTGCGATGATCTGTGCCAGATCCTCATGCGATTTCGTATGGGTGACGGCAACCGTTGTGGTAAACGGGCCGACTGCAGAGAAGATCTCACGGGCCCGTTCCAGGGGGACCGACCTGCGCGAAACATCCCCGGAAAAGACCACAACGCCAATTGCATTGGCCCCGGCATCTTCGGCAAAACAGGCATCATCCTGGCGGGTGATCCCGCAAATCTTTATGCGCATACAAATTCCTCCAGTTTCTTTCCCGGGTGATCGTGAGACATGATGGATGACCCGATCAGGAATGCATCACAGTACTGTTTCATCTCCCGGACATCATCAGCGGATCGCATACCGCTCTCAGAAACAATCAGCCGCCCGTCACGTCGGATCTGTTCTGATATGATCCGTGTCGTCGAGCGGTCGATGGTCAGAGTAGCCAGGTTGCGGTTATTGATACCGATCAGGGTTGTCTTTGATGCAAGTGCCATTTCAGCCTCCTCCTGTGTGCGAACTTCCACAAGCGGTTCGAGTCCAAAACCGATAGCCTCATCGACATAATCCGGCAGGTTCCGATTCAGCACCCCGGCGATGAGGAGTACAGCATCTGCGCCGAGTGCCCGGGATTCGGCAATCTGCCGCTTGTCGATGATGAAATCCTTCCGGAGGACCGGCAGGTGAACAGCAGTTTTGACACGCTCGATATCCTTGCCGGTCCCTCCGAAGAAGTAAGGTTCGGTGAGTACCGAGAGTGCAATGCATCCCCCTTCCCGAAGCACTCCGGCCATCATTGCCATATCGACATTGCGCCGGATCACCCCTCTGCTTGGTGAGGCGCATTTGATCTCGGCGATAATCGCATTCTTATCATTCCGGTTCCTGATCGCTGTAGCAAGGCTTATCCTGTCCCGCGTGGGGGATTCCGGAAATGTGGATGGCAGCTGTGCCACCCGTTTTTCCGTTCGTTTCAGGATCTTGTCAAGGATCATGCTGCATCCCGCGTTGCTTCCACAAGGGCGTCCAGCCGCGTGATGGCCTCCCCGGAATCGATCGACCGTTCGGCTAGGGCGATCCCTTGGTGCAAATCCTGTGCCTGGCCGCCCGTATAGATGGCCGCCCCCGCATTGAGGATGACGATGTCCCGTCCCGCCCCGCGTTCCCCGGCAAGGATCTCGCTGATGATGCGGGCATTCTCCTGCGGGTCCCCGCCGCGAAGATCCGCGAGGCTGGCCGGGGCGATCCCGAATGTGCCCGGGTTTATCGTATAGGTACGGATTGCACCCGCGTCCAGCTCGCAGACCTTGGTATCCCCCGTTGTCGTGATCTCGTCAAGACCGCTCCCGTGGACCACCATAGCGCGGGCGAGGCCGAGGATCCTGAGCACTTCTGCCATCGTAGGAGTAAGATCAGGGTGATAGACACCCAGTACCTGTGCCTGCGCCCCGGCCGGGTTTGCAAGCGGCCCGAGGATGTTGAATACTGTCCTGCATCCCATTTCCTGCCGTGCTGCCATAACATGGCGCATTGCGGGATGATGGCTGGGGGCAAAGAGGAACGCGATACCTGCCTGTTCCATGATACCTGCCTGTCGCATTGGATCCACCGCGAGATTCACGCCGAGTGCAGAGAGCACATCCGCGGAACCGCAGGCGCTGCTGACGCTCCGGTTCCCGTGCTTAACCACCGGGACACCAGCACCTGCCGCAACGATTGCCGATGCGGTGCTGATGTTGAATGTGTTGGTGCCGTCACCCCCGGTACCGCAGGTATCGACCAGCATCTTTCCGGCAACAGGTGCAACATTCACCGCATGCCGGCGCATAACCTGCGCAAACGCCGCGATCTCTTCCGGCGTTTCCCCTTTCATCCGGAGTGCGGCCAGGAATGCCCCGATCTGGGACTGTGTGGTGCTGCCATCCATGATGGCGCCCATAACCTGCCCTGCATCCTCCGCGTTCAGGTCCTGCCGTTCGATGAGTTGGGAGATGGTTTTCTTAATCGTCATGATGGCACCACCTGCGGGTACAGGAAATTCCTGATGAGCCGGTCCCCTACAGGTGAGAGGATGCTCTCCGGGTGGAACTGCACACCTTCAATCGGGTAACGGGAATGCCGGACGCCCATGACGTAATCGTCATCTGTACTTACTGCAGTGACAATGAGTTCATCCGGAAGGGATTCCTCCCGGGCCACCAGTGAGTGATACCGGGTTGCGGTGAATGGCGTCGGAACCCCGAAAAAAACACCCTTGCCGTTATGGGTTATCTCGGATGTCTTGCCATGCATGAGGTGAGATGCCCGGACAACCTCTCCGCCAAATGCCGTGCAGATGGTCTGGTGGCCAAGGCATACACCGAGTGTCGGGATGGTCCGGCTCATGGTCTCCAGTACCTCGCGGCAGACCCCGGAATCCTCCGGTGTCCCCGGGCCCGGCGAGAGGATAATCCGGTCACAACCGGTCTTCTCCAGCACCGCAAGCGGCGTGTCGCAGGGAAAGACCACCGGGTCTGCCCCCAGTTTTCCCACCTGCTGGTAGATGTTGAAGGTGAAACTGTCGTAACAGTCCACTATGAGGACGTTCATGAACAGACTCCCGATCGCTCTATGGCACGGATCATTGCCGCTGCCTTGTTCTCGGTCTCGGTAAATTCGTTTGACGGCACGGAATCGGCAACGATGCCGGCCCCCACCTGTAACGATGCAGTCCCGTTGCGAACGATTACCGTGCGGATTGCAATCGCGAAATCGAGGTTGCGGTCAAATCCGATATATCCCGCAGCTCCTGCGTAAAGCCCGCGGGGGGTGGTTTCCTGCTCATCGATGATCTGCATGGCCCGGATTTTTGGGGCTCCCGAAACAGTCCCCGCCGGGAAACAGGATTTGAATGCATCATAGCAGTCAAGGTTATCCTTCAGTGTCCCGTTCACCGTCGAGACGATATGCTGGACATGTGAGAACTTCTCGATGTTCATGAACTCGCTGACCTCGACGGAACCGAACCGGCAGACCCGCCCGAGATCGTTTCGTGCGAGATCGACAAGCATCGTATGTTCGGCCCGCTCCTTGGCATCATTGAGGAGATCCTGCGCAAACTGTTCGTCCTCCACATTGTTTTTACCCCGTGGGCGAGTACCGGCAATCGGCACGGTGGTCACCCGCCTCTTCTCCACCCGCACGAGCATCTCAGGACTCGCCCCGATAACCATCTCGTCACCGAAATCGAGGTAATACATGTACGGGCTCGGGTTGATCTCCCGGAGTGCGGCGTATATCGCAAATGGATCATTGGTGATCTGGCAGTCGATTCGCCGCGAGACGACTGCCTGGAAGATGTCTCCAGCAACAATGTGCTCCTTGATCCGGTTAACTGAGCGTTCAAATGTATCCTGTGATACCTGCGATGTGAATTGTGCACAGGATGCGGGGCTGGAATCCTTTGCGAAATGTGGTTTTTCTGCATGTGCGAGTGCGGTGATTTGATCTGCAAGAACTCTGATCTGCTCCACGCACGTGTGGTACTCCACCTCAGCATCTGTGTCGTAGGTCAGAAACGGGCTTGAGAAGATGTACAGTTTCCGGTCCCGGTGATCGATGACGATACAATCCTTGGTGAACATGAAGCAGGCATCCGGTACATCCCGGTCGTTTTTCGGCAATGCCGGCTTTCCTTCCCGGACTTTCTTGAACAGTGAATAGATGCAATCGTAGCCAAAGTAGCCGACCATGCCCCCGAAAAAACGGGGAGCCTTCACGTTCATGTAATGGAACCGCGAGAGGATGGATTTGATCTTATCAACAGGATCTTTCCCCTCGGGTTCCCGGGCAATGGAGACGAACGGTTCATTACCTTTCAGGCTCACGGATTCCCTGATGGAGGCCACGAATTCCGGGTTGATGCCGATGAAAGAGTAGCGGGCGAGTTTCTCGCTTCCGTCCATGGATTCGAGCAGGAATCCGCATCCGGTCCTGGTGCCCGTATATACGTCAAGGGGCGAGAGGTCCGGCAGTGGCAGCTCGGCGCAGAGTGGGATAATCAGGGGCTTGGGCTGATCGTTCACTGCAGTGATGAACTCCTGGAGCTGCAGGTTAAACAGGATCTTCGTTGTCATAGTCTGTGTACCGAATTGCCCGGCGCTCCGGTGTTGTGGGGCTGTCCCGGGTATTTTAATCATAAACCTTCGCACTCCTGCCTGTCTCCCCTGCGGGATAGCGACCGGTATCATGCGAATTGTCTGGTAAACATGTCTATTTTGTACATATTTATACATTGTTGTAACAATTTGCGTATTGTTGTAGTTTTTAATGCATTATTGTAAGGGAAAACTATGGTGACTTGTCGGGATATGGTAATGAAGCGTAAACTGTCAGGTAAGATTTGCCCCCCCCATCCCGTTCTGCACAGGATGCTGTTCTATGATCTCCGGGCCCTGACCTTTTTTGAACTTGACTGGAAATAACCTAAAAAAAAGTGAATGTCAACTCCTAAATAGGACGCCTGACAAATCGTGTATAACATTTCTGAGGCAGAAGATCATGGTACAATGTCACAAACCTCCGTTTGGCCGGGTTTTTGTATCCCGGATGATCGGGATTATCTGCTTCCTGATCGTGATCGTTCTTGCAAACATCCTCAATCATTATAGTACGAGCCCGCTCTATCACGACGGCGTCTCGTTTCTCAACGCGAACTTCTGGCTGCTGATCCTCATCTGCCTCATCCTGTTTGTCGCGGACCTCTTCGGGTCAATCTCATTCCCTCTCAACCTGCCCGCCCCGATCATCCGGGCAATCGGGAGCGTATTCTGTATTGCGTTTATCCTGCGGGTCTTCGAATGGTTGGACCATGTGGCAGCCACCAGTTTTTACCAGATGTTCTGGCTCCTCTCTTTCCTGATCATACCGCTGGTATTCCTTGTCGTCATTGCCGTGGGTTATATCGAGATCATGCGGCAGCTCTGGTGGATGCCGAAAACCAGACCGGATCAGGGCGCACAGGTTGTCAACGAAATCCCGCCGGTCGCTCCTGAAGGAAATGCCTCCGAAGTAACATCAGATGTAAAAACATGGGAAGAGATTGGGGTGGAATTCCGGCTGATGCTCTACGATCTCCTCCACTGTTTCCGGCAGGAGATCAAACGCAGGTAGGAATCCGATTACCAGTCAGGGTTCTCATTAAGGAACTTTTTCTCTTTTGCCTCCAGTTCTTCCGCGCTTAAGGATGCGGGCATACAGACGCAGCGGTGCTCGCAAAAAACCCCGCCTTTGAACGATCCCTGCTGTTCCCCCTCGCGGCATGCGCCATATACGCCATCATCGCAGTCATGATACACATGCGGAAGCCGGTCGCGCACGGCACATTCCTTCGCCTCATTCCATGACGCTGCCATACGCATGGATACGTGAACCGGATACAAGAGACTGTCGGATACGGCATGCGGCAACATGTGCCGGGCAGGTTGTGGGTAAAAAAGAAGAAAGATGGTGAAATCAGAACCGGGGTTTCCGGTGCTTGGGCAGGCAGTCCCTGCAATAGACCGGCCTTCCTTCGGTTGGCTTGAAGGGGACTTCGCACTCTTTGCCACAGTCTGAGCAGACTGTCTTTGTCATTTCTCTGGGACCGAAATTTCTCAGGCTGCCAAAACTCTTTCTTTCCATTGTTTCACTCATGCAGTTTTGGACTGCAATTATGCATTTTGCAGTCAAGTATAATACTATCTGCACTATAATGGGGATTTTTTTATATTAATCAAAAATCATGTTATGGGATGATCTCGCACCCGTTGAACTTTTCATGTGAAAAGTCCCCCAATGAGATGGTACCCTTGTCAAGAAGCATTTTTACCCGGGGAAGCGCTTCGAGGAGTGCATCGTGCAGGTTCTCCACTGTTCCGCAGACCTGTTGCCGTTCATCTTTTCCCCAGGGCATGGTGATGTTGGAGTACAGGCACCGCCCGCCGCAGAAATCCCGTATATGGCAGTCTGTGCATTCCCCGCTGACAGGCACCTGTGCCAGTTCCAGCGGATGGGTTGTAGAGATATGTCCCACATAATACCGGGACATCCCGATCATAATGGGACAGGGACCGATATGCCCGTCCGTCATGATGCTATAGTTGGCATACCCGGACCCGCACCGGAGCCGGCTGGTCTTTTCGAGGAGCAGATCTTCCATGGGATCCAGGAATGGGTACCACCGTAACACTTCACCGGAGGTTTCCATGTGATCCACCCAGGAGCGGACCAGCGTGCGTATCCCGGGATTGTAATTCCTGTTTGCCCACCCGGTAAATCGGCGCAAGGCAAAATCCCTGGTAAAGTTGGCATCGATCTGCCAGTGGATTGATGAGAATGAATAATCGGGATTCGATGCAAGATACCGGACAGTATTTACAATATCCGTATCTTCCGTGACGGTCATACGTGCGATCAATTCACCGGTATATCCGTTTGCCCGGATCTTCCGTATATTCTCCATGACCCGGTCGTACACATTTGATCCGCGGTTGGCATCGGTCAGCTCCCGTCCCCCGTCAAGGGAGACAAGGAGCGTGGTAAACCGGTTAACAATCTCTGTCGGGAGCCTGTCTAAGAGGAGTCCGTTGGTCTGCATCATAAACCGCTTCACCGGCGATTCGCGTACGATTTGTTCAATCAGGTCCGCCCGCAACAACGGCTCCCCCCCATAGAACGTGAGGGTTACCGCAGGATCTTTTTTTAGGAATTCATAAAGGAGGGGAATTTCGAAGTCAAGGTCTACAGGGAGATTCTCGTCAATGACCATGGTGCGTTCTCCGTCGCTCACCTCCAGGTCCTCAAATGCCTTTCCACGGCAGTATTTACAGCAGAGGTTGCAGTTATCGGTCAGGACGAGATGGAAGTACATGCAAATGTCCAGTAATAATGAGATCTTCAAAATCATAAATGCCATGCCGGGCATACCGGGGCCGGGTGCAAAGAACGTGGATGAATGTCCCCGCCCATCCTTCGCAAGCTTTAAACAATTATCCGGTAACCCTTTGGTATGTCCCCCGGGCCGTATTTTTCCCCGGATATCGAGACCCTGGACCGGAACGATCTCGATGCTCTTATCGATGAGCGGGTACGGTATACGGTCCAGTATGCGGCAGATCATTCCCCTTTTTACCGCAACTGGTTCCAGAAACACCGGATCAATCCAAAAGAGATCCGCCTCCACGAGGACCTTCTTACCCTTCCCCTTATTGCCGGAAAGACCATACGGGAACACCAGCCTCCCGTGACTCCGGAATTCGAGTTCCTCTCAACGGACTGGTCCGGGGTCTTCTCGATCCAGGAGACGAGTGGCACGAGCGGTACCCCCAAGGGTTTCTTCCTCACATGGGATGACTGGAAGCGGTACGCGGAAAAATATGCCCGGAGTTTCGTTTCGCAGGGATTTACCCAAAAAGACCGGATCGTGGTCTGCGCCTCGTACGGCATGAATGTCGGCGCCAACACGATGACGATCGCTGCGCAGCGTATCGGCATGGGGATTATTCCCATGGGCAAGTGCTCCTTTGATTCCCGGATCCTGAAGAATTACCGGCCCACGGCAATTGTAGGAAGTGTCTTCAAACTGCTCCGGCTTTTACAGCGCCTGCGGGTGGAAGGGGTGAAGCCCGGTGATATCGCCATTGACAAGCTGGTGGCCGGTGGCGAGAGTTTTGCCGAGGAGTCCCGGAAGTATCTTGCAGAGCAGTGGGGTTGTCCGGTCTTCAATACTTATGGCAGTACTGAAGGTACTATGTGTGGAGAGTGTACCCAGCTGAACGGGTTGCATGTACCTGAGGATATAGTACACTTAGATGTTTATGATCCGCGGATGGAGTCCTTCGTACCGGATGGCGAATGCGGCCGGGCGGTTCTCACGACACTCCTTCCGGTTGGCGGGAAGTGTGGGATGCTCCTCCTGAATTACGATACCGAGGATACCACGGTTGTCCTGTCACGGGACCGATGCAGGTGCGGCAGGACCCATATGCGGATCCATAATCCCCAGCGGGAGGCCGAGACTGCGTGGATCTTTGCCAGCGCGATGAACCGTGTCGATATCGAGGCCGCAGTTTTCCAGCCGGAGAACATGGTGTATCTCACCGGCGAATATGAAGCGTTCATCTATGATGGCGAATTGGCAAACGAGACGGTCCTCCGGATCAGCGTGGAATGCTTTGATGTGGAGCGGTGCGACAAGAGACTTGTCGAAGATACCATGGTAAGCCGCTTCCTGAAGAACAAACCCGGTCTCGCCCGTGAGTATCACGAGGGGAACTTAAAGATCCAGGTCGGTTTTTCAGGTACTGGTGGGCTTGAAC
This sequence comes from Methanoregula sp., assembly GCA_023228295.1. Classification (GTDB taxonomy): domain Archaea; phylum Halobacteriota; class Methanomicrobia; order Methanomicrobiales; family Methanospirillaceae; genus Methanoregula. The sequence goes on from JALOBP010000045.1 coordinate 24,391, forward strand.
TCTCCCGGCTCAAGGGACGGCCCAGACGGTTGATCGACCGCAGGGGAACAGCATGATCCGGACTACTCGCCCTCCGGATGCAGCAATGACCGGGCTTGAACTTATCATTATCCTCATCATCATTGTCGGGGCCGGAGCGATCCTGATGGTGTACCTTGCTGGGGGTGAGGTTCCCGACTGGGCCCATTCATTCCCCGGGGGGTTAGTGGCAGAGAGTATGTATATCACAGGCGACTCGCTCCAGCCGGTGGGATCCGTGATCGGATTTTCGGAGGTTTCAGGCACTTATGATGGCACGGCGATCCAGTACCCCTGCCAGGATCCTGGCAGACTGGGCTCTGCGGAGGTGCTGGTCTCCCTGTTTATGGGGGATACCGGCGCAATTGACATGGACCACCTGAATGTAACATGGAATGCCGGAGGATCCTTTGAGCAGATCTCAAGGAGTGATACCCCCCCGCTGGTCTGCCCGAACTGGACGATTACGAAGAAGTATAATATGCTGCCCGGCCTCTCTGCCGATGGGGACAACTGGCTTGAGCCAAACGAGCAGTTCATGATCCTGGCCTGTCCCTCCCAGACGATTGCACCCTACCAGTCCTTCACGCTGACCCTGCAACCCGATGGCGTGGCCGTGCCGCTTCCCCTCACCCGCATGGCACCGGCTCAGATCCAGCCGGTTATGGATCTTGGCTGATCGTGCCGCACCCCCGGCAAACCCCCCAACAAAAACCCCTCCGTGCCGCGCTTCCGCTTCCGGTCCCCCGCCCCGCCCCAGTTGGCATTCTGACAGCATTTTGAAGTTTTTATACCAAACGGGGCATTTTAATAAGGATTTTAAACGGACGAAATAGTGCGGCACAATGACCAAAAGGGCCTTAAATACGTGGTAAAAATCCGAACTTCGACGGGCTTTCGACGGAAACCTTATATATTATCAGGCGACACCTTTCATTATCAAAACCGAATAGAGGTTTTGAGGTGTTTAAATGGGAACGAAAATTGGAAAAGAAAAAATCCAGCGCGAAAAGGGATACCTCTACTTCATTGGCAAGGACGGGTATGTCTGGGCAGCCCCGATGAAGCACAACAAGACCGGCAAGAAGAAGAAAGTCGGTACTGA
>JALOBP010000136.1 GCA_023228295.1 Methanoregula sp.
TATTTTCAAAAAGGGTTACTCCCACATCAAACCAGGATCCAGGCTCATCCATGCTTTATACAAAAATCTTATATGTTATACGGGTTTCTAAATGCATTTCCCGGGTTATTATGATAATTCGGGGTACGTGCAACCGTCTGCAGAAAATCAGGATACCCGGTAGTGATGGTAATCCATCTGCTGCGCTATCTTCTCCCGCACATCAGGTCCTGCGATCTTCCTGCAGAGAAAGAGCCCGAGATCAATTGCCGACGTCACGCCGCCGGCTGTTATGATGGTTCCCTCATCTACGATGCGGTCGTGTGATACCTCGCGTGAAAACTGCTGCAAAAAACCCACCCGCTGAGGATGCGTGTTGCCTTTTTTGTGCGCCGGCAGCACCGAGTAATAAAGAACCCCCACAGACAGCCGCGACTGTTGTCTTCTCCGATGGAACAGCGATCCAGTGCAGGAACTCCGCATCTTTCATCAGATCCCTGATCCCGTCTCCCCCGGGAATTATAACGTAGTCATACGCGGACAGGTCATTGTTCACCCTGTCCGGAGTGAGTTTTGCGCCTTCGGCCGACCGGACCTGTTCGGTGCGGGCACAGACATCATACACAAGACCGGGGATAAAACCCATGCTCCGGAGCCGGGTAACCGGGTCGTATACGCCGGCAAAATCCAAGAGGGTGAGATTGTCGTAGATTACAAACGCAACCTTCATCGCGATACCCCAAAAAACACCGGGGATTACAGGACCCCGAACCAAGCGATATATGATGTTACGATCATGAAAATGAGCAGCACGATCAGGATCTTGTACCCGCACGAGGGGCAGATCCCGAGAGAAGATGGGTTCTCCTCATGCGAATACGTCAATGAGCAGATCCGGCAGGATTTATCTGATACGTGATGGTCGTGCTTTTCAAATGATTCATGATGTGTCATTGATAAGCCACTTGCCTTCCGAAAAGGAAAAACATATCGTTTTCAAGGACTGACACAAGGACGTTTTCATGCGGGAATATGAGGATGATATCCCGGAAACCTGCACTCCCCGCTCATGGTTTTTCAAGCGTGAACCGGACGACCGTACCCTTCCGGGGATCTCCTTCGATGGGGTCCCCGACCAAAATTTTCCCGCCATACCGTTCTACGAGAGCCTTGCAGATGAAAAGCCCGAGGCCCTTCCCGCTCACCGAATGTTCCCCCCGCCGGAACCGCCCGAATACCAGCGATTTGAGATCATCCGGAATTCCCGGGCCATGGTCAGCTATCGAAACCGTAGCTTCCCTTTCTCCTTCCGTGACCCGGATAATGACCAGGATATCGGTGCCCCCGAACTTGATCGCATTTCCGATCAGATTGTCAAAGACCGATTCGAGCATATCATCGGCAAGGACTAGGGCATCGCTGCCATCGTAATCGAACTTCGTATCGGAGAACAGGGAAATTTCCCGAGAAATTATCCCGGAAATCCGGATTGGGACTCGTTTCACAGAACCTTCCCGTATTTTCCGGAGCGTTGAGACATTTCTGATGATCTCGGCACTTTTCTCAAGCGAACGGACAAGGTTTGCAGACAGACCTGTCGGGCCGTCCCGGGACCGGGCCTCCAGCAGTTTTCCATAATTGAGGCTTGCCGTGTTGATGTTGTTGATATCGTGGGTCAGGATGTCAAGGTAAAGGCTGGTATCGCTATGGAGCTGGCGCAACTCTGCATCCATCTTCCGGCGTTCGGTGATGTCAACGAATGTCAGTACCGCATGGTTGCCGGAAATTTTCCTCCCGACAATAATGGCAGCCCATTGTGTCCCGTCGTCTCTGTGGAGGAGGGTTTCTATGGCAGGCGAACTGTACTCAGACTCGAGGGTAGAAAAGATCCTGGAGATCCGGGCCTCGTCCTCAACAAACCTGGTAAGGCTCACCGGTGTTTTTGTGGATTCCGGCAGGCCGATACTGTGCTTGAAACGCTGGTTCATCTCAGTGATCGTGTGGTCCGCAAGGCTGATGACTGCCACCCCGTTCTCCGTGTTGTCGAAAATTGCACGGTACTTCCGTTTTTCGATGAGAATGTAGTGGGTAAGGTAGGACACCATCAGGGCAACCGCTATAAGCAGGAGAGCATAGATGGCTGCAGCGATGATATCGTCGCGTTCCGGGTACCGGAACAGGACCACAACAGAGAAGAAGAACATCGCGAAGAGATATGCAACGAGGACTCCTTTCCGCCGGAAAAAATAGGCAAACAGGATGGCAGGGATCGTGTACATGATGCCAATCAGGTGCGGCGTTCTCCCGGACATTAAAATCAGTAATGTGGATGTGAGGAGGACAAGCGAGAAAAGGATAAGACCTGCCTTCCAGTAATTCACCGGGATGCCAAAAGGCTCCTCCGGAATAAGAACACAATCGGCATCGGGATCGCGGTCTGCGGGCAGCTTCTCGGGTTCGATCTCCTTCATGAGAATGAAGGAGCCTATGCGGGTGCAAGATGAAAAAGATTAGGTTTTAGCTCTTTTCATGCCGGCATATCCGGGGCAATTACGGCAGGATGAGGGGATTTTCAGCCGGCCTGCTTCTTTTTCAGAAACTCAATTTTCCGGGCAATGCGTTCTTTTGCCCCGGCGGTTGAGTCTGGATCCTTTACGAACGTCAGTACGAGAATGTCGCCTTCAGACGTGCCGTGGGGGAGATGCGCGATCGGGACGGTCATCCGGATGCTCTCGTCATCGCACCCGATGAGCACTGCAATTCCCGCTTCGATACTGTCAACGGACATCTGCATGATGATCAACCCTCTGATCTCTGGTCGACGACGTTGCCACTGCCGTCTTTAAGGAACGCGGTATCCCCGGTGTTACCAAAGAGCGGGGCGGTTCTGCCCATGAAGAGTGTTGTCCCGTTCATTGTCCCGCTCCCGACATGGACCGTCACCGATTCCGCGGGAAGGAGAACGATCGCCGGGAATGTATACGGGTTGGTGCCGGATGTGTCCGTGAGGGTCCAGCCGGCAATAAGCACCGGTCCGTCGCCATTGTTCGTGAGCCGGACCCACTCGCCGTTCAGGTTCTCCCGGTCATCCCCGGGGGCATCGAACTGGGTGGCGCTGATCCGGATCGATGAGGCATTGCCAACCTGGATCGCAGGCATGGTGAAGGAAGGGACCGGGACCGATATATTGGATGGGATCGTCGGGATGGTTACGACCGGTGAGGGAGTGACTGGTGCTGTCGTGGCGGGTGACGTGGGGGAAGCAACAGGAGCCGTTGTAACGGTGACCGTTGTCTTCGGCACCCATATGTCCTCCCCTCCGTTCTCTGCAGTGACAGAGTATGCAGCCCCATCGCTCCGGATAAGAATGGTGCCATCGCGATCGGTCCGGTAAATCGTGGGACCGGCTGCCAGAAGCCGTTCCAGGGCCTCATCGTGCGGGTGGCCGTACGGGTTGTCAGCGGCAAGGGAGATTACTGCAAGTTCCGGCCGGACCCGCGAAAGGAACACGGTCGAGCTTGAACCGGAACTTCCATGGTGGCCGACCTTGATGACCTGTGCATCCAGTGGGTAACCGTTCTTCAGCATCTCATCTTCGGTAGCGCTCGTTGCGTCCCCGGTATAGAGGAGGTTCACCGTACCGTACGAGATCCGCAGGACGATACTGTTGGTGTTGATGTCATCGCCGATCTGCTCTTTTGGGGGCGAGATGACGAGAATCCGGAGGGATGGGTCGAGGTCGATGGTCTGGCCTGGTTCCGCTGCAATATACGGGATGTTTTTCTTATCAATGGTATCGAGGAACGTTTCATAGATCTGGGATGTGGATGGCGTACCGGAATCGAGCACTTTTTCAACCGGGAATGCTGCGAGGATTTTTGCCATGCCTCCGATATGGTCCGAGTGCGGGTGGGTGGCAACTAAGAGGTCGATCCGGTTCACGCCAAGTTTTTGTAAATTGCTGACAACCTGATCACCCCGGTTCACTTCTCCGGCATCGATAAGGATGACCTTGTCCCTGAACAGGATGACAGACGAGTCTCCCTGCCCGACATCAAGGAAATATGCCTGGAGGTCTCCGGTGGTGTCCGGGTCCAGGGACGATCTGGAACCTTCATTGAGGAGATCGGTACAACCGGCAGAAAAAATGCAGGCAAGCAGGAGCAGGGAGATGCAGATCCGGGCGGTGGGGGAAAACGATGCTGGGGGATTCATATGGTGATTTCCCAACTACGATGACTGTGCCCGCCCGACAAGGCTGCGGGCTGCCTTTGCCGCACCGGTCAGGATCTTCTCTTCGTCCGGGACGATCCCGTCAAGCATCAGGACCTGCCCGTTGCAGATCGTGGTCTCGACCGCTGCGCCGCTGCAGGAGTAGATGAGGTTCGAGGCTGCGTTGTGGAGCGGCGTGTTGCAGGAGATATCTGTCCTGACAAGGATGATATCGGCTGGCAGGCCCACAGCGAGTTTCCCGGTGGGGAGCCCCAGCGCCTTTGCCCCGTTGTTGCCAGCCATGCGGAGCGCGTCTGGTGCCGGCAGGAGAGTCGGGTTGTTCCAGAAGAACTTCTGGAGGAGGGCTGCGGTCTTTGCCTCTTTGAACATGTCCAGGTTGTTGTTGGATGCGCACCCGTCAGTGCCAAGACATGGGTTGGCCCCTGCAGCGGCCAGCCAGTGGTACGGCATTGCCCGGTTGGTGGCAAGTTTCATGTTGCTCGAAGGATTGTGTGACGCTGAAACGCCGTATTTCCCGAGAAGCGTGCACTCAGCTTCATCGAGCCAGCAGCAGTGGGCGGCAACCGTCTGGGAAGTCAGGATCCCGCAGTCTTCGAGATGGGCTGCCGGGCGTTTACCATGTGCAGTAAGGCAGTCGGTCACTTCTTTTTCTGTTTCTGACAGGTGGATGTGGATGCCGATCTTCTCCTGTGCGGCAAATTCCGCGCACCATTTCAGGCCTTCGGGCGAGACCGTGTAGATTGCATGCGGGCCGACCGAGGCTTTGATCCGGGAGTTGTTGAGGGAGCGGATATGGTGAATGAGTTTCTCCGTTGCCTTACATTCGGCCTCCCGCTTCTCCGGGCTGAAGAGGTCGATGAACCCGTAGCAGAGCGTTGCACGGATGCCTGCTTCGCCGACAGCGCGGGCGGCTTCCTCCATCATGAAGTACATGTCGTTGAACGCAACTGTCCCGGTCCTTACCATCTCGAGGCAGGCGAGTTTTGTCCCCCAGTATACATCATCGGGAGTCAGGTGTGCTTCGAGCGGCCAGATCTTCTGGCTGAGCCAGTCCTGCAGGATCATGTCGTCGGCATATCCCCGCAGGAGGCTCATCGCTGCATGGGCATGGGTGTTGACCATACCCGGCAGGGCAAGCGCCCCGTTCCCGTCAATGATAAGGTCTGCATCTTCCCGGTGTTCCCAGCGGATCCCGTCGCCAATCCCGCCGATGGTGCCATCGTCGTTCACATAGATGTCTGCAACATTGCCGTCCACATTCACGTTTGCAATCAGGATCGACTGCTGTCTGCCAAAAATTTCTTCCATCCTCGTCCTCCGCTAACCCATTTGTTTCATAATCATATTCAGGATCCCGCCGGTCCGGTCCCGGTACTGACGGGATATCTCAAGCACCTCGTCCCACGACAGAGACTCCTCGGTAAGCCCGTTTGCGTAATTATCCACCGTGCTGAGTGCTGCAAACGGTATCCCGAGCTCGCGGGCAAGCGTTGCCTCGGAAGCAATGGTCATGCCCACGAGATCTGCGACCTTTGCGAGTGCCGCAATCTCGGCAACGGTCTCAAAGCGGGGCCCCCG
>JALOBP010000046.1 GCA_023228295.1 Methanoregula sp.
CGCCTCGGGAAGAGCGACCCGTCGGTCATTGTTCCCCCAAGGACGGGGATCGATGCGGGTGTCGTGGATATCGGCAACGGGAACGTACTGATCATTGCCGAAGACCCGATCTTCGCTGTCCCGAAACAGCCGCTCGATATGTTCGGCTGGTATACCGTCCACATCGGGGCAAGCGACGTGGCGGTCATGGGCGTCAGGCCGCAGTACATGACTTATTCGCTCCTCCTCCCGCCCGAGACGAGCAATGCTGATTTCCGGACCATCGTGGATTCGATCCACAGGACCGCCGTTGAACTGGGGATTGCTATTGTCGGGGGACATACCGGGTACTACCCCGGGTTTGCCGCCCCGACCATCGGGGGAATCACCGTTTTTGCCGTTGCAGAAAAGGACCGGTATGTCACGCCCGCCGGAGCCCGGCCGGGCAATGACGTGATCCTGACCAAGGGGCCGGCCATCGAGACTGCCGGCATCCTCTCGGTCCTGCGCGAAGCGGATTTACAGAAGAACTACCCGGACGAGCTTATCCACAGGGCACAGGCGCTCTGCCGGCAGATGACCGTGGTCGAAGATGCACTCACGGCAATGGCTGCCGGGGGAGTTACCGCCATGCACGATGCCACCGAGGGCGGGGTGATCGGCGGCCTCTTCGAGATTGCCGATGCCAGCGGCGTCGGGATGGTCATCGACGAGTCACGGTTCGTGTACCCGGATGAAGTGCGGATGGTCTGCGAGAGCTTCGGAATCGATCCCGTTGCCGCAATTGCCGAGGGATCGCTCCTGATTACCGCGGACCCGGCCGGTTCAGGAAAGATCATCGGTGCGCTGGCACAGGCCGGTATCCCCGCATCGGTGATAGGCACGGTAACTGCCGACCCGTTGATACGGACCATGAAGCGGCGGGACGGGACAACCGTCACCCTCGCGATGCCTCCACAGGACCCGTTCTGGCCGGTCTTTTTCGAGAGCGTGGTGTAATCCCGGTTACACCTGCTTTTTTTGCGCCATCAGTTTATTGTAGGTCTCCTCGCCCACGCACTCCTTTGCATATTTGCACCACTGGACGCAGGAGAGGATGTCATTATAAACCTCAAACCCGCAGTTGCTGCACTTCACGGAGACGTTGTTCGAGAAGACCTCGACCTCGTCGCCGCACTGCGGGCATTTTTTTATCGTCAGCATGGGGGTCCGGATATTGGCAGCACCCGGGCAGCGGTTGAGCATGTACAGTAATCACCGTTCCGGTATTTTGAAGTGCGGGCAGGCAGTCATGCAGGCTGTACAGGTTGCCTGAAGATCATACCAGGGGGCAACACGATTGAGGGCCCATGTGATGAACCGGGCACAATACTTCCCCCGCATCAACCTCCAGGCAAGAGGCCGCACCATTTGGGGCACGTAATCGGTGAGGTTTTTGCAAAGCGTGATCTCAAATACACCATTGCCGAGCGCTCCCGCAGGACATGCGGCCCGGCACCGGCCACAGTGTGTGCAGGCCGGCAATGCCCCGGAGGAGGTTGGTGCGATTGCCATTTCCGTGATAACGGCGGCGAGTGCAAGCCGGTTGCCATAGAATGGGTGGATGAGGAGTGCGTTATCACCAAGCGCCCCGAAACCGGCATCGGCAGCACAGTGCTTGAGCGAGAGGAGGCCACGGAGTTTTCCGTCCGCCACGATGAACGGCAGGGATGGCGGGATTATCGATGATGCTGCCCCCTGCCGGAGGAGGAGTTCTTCGAGATCCCGGGCGGTCGATTCAAGCAGACCGGTGAGACGGTGCATCTCCTCCGCCCGTTCACGGTCCGACCCGGTGAAAAGGCGGTCGGTCATCAGGGCACCGAAAAGGATGATCGAATTGCAGGAGGTGAGGATCTCGCGGGGGTGACGACCGGGCGGGGCGCGGAGCTTTGTGGTATCTGCGCTACAGAACGCCGGGATCTTCCGTTCGGCAAAGAAGCGCGGGAGTACATCCGCAGTGAGAGTCCCAGGGGAAGGTGCGCTCATGGATCACCGGATCATAGGTCAGGTGAGTCCAAAAAGGGGACGGATCAGGCCTTCATCGTCCACGCCCCTGTTGTTGACCCGGTCGGAGACCGGCACCTTTGCCATCCCGGACGCAGGATACGGTGCAAGGATCCGGGACAGGTCCTGCGGGGCCAGCGGTTCGTGAGAGAGCCAGCGCTCCTCATCATCCCCTGATAAGATCACCGGCATCCGGTTGTGGACCTCCGCGAGCAGTGCGTTGGGTCCGCAGGTGATGATGGTGTAGGTCATGAAGGGCATCCCATCCGGGCGAGTCCACGTGTCAAACAGCCCGGCAAAGGCAAAGAGCGGGTTATTTGGGAGATGGAAGTAGAACGGGATCTTCCTCTTCCCTTCAGTCTTCCATTCAAAGAACCCGGATGCGGGAACAAGGCAGCGGCCGTATTTAAGGAGCGGGGCGAACATCGGTTTCTCGGGCAGGCTCTCGGCACGTGCATTGATCGGCTTCTGTGCGGCGTTCAGGTTTTTTGTCCAGCGGGGGACAAGCCCCCAGCTCATCAAAACGACCTCGTCCTTCTCCTTCCGGACAATGACCGGCATCTCGCTTGCCGGCGCTACGTTGAACTTCGGGCGGGCGCCGATCATCGGGTTATGGACCCGGAAACGGTTGCCGAGATCATCGATGCAGATGAGCGAGTACCGGCCGCACATGATAGTATCTATCTGGTTTTTGGCCGGGCCGGTATTTTATCCTGCTGGAGAAGGGAGTGAACGTGGGCGGAAATTTCCCGTGGAAATCCGGTACCGGGGAAACGGGAACGGGTTACCGGAGAGATCCGGAAGTAATAATCCCGGGTGGAAATGGACCTGGTCCCGGGGCAGGGCAAAGATGTAATATCGCACGACGCCAAGTATCCGGCAGGCTATGACAGACCGGCAGTCACCCCCCCTCCAGAAAAAAACAGCTGCATACACCTTCAGCACCAGCGAGACTGCACGCATCAATGCATTCTTTGATGCACGCCAGCTGCCGGACTGCCTCCAGAAAAGTATCGGGAACTACATTGCAAAGAAGACCAGCAAGGAACTCTCCGATCCGGTCATGCTCGACCGGCTCCGCAACGCAATCGTTGCCCAGAAGGACGATTACTGGAAACCGCAACGGATGCGCTCGCTCCAGTATACCAAAGGCTACAGCGTGCTTGGCTATCTCGCGTACCATTTCCCGGTTTATTTCATGCAGACCGAACATATCCTTGCCATGCTCGCAGGAGACGGCCTGCTGAAGAAGAAGATGACCATTCTCGATATCGGCACCGGGCCGGGCGTTGTCCCGCTCGCGATTGCCGATTTCTATTCAAAACTTGATGATGCGACAGCAGATATTTACTCGGTCGAGCGTTCGGAAGAACACATCGAGGCGTTCCTCTTCCTGCGCAATGCATGCGTGCCAAAAGGCGGGAAAGTGAGCATTAAGACGCCAAAAAAAGAAGATATCCAGAGGAGTATCCCGACAAAGATTTCCGAACAGGCCGATCTCATCATCTTCTCCAATGTGCTCAACGAGATCGGGAAGGGATCGGTCGATGCACGGGCGGACCTCGTGATGCGTTATGCTGAACGGCTTGCACCTGACGGTTCGATCCTCATCATCGAACCTGCCGAGGAGAACACCTCGACGCAGCTCCGCGTCCTCTCGCTTGCGTTAAAGAAAGAGGGTCTTACGATCCACAGTCCCTGCTCGTTTATCTGGGGGACGAACTGCACACCGGACCGGTGCTGGAGTTTCACGACCCGGCGGTGCATCCAGCCAACCCGGATGATGGAGATCCTTGCAAAATGCGACCAGCCGTTCCGGTACATCAATATCGATATCAAGTATAGTTACGTGGTCCTCAGGAAAGACGGGAAGGTGCGGGACACGTACCGGGTGCCGGCCGGGTCCCGCGTCCTGAGGATCTCGCAAATCCACCACCATGTCGATAAACGGATCAACCTCATTGCCGCAAAGATGTCGGAGAACCTCGGGGATGCCAAGAACCTGATGTTCCGGCTCTGCGACGGGACCGCGGATAAACTGGTGTTTGCGGTCGTCCCCTCGTTTCACGTCACACCGGAGAATGAGGCCATCGTCTCTGCACCGTACGGGACGATCCTCGAACTGGAGAGCGTCCATGTGCGGTACAACAAGGAGCATGATGCGTATAACGTGCTCGTCAGCCGGAATACCCGGGTGGGGATTGCGGGGGAGACCGAAAGGGAAGAGTGAGAGAGACACGGGTCCGGCATCGTCCCTGCCTGCAAGTTGCGGCACGGGCAGGCACCTGTGACCACGCTGACAGCAACGGGATAACGATTCCGGGATGCATGGCTGCAATTGCCGGTATTTTTTGAGATATTCTCTGCGATGAGACGGCTGCCCGCATCACGACGCGGATGACAGGGCGGGATACAGGCGGTTCCGGAGAATGCTGCCAGGTGTACCGGAGATTCCCAAGCCGAAATGATTAATAATCCGAAAATAATGTAGAGTGTGATGTTATGGACAAACTGACCCTGGAGAGTGATGAGTCCCTCCTGAAAACAATCCAGAAGATCATCGTCAGTGGCTTCCGTTATGAGGCAGCCTTCACCAGCCATCGCATTATCCTTACTGAACGGGAGAGCGGGCAAATCCGGGACGAGATCCCGTACGCGGACATCGCATTTGCGGTCTCGGGCCAGAATTCCATACGCGAACCGACACTCACAATCAGTGTCAACCCCCCCACAGGAGAACCACGATCGGTTGAACTCGTTTTTGTCTATCAGCCTGCGGGAATGAATATCCAGAATATTGAAACCTGCATGGGTATCCTTGCGAAACACCAGGTTATCGTCCAGAAGATCGGCACCAGGAGTGTCGCAGGCCCGGTCAACCGGATCATGGCAGTCAGCCCCGGTTTAAAGACCGACGGGGACAAGAGAACACGGTCTCTGGTACCTGAAATGACGATCATGGGATCTGCCCGGCCCGGCGCACAACTCCCACAAGAGGAGTCACAGACCGGCTCTTATCTTTTCGGGATCGGCGTCATTGTCATGATCCTCGCGATAATCGCGATGGGTACGTTCCTCGCGGGGCAGGCCCCGGACGAATCTGCACCCGTGACCCGTCAGAATTTTTCGGCACCGGTTCCCACGAAAACGGTGGCGGCACCTGCTATTCCGGTAACTACGGCAATCCCCGTTACCCCGGCACCTGCCGGAACTGCATCGCAGATTACCGTTCCACCCAACGGCATCTGGCTCTCGGTTACCAGCCCGGGGAATTTTGTGGGTACCGTCAAGGCAAAGGGGTGGGAAACTGCGATCAACAGTACCGGCACGTACCTCATCCAGATGCCGGTCCAGAACACACTCATCGAAGGATCGGTCGAGAAGATGGACGGATCCGGTGAGACTATGGATATCGCAATCTACAATGGTGGAAACCGCATCTGGACCAGTTCAACGGCAAAACCCTACGGAATGGTTGATCTTCACATCGAAGTTGGTGCTGCCGTGATCAGTAATCCGGCTCCAACGCCAGTCCCGACGGAGATTGCAGCTGCACCGACTCCCGACACATCGCTTACCCTGCAGCCGGTCCCTGCAACGGGGGTCTGGGTACGGGTCGCCTACCCGGGAAATTTTACCGGGACTATCAGGGCAAACGGATTTGAGCGGGAAGTGAGCGGTTCCGGCGTCCAGGATTACCAGGTGTCGCTTGCCACCGGTACCATTGAGGGATTTATCGCAAAAGAGGACGGGTCCGTGAAGGATCTGGTCGTCCAGGTGTACAGGGAAAAAACCCTCATCTCTGTTGTGAATACATCCATACCCAGGGGAAGCGTGGAGTTCCTGACGCTGGTGTAGGGATAATCGCCCTCAATATTTTAAAAATTCCACGACAACCAGGGAGGTTGTTCGTTGTTCTATCCAAAAACAGGCAGGTGAGCCGGCAGCATCGTTGCCACACCGGTCAAGGATCCCGGTTCACTCAAAAGGGATAATCGTCAGGGCTGATGAAATAATCATCCAGACTGCTGAACGTGATGGTTGATCCTCCGCTGGTGACAAAGAAACCATCGCGGGCGATTACAACTCCATTAAAATTCCCGCCACTGAACGTTACCCTGCCGTTGGGGGCATACAATACCCCGGAAATACTGCTGCTGCCCAAACCGGTCAGGGTGATATCCCCGGAATGCGCAACGATAACGATGTTCGTTGCCGTCGGCCTCCACGTGGTTGAGGAGTAACTTGCTGCAAATACTTTCATAGTGCTGGTCAGGATTCCCCCGGATACGTATCCCCGCGCAAGGTACCAGTCCGCAGATTTTACCGGGGGCAATACATAGTCTGGCATTGAAAAACCCGGAACGGTTGACTGATAAATGCACTTTGAGATGATGCCCGGATCCATGGAACCCGGGTGCTTGAATTTCCCCGTGTAGTAAATACGGGCACTGCTGTCAAGCGTCGGGGTCCAATCCAGCGTAAGATCGCCGTCAACGTACACTTTTCCGTGGATCCTGGCATCCTTGAGATCAAAATTACCCGCAATGTACACATCGCCCCAGATATCGCGGCCACCGGATTTCAGATCCATATCGCCGTTCACGTAGATGGTGCCGGGATTGGATGGAGAACCCAGCCCGGAACTTCCGCCGTCCAGAGTTACATCGCCATCGATATAGATGGTATTGACAGCAAGAGAGGCGCCCCCGTTCAGGTCACTGGTGACAAGCGGGCCCTGGATAACTACCGTGGCATAGGGCCCGATCACATTATTGCCGGCAAATTCGAGCGAAGTTCCATAAACAAAAACATGCCCCTCGGCAACATAATCTGAGAAAGTCTTGTTGACCTGGATATAGCTGGTCCGGGTCATCGTATCGCTGCCTGCTGTATTCGTTGCCGTCAGCATGACAGAATAGTTACCTGCCACGGTATACAGGTGGGCCGGGTTCTGGAGATTATTACCGGTTGTGTTACCATCCCCGAAGTCCCAGGTCCACGATGTCGGGCTGTTGGCTGATATATCAGTGAACTGAACGGCGAGCGGCCGTGTCCCGGACAGGGGAGTGCCGGTAAAACCTGCAACCGGCGCGGGGGTTGTTGTTGCAGTGGGGGTAGGGGTTGCTGCCGTTGTCGGGATTGTACCCGGCGTCATTGTCGGGGTCATCGTACCCAGGTATTTTGTGGTCAGGAGCTGGTGCTGCTGACCGGCCTTTACATAAATAATGTCAACCCTGTTCGGGATTTTATTGGCATAACGGGGATCTGCCGAGTAGTCAATGGTGATGGTATCACCGACAGAGAAGTCATTCCCGCAATCCAGGCAGACCAGATCACCGGGACCCACATCCTCGCCATCGACCCGGATAATAAATTCCTCAAAAGTCAGGGTTTCCCCGCCATCGTGCGCTATCCCGATGAGTTTGCTCTCATTGGAGATCATCATCGTCAGTGCGGGCAGATTCTCCGGCGCGGGTTGCGAGAAGAGGACGAGGGCGATGATGACGATAGCGGTGGTAAAGACCGCGATGAGCATGAGAACGCCAACCATCTCGGCTGCGGCGGTTTCGTTTCGAACTGGCGGATCCAGCGGCGTTCGGGACATCTGAAAATCACGACCAGATTACATCCTCGGCATGACCAACAAAATAAACAGCACCGGTGTTAAAATCATATTCCAGAATAAACAGACCCAGACCAACAGGCCGGATTTCCCGGATAACAACGGTATGATCGTTATCATCCTCGATTAATTTCACCCCGTTGATAACGAGTGCGGTATATTGATTTTGAGGATTGGATGTCTGAATTGTCAATGTGGATCCCACATCACTATATCCTGAAATCCGGGTATGGTACAGCGTAGTGCCGGAGGAATTCAGCCATGTTCCGGTGCTTTGCTTTTTCCAGTTAACATCTACCTTTTCAGCGGAGAATTCCCATATCTGGTCGCCAATTCCAAAGACTTTCCATTCCCCCGGATTGTTCGCCGTTTGTTTTACTTCGACAATGTCACCGGGGTCCAGGTATTTAACGGAACTACTGCCATAGGAGATTGTTGACCCTGATCCGGTAATACGGAAGAGAAAATACGTGCCCTGATTGAGGGTATTTGAGCCGGAACGATAAAAACTGGTAGAATTTGCACCGACTACATTCGCAATCACCGGCCCAACCGTTGACGGGGACTGGTTCATCGCATCTCCGATCAGCGACGTATTTGTGAGGATATAATTCACGACATTCTGGGGATCGGACGTGTCAATGCTGCTGCCACCCGATCCGCCAACAGGTACCGGTGTTGCGTCCGGCCGGATTGTTTCTTTAAGTACCGCCACACCAGATGACCCGGATTTGATCACCACGCCCCCGCCCGAACTGCCGGATGTGTACACAACAGCTACAGTCTTTGGAGGGGAGGTAACGGGAAGGATCAGGTTCCTCCCGATCGTCCATTCATCACTGCCATCCGAAATGGTATAATCGGTCCTTGGAGCCGGATCGATGTCGGTGACAATGGCAAACTCCCCCCTCCGGAGCGCATCGCCGCCATTATGATAGAGATAGAGCTCAGTCCCGTCGGCATTCAGCCCGGTCATGAAATTAATATTGGGGATCTCCTGTGGGGTGCTCTGGGAGGTCAGCATGACGGCAATGAGGGCTACTGCGGCTACCACCAGGGCGATCATCAGGATGACACCGATGATCTCGGAAACACCCGATGCGGAATCCATGCCGGCCTTCTTCCCTTCTCCCGAAGACATAACGGTACCTGACAAGTTCCTTAAACTCATGTAATACCCGTGGCTATGTTATTAAAGGTAACAGCAAATTCAGCAGGATGCATCGTGAACCATATGTCTTCTGTGGTGTCCGTGAAGGGGCCGATTATCCTGACATAAGCATATGATGGTGAAGAGCCGGGCGTGCTGTTCCCGACCTCATACCATGCGGGGTCAGTCACGCCCCCGTTGCTAAGCGCATCAAGGAACGTGGCCTTCCACATCAGGGCCGTGGTGTGATCAGGGACATAAACATCAATCCTGACATCGGTTGTTTTTGCCGGGCCGATAACGGCCGGTTTGTTTTTCAGGCGGGAATCCAGGCGTACGGGGCCATTCCCGCCAATACTTGCACCGCCATCAAGGGTGATGGGGGCGATGACCACGGAACTGGTGAATGCACCGGCATCTGTGGCACTGGCTGAACTGTTGATGATCGATATTGGCGGGGAGACACGGGTTGTTGAGCCGGACTCCTGTTCAAGGAAGACCCCGCCCGACTGGTAATAGTACTTCTGCTGGATCCAGTAGTTATTCTGCGACAGGTACTCGATCTTACTGAGAGAGTAGTCATAATGCGCAACGGTACCGGTATTATCCGTGGTTGTGACATTCATCCAGTCCCCGCTGTTGGTGAGGGCGAGGATTGCCGGGGATGCCACGGGTTTCATCAGGCTGATGAACATCCCGCCGGCCTGCGTATTCCCACCACCGGTACCAAGGTTGAAGGACGTGGAGGTGGTCACCCCTGCCATTGAGGCTACTGACGGGTTGTTGCTGTTGATCCAGAGCGAGTCAAGGGTGATCTTGTATTCCGTGAACCGATCCTTCACTTCGTTCATATGGGTGATCTCGTCTTCACGGCCGGTCACCGGAACAATATACATCATCCACAGGGCCATTGCAGCGACAAGGACACCAAGAAGCAGGACAAAGCCAACAACTTCCGAGAGTGCCAGTTCACGTTCCTGCCCTGCTGTACCGTCCCTCATGATCTATTAACTCGTACGTGGCTTGGTTAATAAAGATATACACCAGTTCACCGCTCATGACTGTATACTGGGGTCCGGATAAGGTTCGTCCGCGTGCAATCCCATTCAACGGTGATTCCCCTGGCAAGCGCAACCTGGGGGGGATTTTCTGCAAAACCCGGGATATTGGAACGGGGATGTGGGGGGTCAGCGGGGGAATTCCTGTTCCGTACCAGACACCGGGCCATCCGGAATATACGGTGTATTTTTTATGAAATGCCGATCGCAGTATCCTGCCAATAAACACTTTTTCCCCCACTGACCCCCCATCAATTCGCATGGAATTATCAGAAAAAGTAAAATTTTTACGTCGCATGCTTGATCAGGATGCGGTTCAATGGATTAGGTGGGTCAGTGGGGGAAAAATGTAGCTCTCCCATGAATCCCGGCAGCATGAGTGTCCCTGATCAGGGTCCGGCATTTTTCCCGGCGGGTTTGTACGGGCAGAAGAAGGGTTTTCTAATCCCGCACGCCAAATATCATGATCACACATCGGGCTCCATCCAGGGAACCCGTAATCAGGCTCTATCCATGAAACTCTCCAAAGGCTGCGTTCTCTGCTACCAGGGCGCAAAAATGGTACTCTTTGTTACGGGACGTTGCCACCGCACCTGCTGGTACTGCCCGCTCTCATCAGAACGGAAAGGCACCGATACAGTTTTTGCCAACGAGCACCCGGTCGATATTCCCGCCCAGATCATCGAAGTAGCCGAGAGCATGAGCGCTCTCGGTACGGGTATAACCGGCGGGGAGCCGCTGCTCGTCCTTGACAAGGTGACAGAATACTGCCGGTTGCTCAAAGGACATTTCGGGCCGGAACACCAGATCCACCTTTACACCGCCAAAGCACCCGGCGATGCCGAACTCGGGGAGATGCAGGGACTCGTTGACGAGATCCGGCTCCATCCTCCACGCGAGTGCTGGGATCCGATCCTCGACTCGGAGTTTATCCGCTCGGCAAAACGGGCAAAAGAGATGAGCTTTGATATCGGCATCGAGGTACCGGCACTCCCCGGTCTCGAACTGCTGATCCCGGCACTCCCGTACCTCGACTTCCTCAACATCAATGAACTGGAATGGGGGGACACAAATGCTTACCAGATGCGCGAGCGGGGTTTTGAACTTGCCGATGAACTCCACAATGCCATTGACGGGGCGAAAGGCTGGGCAGAGGAACTGTGCCGACACGACAAGGTGCACTGGTGCTCCTCTGCATTCAAGGATTCGGTCCAGCTCCGGGAGCGGTTGAAGCGGATCGCGGAGAACACGGCCAGGCCATTCGATGAGATTACCGCGGATGGTACAATAGTATACGGTGTTTTTGAACCCGCGTCCGGCAGTACCGGCACGAGTGCCGTGTTCATTGAAGAGCGGTTCGAGCCGGACAGTTACGTTATCTTCCCGGACCGGATCGAGATGGCATGGTGGCTGCTGGAGAAGCACGCCGATGAACTTGACGGGAAGAGATACGTTATCGAACGCTACCCGAACGGGGGCATGATTGTGGAGACGACGCCGCTATGATCGTCCGGAACCTGGCAGACCGTATCTATGAACGGTTTCTCCGGTTCCAGTTCCGGCATATTCCCAACCACATTGCCATCATCCAGGACGGCAACCGGCGGTATGCAAGGCTCTTCGGGATAGACACGGCCGACGGCCACCGGGCCGGGGCAGACAAGACTGAGGAGATGCTGGACTGGGCACATGAGCTCGGGGTCCGGCACATCACACTCTACACGTTCTCGACCGAGAACTTCTCGCGGGATAAGGTCGAGGTCGATCACCTCTTTTCACTCTTCGAGGAGAAGTTCCGCAGCATCATGACCGATGAGCGGGTGAAGAAGTACAAAATCCGCGTCCAGATGGTAGGCGATCGCTCACGCCTTCCCGACGACCTCATAGCCGCAATCGATACGGCCGAGAGCGCAACCAGGAACCATTCGGGATTCAGTCTCAATATCGCCCTCGCCTACGGAGGCCGGAACGAGATCGTGCTTGCGGCCCGCGAGATCCTCGCAGGGGTTGCAGAAGGAGCAATCGATCCGGCCGCGATCAATGTCCGGACCGTTGAAGAGCATCTTCACGGGAGCAGGGGCATTCCACCGGTTGACCTGATTATCCGGACAGGCAACGAGTGCCGTACCTCCAACTTCCTCCCGTGGCTGGCAAGCGGCCACGAATCGGCGGTCTATTTCTGTGCTCCGTACTGGCCGCTCTTCCGGAAGATAGACCTCCTGCGGGCGGTCCGGATCTACGACCAGCGGATGTCGATCAAAAGCCAAATTTTCCCGCAAACGTGAACGAATCGCTGACTATATGTCGTGGAACGGACAGAACATCACCTGATACAAAATGCCACACAACAAGGAGCCGGGGAGTGCGTGGCGCCACACCACGGTGCTGGTGCGGGCCGATATCTACACCAAAGCGCAGGACCAGGGGATCGATATCAGCGATGCCTGCAACCGGGCGCTTGCGGATCTTCTCGGGATCGATTATCGCCAGCAGCATCTGGATGCCGTGCCCGTTCCGCCACCGGTGATCATTGCCAGTGACGGGGGAATCGCAGCACCGGCCGGGACGACAGGATTCCTGCACAAGCCATCCCAGCCACCGGTTATCAATGCCGATGACCCGAAAGCCCCGGGTACTATCGCCACGATCAAAAAGCAGCCGGTAAAGAAACCTGCTCCCCCGCCGACAGGTCCGGAGATTCCGGTTAAGGAAACGAGGAGCACCCAAGCCGCGGTAAAAACCCCGGCTGCTGCCCCTGCCACAAAAGCCCGTAAACCTGCCCCGAAAAAAGCGGAGAAAGGCGACGTGCTGAAAAAATTCATTGCAGCAATGATCGTTCGCGCGGATACCGATGACGCGGTCATACCAAAGGAGGACCTGTACCAGATCTTCTCCCGCTGGTGCCGTGAGCAGAAGATAAGCCCGGTACCGGAAGCAAAACAGATTACGGTTGCCCTCAAAAACAAGCTTGCATTCCGGGAAAAGAGTGTGGGCGGGAAACCCTGCTGGACGAACGTGCGGTTAAAGGATTGATCTCTTTTTTTACCCGGTAACAAGTATCAGAGAACCGGTTCAGGATAAACTTCAGTTCCCACGTTTTCTGTGTTATGCGTAAAATGATTGGGAGGGGGACTTCATCTCTCCCCATGAGGGGGGGGCAGCCCAAGGGGTGCACCCCCTGGCCCCCACAAAAGATTCCAGTAAAAAAAATCCGTATGGAACCTGCTTATTTCCCGAACCGCCGTATCCGGCTCTGGTAATCCCGCAGGATCCGCAAAAGATCCACTTCACGGATGAATTTCCAGTTGACGTCCGAGAAGAAGAGTTCGGAATACACCGACTGCCAGATCAGGAAATCCGTTAAGTGGTTGCCCCCGCTCTTGATCACCATGTCAGGAGTGTACTGGAATGTCAGGTACGAGTCCAGCAGCATTTCGTCCACCTGTTCCGGTGCAACATGCTCTTCTGCCATCCTGCGGATGCAGGAGGTGATCTCCTCCCGCCCGCTCTTGCCAATGGCAACCACGACATCCATGCCGGACCCGGACACCTCTTCTTTGTCACCGATATGGAGGTGCAGCCGGGCAATCGATCCGATCTTCCGTATCACAGGCAGGCAGCGGGCCATCTCGTCCGGCTGCTGCGTGGCGATATGGAATGTCAGCCCCCGGATTGCGGACCATTCGCCCTTATTCTTCTGGCCGACAGCTGCGGAGATCGCTATGCACCATGCGGTAACGCGATAGAGTTTCTCCGGGGCATCGATCATGTCCTGCCCGCTGATCATGATGCAGACCTGCCCGGGCAGTTCATGGATCTGCCGACGGAGCAGGCGTGCAAGGAGCCAGTAGATCATGCTTTCCCAGTATTGCGGTGCCAAGGTAAATATCCTTGAGGGTCGGTTTTGCAGGGACGGGTGTATTCGTCACATGACGAGGCTGAGCGCCCGGAACGCGAGGGCTCCGGTTATGATAGCAAGAACGGTCTCCAGTACCGTGATCCCGAGCGCCCGCTTCCAGCCAAACTCCTGTACCAGTGCAAGGATCGTGGAGATGCAGGGCACGTAGAGCATGGTCACGAGTGCAAAGACGATCAACTGTACCGGGGTCATGATCGTGGAGAAGATGGTTGTCCCGAAGATGGCGGCCAGGGCAAGGATGGTCATCTCCTTCCGGATAATGCCAAAGACGAAGACGATGCCGGTCATGACCGGAAGGCCTAAGAGGAGCACCGTTACCGGGGATAGGAGGGCATTGATCGGCTCAAGGAACCCCAGGGCATACAACGCGGTGATGACGATACTCCCGATGATGTAGGAGGGAAGGACAATCCAGATGAGGGATTTTGTCCGCTGCCATGTCTGGCCAATGACTACCGGCACTGAAGGCACGTGATAGTCGGGCATCTCCATGATCATGCCTACTGATTCACCGGGCAGGACCCGGAATGCAATGCGGCCAAGGATGACGATGAGGATGAAGTCGAAGACATAGAGCGCGAGCGCCCACCAGATGTTCACGAACGCAGCAACGACACCAAGGATGACGATGGTCCTTGCCGAGCAGGGGACGAGGGTGACAAGAAATGCCGCGAGGAACTTCTGTTTGGGGGACTCAATGATCCGGCACGAGAGGCAGGCGGGTACCGTGCAGCCGAATCCGAGCACGAGCGGGATGATCGCTTTGCCGTGCAGGCCCATCTTGTGCATGCCCTGATCGAGCATTAAGGAGAAGCGGGTCAGAAAGCCGGAGTCCTCGATGAGCGCAAGGAAGAGGTAGAACGGGATTACGTACGGGATGATGAGCGTCAGCGCTGCCACAAACCCGGTCCAAGCGCCGTTGAAAACGATATCGGTCACCGATCCGGTAATAAGCGGCTCGACCGGGGCTGCCAGGGAGAGGTACCCGAGGAGGGTTCCGGAGATCCAGGCCCCGATGATGAAGGTCCAGACAAGCAACCCCCCAATCGTCAGGATGAGCAGGAGATAACCAAGGACCGGGTGGAGGGCCAGGCGGTCGATCCGGTCTGTCATGCTGACCTCGTGTAGTCCGGGCATTCGGTATTTCACAACCTCCGCAACCATCCGCTCGGCTGCATGGTAACGTTCTCCGCTCAGGATCGTGCCGGCAGGTTCACCGTGGATCTTCTCCAGTTCCACAGCGAACGCCCGGGCGGCAGTAACAGCTTCCGGCGCCTGTTTCTTTGTCTCCCAGACGGTATCCGGATCGCCTTCCAGCAGCTTGATCGCGATCCAGCGTGCCGGGTAGTCCCCGGCATCTTCATGGAGCAGGGTCATGGTCTTCCGGATCCGCTCCTCAACTTCCCTGCCATAGAGGACTACATGGGGTGACGGGCGGGTACCCACCGCGGTGATGATAGCATCCGAGAGTTCGGTCATCCCTTTGCCCTGGATCGCAACCGTGGGGATGACCGGGACGCCGAGAAGTGATGAGAGTTTAGAGAAATCGATACTGATCCCTTTCTGCGCTGCCAGGTCCATCTGGTTTACCGCAAGGATCATGGGGCTCTCAAGCTCGGCGAGCTGGAGGGTGAAAAACAGATTCCGCTCAAGGGCAGATGCATCAACAACGTTCACAACCACATCGGGATGGTCATGGGCGATGAACTCCCGGGAGACCTGCTCCTCGGTCGAGAGGGCAGTAATGGAGTAGATGCCCGGAAGGTCGATAACCCGTATCCGCTGGCCGCGGTACTGGAGGAGCCCTTCGGCCCGCTCGACAGTCTTGCCCGGCCAGTTGCCGATCTCCTGGTCAACACCGGTCAGCTGGTTGAAGGTCGCGCTCTTGCCGACATTGGCGTTGCCGGCCAGGGCAACTACGTACTCCTTTCTGGCACCGGGCCCGGGGGGTTTCGGGTTGCATCCATTACATTCTCCGCATCCGCTCATCCGGCCTGCTCCCCGGATGCGGTGACAAAGATGTGATCGGCAATCGCATGATCAATGGCAAGCCGGGTCTTCCGCACGGCGATTTCTACCGGCCCGAGAAGGGGGGCTTTCCTTACGAATTGTATCTCGGTTCGCATCGTAAGTCCAAGATCCGTGAGGCGCTGCACAACACTGCTGTCGCCACGGATAAACGCGATCTTTGCCTTCTGGCCGGGCGCAAGCGAGGTGACCGGGATCAGGGTTTCATCCCTTGTGCCGGAAGGATCGGGCGCATTCTCGTCAAGGCAGGCCGAGCAGCTCTCCACCTGCCGGTCACAGGCCTCGATCAGGCTGCCGTGAGGGCACCGGGCCGGGGCCTTGAGCATCTTGCAGAGGGCGCATTCCGTCTCTTCTGACAGGGTATGCTCCATCCTGCAGGCTTCGTCATGGATGTTCTCCTGGCTGATATGAAGGACATCGTTGAGGAACACCTCAAGGAGGCGGTGCCGGCGTTTTACCTTCCGTGCCATCTCCCGGCCCAGCCCGGTGAGGGTTGCACCCTTGTACGGCTGGTAATGTACATATCCCTTGTCCGCAAGGGTCTGGAGCGCCTCGGTAACACTGGCCGGGGCAACTTTCATGCACTTTGCTATCGCCGAGGTCTTGGCGATCCCGTCCATCTCTTCGATATCGAGAATGCTTTCCAGGTACTCTTCCAGCTGCTCAGATGCCATCCGGTATTATTTCGGATGCCCTAAATTAATAAATTTTGGGTTCCCGAAATCCATGGCGATTAAACGGGAAAGGGCCGTGCAGGTTTTGCCAGACAAACCGGCCCGATAATGGAGGGAAAAAACTCATCTGCCCATCAGATTGGACGTTTTTTATGCAGGGCATAGGAGAGATTATAAACATTCTGATGAAATGATCTCCCCATCAATGTACCTGTACAAGACCGGCATCGCCCAGATCGATGACGTGAGCGGCGGACTGGAAGCGGGCACCAATATCCTGATCCTTGCCCCGCCAATGAGTTATGCCGAGCAGCTGGCCTATGCTCTCACAAAACCGTCACAGGGTGAATATTCCATTGTACTCTCAACAAACGAGCGGGCATCCGAGGTCATAGATTTTTTCAAACTTGCCGGTACCGACAAGCGATTCACCGGTGTCATCGATGCCATCACCAAGAGCTCAACGCCAGGTATCATTGACACCCAGCGCATGATGTTCGTATCGAGCCCGACCGATCTCACAGGAATCGGCATCAAGTTCTCCAACATGATCGAGTCGATCTTTGAAGGGGATTTCTCTGAGGGGGAGACGGGCCTTTTTCCGCCGCCCATCCGGTTCTGCGTCAACTCCATCTCAACACTCCTGATGTATCGCAGGCTCGAAGTCCTGTACCAGTTTCTCCACGTCCTGACGGCAAAACTCAAGAAGACCGAAGGGATTGGGATCTATATCCTGAACAATGAATCGTTCGATGACAAGACGCTCTCCCTGATCAAGCAGCTGATGAACTGCGTCATCGAAGTGAAGGTTGAGTCAAATATCAGCTCCTTCCGCATCAGGGGGATCCGTGGCGTACCGGCGAGCGGCTGAAGTTCACGATCACCAAAAGCCAGGTGGTGATCCTGCCATGATATCGACCGGTGTCAGCGGGCTCGATGAGCTGCTGGGAAAAGGCATCCCGCGTGGCAGCAGGGTGCTTTACAGCCTCGAGCCGGGCGTTGACGGCCAGCTCTTCATGATATCCAGTCTCTCGTGTTCCCTGAAGAAAGGGATGTCATGCATGGTCATCCTCCCGAATGCAACGGTCGATGCGTTCCGGAACGATGCCGTGGCCAGGTGCGGCAGCAGACTTGACTTAAAAAATGCCGGATCGATCATCTTCCTTGACGCAATTGACCGGGAACGGATCCAGAAAAGTGCAAGAACCCCGGAGGCACAGGCACGGGAATGGCAGGCCAGAATCCAGAAGATCTGCCGGGAGAACAAGGTGGATGTTATCTTTGCCTACTTTGACCTTCTCTATGAGGATTTCGGCCTTGAGACTGCCCTGAAGATCCTTGATGCTGGCAGGAGCGATGAAAAGACCACCATCTTTATCGAGCACCTCAATCTCGAAGGAAGGGATCTGCTGGACCGCTTCACCAGCGAGTTTTCTTTCAACCTTGTTATTGCAGTCAGGTCATCAGACCGTCCGATCCCCCACTTTACGTATTTCTCGCTCGTCCACAGTTCATGGAAAACATCGGTTTCCCGGTCAGTCCCGTTCATTATTTCGGAGGGCAGGATCATCCCGTACATCCCCAATATTGTTGTGACCGGCCCTTCACAGTCAGGAAAATCAACATTTGTTGCCAATGCCACGAGGGGCAGCCAGCCGGCTGACCGGACCGGGCATGACCGCGATCCCGTTTCAAAAGCCATGGACTTTGGATGGCTGCGGTGGCGGGACTTCGATATCAGCCTGCACGGAACCCCGGGGCAGGATGAGTATGACCCGCTCATTCCCGCGGCACTCGAACATGCCATGGGTGTTGTTCTCGTCATCGATGCAACAAGGCAGGATACATTTGTACGGGCCCGCCAGGTCATAGACCTGATTGAGAGGAAGAACCTTCCGTTCATCGTGGCAGCGAACAAAAGCGATCTCCATGGCAGCATTGCGGCAGAAACAATCAGGCACAAGCTGGAGATCCAAAAAACAATACCGGTGTACCCGATTGCCGCAACGAGACCTGCCGATGTCCACCGGGTTCTTGAAGCGCTGGTGGAGTATATCACCCAATATTCACGGTAAGGGGTTTGACGGGTATGCAATCTCACCATTTTCTTACGGGGCCATCATGCTGACCTTTGTCGGGCTTGGCCTCTTTGATAAAACAGACATCACGGTCAAGGGGCTCCGGTGTATCGAGAAGGCCGACGCAGTATTTCTTGAATGCTATACCTCCCGGCTCATGGGAACGTCGATTGAAGAACTTGAGGAGTTTTATAAAAAACCCGTCCGCCCGCTCTACCGCGAAGATGTAGAGCAGCACCCGGATGAGATCCTCACGCTTTCAAAGGACAGGGAGGTTGTCTTCCTCTGTGCGGGAGACCCCATGGTCTCTACCACCCATGCCGACCTGCGGATCCGGGCTGCAGAACTGGGCATCCCGACCGCGATCATCCATGCAGCATCCATCTCAAGTGCAGTCTGCGGCCTCTCCGGGCTCCAGAACTACCGGTTCGGGAAGTCATGTTCGGTCCCGTTCCCGCAGAAAAACTGGTTCCCGACAACCTCGTTCGATGTCATCAGCACAAATCTTGCCCAGCGCCTTCATACGCTCGTGTTTCTCGATATCCAGAACGATCGGTATATGACGGTGCCAGAAGCAGTAGCACTTCTCGTGGAGATGGGAAAGGAAAAGGGGGTAACAATCCCGCTCTATGTCGGCATTGCCCGGGCAGGATCGGATGATCCTGTCGTGAGAGCGGGATCTGCGGAACGGATGCAGTCCGAAGAGTTCGGCCCGCCGCTCCATATCCTCATCGTTCCGGCTGAGCTGCATGATATGGAACGGGAATACCTGGAGAGGTTTGCCGGTTTATGAAGATCGCAGAATGCCATGTCCTCCTCTCTGCAGCACTGGGAAAGACCCGGAGCACGGTACCGCCCGTAACAGCACTTGGTATGACTGCCGCAGGGGAAATTGAGATGGTCCGGGCATATGCAAGCGATGGCGCAACATTTGCATCGAACGATGACCCGGTCAATGCCCTTGCGAGTTTTTACTATGCGTTCGGATGGCTCCACTTTGGCTGCGCATATGGCACGCTCATTGCCGATATGAAGAAGCACGCCTGCCCGTTCCTTGGCCCCTGTGAACGGCTGCACGTCCAGTACGGGGTGAAACTTCATGAAAAAGCGGGCCGGTACGAGCGGTTGCTTGAAACCGCCCGTACCTCTGTTACCTGTGCACCCGACCATTCCACACCGGCGTACCTGTTCGCGGCCCGCACGCTCCGGGTCGCAGAGGTTTATGCCGTCCGCGGGAGATGGCTCCTTGATGAAAAACGGGAAGAAGACGCCCTGGCAGGTTTCAGTTACGGCCACGGATGGCTGGATGCCGGGGTCCGTGCGGGGCTGTTTGTCATCGAAAAAGACCGCGATATCTTCACCGTCTGAATTTGTAAAAAGGGCAAGTCGGAATCCCACCCGATAAAGGATAAAACGGTTATACTATTGACCATAACCTGAAAGGATAGTGAAAGGGAAAGGTGCGGTTCGTGGATAAATCTCAGGTTAAATGGCTCTATATGTCCGTGGGTTTCTCCATCATTGTCCTCATTATTATCCTTGCGTTGACGTTCAATGAGAGCACCATCTCTTCCCTCAAGGAGATCAACCCGATCTTCCTCCTCCTTGCGTTCCTCACCCACCTCCTGACCATGTGCTTCTGGGCATGGCGTGTCCAGAAGATGACCGGTTCGCTCGGGTACCATATCGGGTTCTTCTATTCCCTCAACCTTGTGTTTGCAAACCTCCTTGCAGCTTCCATCACCCCGGCACAGGCAGGGGGGGAGCCGGTCCGGATCCATGAACTCTACAAGGCGAAAGTCCCCCTCGGGGATGCAACGGCCATTGTCATCATGGAGCGGGTCCTGGACGGGATCATCCTTGCAGCCCTTGCAGCGTTCTCGATGATCGTCCTGACCGAAGAGTGGAAAAGCCTCGGGGCAGTCTCGGAAGCCATGGTCTACATCACCTGGATCTTTGTTGCCGGCTGCATTTTCCTCTTCTACCTTGCAATACGGAGGCCCGATATCGTAAAGCGGGTTGTGAACACGTGCACGATCTGGCTTACCAAGAAGTGGGAGAACTCACGGGTCGAAACCCTTCTTGCCCGGGCAGACAAGGAGATCGACAACTTCCAGGAAGCGACACTCCGTTTTGTCCATACTGCCAAGGGGGGTCTTGCGTGGGGCCTGTTCTTCACCCTGCTCTACTGGGTCTCGGAGATTGTTACCGCCTCGCTGATCCTTGTCGGCCTCGGCCAGCCGCCGCTTATTCTCGAATCCTTTGTGATCCAGCTCATCCTGGCCATCCTGATGATGATCCCCCTGACTCCGGGAAGTTCAGGTGTCGCAGAAGTCGTGGCAACATCGATGTATGCCCTCTTTATACCGGCATCCATTGTTGGAGTCTTCGTCGTTCTCTGGCGGGTCGTCCTCTACTACTTCAACATCGCGCTCGGGGTCCTCTCAAGTATCATTATCGTCCGACGGGAAGCCCGGAAATGCCAGGAAAAAGAGGCCTGAAGACCTGAACCATTATCAGCAGGAACGGCAATGACTGTGCACGGCTATGGCTCAGGTGGAATGCAAGGTAAAAGGGGTCTTTGTCGCTATCAACGATAACACAACCGTACCGCTTGTCGTGTTATCGGACGGTGGCGACCGTATCCTTCCTATCTTCATCGGGATCTGGGAAGCAGTATCCATCAACAGCGCCATGAACCACGAACTGCTGCCCCGTCCGTTCACCCACGATCTTTTCATCGATCTCTGCGAGAAATGTGCCGTCACGCTCCGCTTTCTCCAGATCGACAGCATCGTGGACGGCGTTTACTATGCCCAGATCGTCCTCTTAACCGGTGGGCGGGACGAATACCTCGACTGCCGCCCGAGCGACGGGATTGCGCTCGCACTTCGGGCCAGCGTACCGATCTTTGTCGAGGAGAACGTGCTTGCAACAGCCGGACAGACGAGTGAGGACCTGCCGCAGGTCATCGATATCGCCTCGTTCCTGCAAAAAAAATAGAAAACCGGAATTATTTCCGGCGTTTTTCCAGTTCCTGCATCACGTCAGATAGGTCCACGCCGGCGGCCCGTAAGGCTACGAGCAGGTGGAAGAGAAGGTCGGCGGTCTCTTCAACCGTCCGTTCGTTCTTTTTATTTTTTACCGCAAGGATGAACTCGGTGGCTTCCTCGCCGACTTTCTCAAGAACCTTGTCGATCCCTTTCGGGTCGGCCAGGAGCCGGCTCGTGTAGGACGCTTCCGAGGGATTATCCGCCCGCTCGCAGATAACCGCCCAGAGTTCCGCGATGATGGCCGGGTCTGCAGGTTTTGTCATACTGCCTCCGGTGCCAGCAGCACTTCTGCGACATCGATCCCGAAGAACCTCCGGCAGAGGAGACGCCCCTTCTCGATATTGCAGCCGGCTTTGCCGATGGCAATCCCAAGGTCGCTCTTCTGCCGGACGTAGACGTTCACCGGCCCGTTCTCAGGTGAATGTTCGATCACCGTCACCTCTGCTGGCTTGAAGATGTTTGTGATGAAGGCATCTACCGTATCGGCAGACTCCACCATCTCGATGCGTTTCCCGAGAACATTGGTTAAGCGCTTGATATTCTCACCCTTCTTGCCGATGGCAAGGCCCATGTCCCCCGGGCGGATCACGTAGATCACACGGTCGAAGCGGTCGTCGATCACGCAGTCAAGTGCCGTGGATTTGGTCAGGATCCTCAACTCTTCGATATATCTCCGTTCCTTAAAGCCGATATTGCGTTCCATTTCAAAATCAATCCGATAGTATCCGCGATTTTTGGTATTCGAAATTTGATATCCGTGAATTATTACCCGGAAAAGCCCGGGTGCCTTCGTGTTTATTTTATGAAATGATCACGCTGCTATGGTAAAAAAGTTGTGAAAGGGATTTATTGCGATTACTGGATGGTGTAGGTGATCGTGACGGTGGCGCTGACCGTGATGTCGCCGGACTGGACCGGTGTTGAAGCGGCGGTTTTCATTGCCCCACCCATAGCATCATACTGGTAATTCTGGTACAGGACCGGGGAATACCCCTGGCTGATATCGGCATTTTTCACACCGGTAATGGTGGTTCCCATTGTCGTAGCTACGGTGTCGGCATCTGACCGTGCACGGGTGACCGCCTTCTGGAGGGCCTGGGTCCGGAGCACCTGGGACTGCTCGTCGGACAGCATGAACTGGATGGAGGTTGCCTGGTTGATACCATTTGCTACGGCAACATCGATGACCTCACCGGTCTTGCTGACATCGTGGAGGGTGACAGTCAGGGTGTTGGTAACCTGGTAGGTTTTAATTTTAGGGGTCAGGATACCGCCGGTCGATTCCTCGTACACCGGGTAGATGTTGTAGCCGGTTGTCTTGAGGGCATCTCGGGGGATGCCTGCCGCGACAAGGGCATCGATCACCGAATTCATCTTCACGGAATTCTCGGACTGGGCCTGCTTGACATCAGTGTTCTCTGTCTGGACCGAAAAGGTAACCTGCGCCCGGTCGGGGGTGCCAATCACATTGCCGGTTCCGGTGCTGGTGATGACTTTGTCTTTGTCTGTACTGTCGGATGCCGCGGATGCGGTTCCGACTGCTGCCACCGCAAGGATGAGGAGGATGGCCGCCATGCGCAAAAGTTTCTGCATCATAGTGTTCGTATAATCTTGACCTAAAACGGGGTTAAAGATTCCTTTGACTGCGAAAAATGTCGCAGTTATTAAAGAGAGCAAAATGGAGGTGTGAACTCATACCGGCTGCAACGGATTTCTGCGTTTTTTATGGAAAACTGATAACCAGTTCTCCCGGTATATAGGGGTTCCCTGCACCACTAAGAAGATAGATTATCCTGCACCACATATTGTACAGGCGGTTAGAGCATGACAGCAACAATCGTAGAGAAAATCTTTTCTCAAAAATGTGGCAGCGAAGTCCGGGCAGGCGAAGTGGTCATGGCCCCTCTTGACGGGGCAATGATCCACGATATCACCGGCCCACTTGCCATTCAGAAGTTCTACGAGATGGGCGGCAAAAAGGTCTTTGACCCGAAGCGCATCATCATGCTCTTCGACCACCAGATCCCCGCAGATTCCATCGAAGCTGCAAACAACCACGTGTACATGCGGAAGTTTGCCGCAGAACAGGGTATCCATAATTACGATATTAATGAGGGCGTCTGTCACCAGGTGACAATCGAGAAAGGCAGGGCAGCGCCGGGCGAGATCGTGGTAGGTGCGGATTCCCATACCTGCATGTATGGTGCAACCGGGGCATTTGCCACCGGTATCGGTTCAACGGACATGGGCTTTGCCTTGAAGTTCGGATCCCTCTACTTCAAGGTGCCGGAGACGATCCGGGCCGAAGTATCGGGAAAGTTCCAAAAACGGGTCGGTGCAAAGGACCTGATCCTCTCGATTGCGGCTGATGTCGGGGCCGACGGAGCAACCTACAAGGCAATCGAGTTTACGGGAAAGACCGTGCGGAAACTCGATATGGCAGGACGGATGACACTCTGCAACATGGCCATCGAGATGGGCGGAAAAGCCGGCATTGTTGCTCCTGACAAGATTACGTGGGAATACATGAAAGGCCGGCGGAAGATGAAACCGTTCGAACTGGACAGCGACGAGGACGCCAGGTTTGCGGAGCGGCGGTCGTACAATGTCTCGGACCTCGAACCGCAGGTGGCCGTCCCCCACAATGTTGATACCGGTGTTCCCGTAAGCAAAGTTGCCGGAACGCATGTGGACCAGGTCTTCATCGGTTCGTGCACGAACGGGCGTTTCGAGGACCTCATGGAAGCGGCAGAGGTGATGGGCAAAAAGAAGTTCAACCCGAAAATACGGGTCATCATCATTCCGGCATCCCGCGACGAGTACCTCAAGACATTAAAAGCCGGGCTTATCGAGAAGTTCGTCAAAGCCGGGGCACTGGTCGAGGCACCGTGCTGCGGGCCGTGCATGGGCGGGGCATTCGGGCTGATTGCACCCGGCGAGGTCTCGCTCTCGACATCGAACCGGAATTTCAAGGGACGGCAGGGAAGTACCGAAGGGAAAGTCTACCTCTGTTCACCGGCAACGGCAGCGGCCAGCGCAATCACGGGCGAGATAACCGATCCAAGGGAGGTATAACATGGCAGCTAAGAAGGTGATGCCGGCCAAAAAAGCCGTGGTTACGGAAGGACCCGTTGCGAAGAATGCCCGGGCATGGAAGTTCGGCGACGATATCGACACCGATGCAATCATCCCGGGCCGGTTCCTCACGATCAATAACCCGGAGGAACTAGCTAAGCATGCCTTTGAAGGTACCCGTGACGAATTTGCAAAGAACGTACATAAGGGCGATGTTATCGTAGGGGGGCGCAACTTCGGCTGCGGTTCCTCCCGCGAACATGCCCCGCTTG
>JALOBP010000001.1 GCA_023228295.1 Methanoregula sp.
GTCTCAGTAACGCTAACTTGAGGACAATTATGATAAAAAGATCGGGGGGACTTCTTTGCGGGTATCTGGATAATTACAATTCTTTTTTAATTCGTCCCAACCGAGATAAACAACGATTACTAACAAAAAGATAGATCCTAACAAGGCTAATGTCATCCAAAGTGAATAACTTGCACTTTCATTAAGTTTGAATGCGTGAATTAACTCGAACGCGGATGTAATTGCTAAATTTCCTAGAACCCCAATAAATACCGCAAAGATGAGTCCAACAAAGAATGTTCTTCGTTGAGTCTTAATTTCTTCAACTTTATTCATGATTTGTACTGGGTGTCCATAATATTAAGATATCATAAATTTTTAGAAAATCCACAAACACCCTAGGAATTATTAAAAAAATGTATCTCGTTCACCCAACCCACTTAATCCTCGCCATCGCCTCTTTGAGTTTCTCCATCGACGCCGCATACGACAGCCGGATCCACCCCGGCGCATAGAACGCACTCCCCGGCGTAGCGGCCACATGCCCCTTGTCGAGCCAGCGCGACGCAACCGCCATATCGTCGCCGGCAACCCGGACAAACGCATAGAACGCACCCTCGGCCGGTGCCGTCTCATACCCCATCTTCGAGAGTTCGCCGATGACATACTGACGCCGCCTGTCGAACTCCCGGCGCATCTCCTCGACGCACTTCTGGTCGCCCTTCAGCGCCGCAACCCCGCCCCACATGGCAAAGGTCGTCACCTGGCTGATGGAGTGCTGCTGCACCTTGGACATCTCGGCGATGATCGGCTTCGGGCCCACCGCGTAGCCGAGCCGCCAGCCGGTCATCGCGTAGGCCTTCGAGAAGCCGTTGATGGTGATGGTCCGCTCGTGCATGTCGCCGAGGGACGCGAGCGAGATGTGCTCCTTGCCGTAGATCATCTTCTCGTAGATCTCGTCCGACATCGCGTACAGGTCCTTCTCCTCGCAGAGATCTGCCACGAGCTTCATCGACTTCTTATCGAAAACTGCCCCGGTGGGGTTCGACGGGGTATTGACCATGATCATCTTGGTCTTCTTGGTGACCTTCTCCAGCAGGGATTCGTCGAGCTGGAAGGTCTTCGGGTTGATCTCGTGGAAGACAGCTTTTCCGCCCGCGATCCGGATGCAGGGCTCGTAGGAGACCCATGCGGGGGTGAGGATGATCGTCTCGTCACCAGGGTTCAGCACGGCCTCGCAGGTCTCGTAGATGGCGTCCTTCGCCCCGCAGGCAACGATCACCTGCTGGGGGGTGCAGGGGAACTTGTTCTCCCGCACGATCTTCTCCGCGATCGCGCCCGTAAGCTCGGGGATGCCGCTGCTCGGGGCATAGTGCGTCTCGCCCCGCTTCAGCGCATCGATGCAGGCGTCCGTGATATGCTGCGGGGTGGCGAAATCAGGCTCCCCGATAGAGAGGCTGATGACATCGATCCCCTGCCGCTGCATCGCCTTGGCCTTGTTGGAGATCGCGATCGTCGCCGATTCCGTTACGCCGGCAATCTTTGCCGACAGCGGCTTCATTTCAACCGCTTGACCATCTTGATGGCGGATTCAACGGCACGCTTTGCGTAATCGATCCGCTCGTTCGCCTCGAGCCGGGTCATGCCGGGCCCGGAGATGCCGAGCGATACGGGCTTGCCGAACTCAAGCGAGAGATCGATGATCTTCCTTGCAGCGTGCTGGACCACGATCTCGTCATGCTGGGTCGCGCCCTCGATGACGCAGCCGATGGTGACGACCGCGTCAACCTTGCCGGCAGTCAGCAGCTTCTTGATCGCGAGCGGCATGTCGTACGCGCCGGGCACGTAGATGCAGTCTGTAACTTCTGCGCCGAGGAACGCCGCGTGCTCGCGGCCCTCGATCTCCATCATGTAGGTGATGTCGCGGTTGAACTCCGCAACAACGAATCCGAGCTTTATGGGGTTGGTTTCACACATACTCTATCATCTCGTGTGGGGGGTCATAAATGGTTACTTCCGGGCGGGCCCGGCGTCGGCGAATCCCTGCCGCTGGCCGGTCCCCGCCTCGTGTTCAAGGTCGCGGGGGTGGAGGACGAGCTTCACCGCGTTCACGGCGTGCTCGCGGGTGCGCTGCTCCATGAGCCAGGCAAGTTCGCGGTCGTCCTTTGCCTCGTCCTCGTGGACGAAGACCTCAATGATATGGGTGTTCGTCATCAGCTGGCACTGGATGAGGCCGGTCGATGCCTCGTGGGCGCACATCCTGTCCTTGTCCTTGCCGCCCGGCATCCCGAGCGCCATGACAATGTCGCACCGGCGTTCTTCGATCAGTTTCTTGCAGGCAACGGGCAGGTCTTTTATCCCCGGCACGGTCACCCGCTCGATTGCCACGGTGGCGTGTTTCTTGAGCTCATCGGCTGCGATGGCTCCCATGTTGATGCGGGAGAAGGTGGTGTCTGCAACACCAACTCTCATCCCAGCACCTCGGCGGCTGCCCCGACACCGCAGCCTTTTGGCGTGTAGCCGCATTTCTTCAGCGCGTGCTGGGTTGCGGCAAGGGTGGCGAGGATCTCGGGTGCACTGACCGCGCCCATGCTGCCGATGCGGAAGATCTTCCCCTTGAGGTGGTCCTGGCCGCCGGCGATCACGATGCCCATCTTCTTGACAATGCCCCGCATGTCATCGTCTTTGACGCCCGCGGGATATTCCATCGCCGTGACCGTGGACGAGTAATTATGGAGCGCATCGATCTTCGGGAAGAGGGAAAGACCCCATTCCTTTGCTGCTGCCTGGACTGCCTTTGCCATCTTCTGGTGGCGGGCAATCCGTGCCGGGAGTCCTTCCTCATCGATGAGCAGGCAGGCCTCGCGGAGCGCAAGGAAGAGCGGGACGGCGGGAGTGTAGGGAGTCTCCATCGGCGTTCCGGATGCGCTCTTCCTGTACGCGGCAAGGTCGAGGTAGAACGGCGGGTTTTTGGTCATGCGCTCACATGCCCGGCTGCTGACCGAGACCATGGCAAGACCGGCGGGAGCCGCAAGGCACTTCTGGGACCCGGTGATGGCAATATCAACGCCCCACTTGTCGGCCTCGACCGTGTCGCCGCCGATGGAGGTGATGCCGTCCATGAGGAACAGGGCGTCATGTTTCCGGCAGAGTCTGCCTACCTCCTCTGCCGGGTTCTTGATACCGACCGAGGTCTCGTTGTGGATAAGCGTGACAACCTGTGCACCGGCCTCGAGCTGTGCCCTGAGGGCATCGAGGTTGAGCGGGGTCCCCCACTCGGACTTGATCTCGGTTGCCTGACCATAGCGCTGGCTGATCTTGTAGAGGCGCTCGCCGAACTTGCCGTTGACGAGGCAGGCTATCTTCTTGTCCCGTGCCACGTTTGCAATCGCGGCTTCCATGCCGGCCGTGCCGGACCCGCTGATAACGACAAGGTCGTTTGTGGTCCCAAACGCGGTCTTGAGTACCCGCACACAGTCAGCATATGCGGCACCGAACTCGGCGCTGCGGTGGTTTATTGCCTGACGCGACATCGCGAGCCTGACCCGTTCCGGAATCGGGACAGGGCCCGGCATCATCAGGAGAAGTTCTTTTTCCATGTAGATCTGCTCATAGTATATCTAGATAAGAACAATATATGTTTGGATGGCAGTATGGCTGACGTAGCTATCATTTCCGGATCCGCTTCTGATGCAAAGATTACCG
Organism: Methanoregula sp.; assembly: GCA_023228295.1. Lineage (GTDB taxonomy): Archaea > Halobacteriota > Methanomicrobia > Methanomicrobiales > Methanospirillaceae > Methanoregula. The sequence continues at coordinate 3,685 of JALOBP010000001.1, forward strand.
ACAAGGTCAGAAAAGTCCTTGACGAGAACGGGATATCGTATGATGCGCAGGTGATCTCCGCTCATCGGGACCCCGATAAGCTGGATGCCTACATTAAGACAAGTGATGTGAAAATTTACATCGCGATCGCGGGCCTTTCCGCAGCCCTGCCCGGCGTGATCGCATCGAAATCCGACAAGCCGGTCATCGGGGTTCCGGTCAGCGGGACGCTCAACGGGATGGACTCGCTCCTCTCGATCGCACAGATGCCAAAAGGGGTGCCGGTTGCCTGCGTTGGAGTGGACAACGGGGACAATGCGGCATGGCTGGCCGTGAGGATACTAAAACTGGTCGGGAAATAGTCTCCTTTTCGTTGTTCTTCATGCGAAATGCCGGGGGACTGAAGCTCCTTCCCTGCACCGCTTTTTTTATTGCTGCTACCCGTCAGGACGAAAGGGATTGCCACACATCACCGAAATGCGCCGGTCACTATCACTGAAACGGTTCTCACAGCCATGAATACCAAAATGTGACAGCAGTCTCACCATGGCAAGACAGGTTGTGCTGCACTTCCTTCTGCTCATCCTTGTATTTTCCCTGCACTCGCTGGTTGTACGGCAGCACCCGCACACCAGAACGCCCATGGATCCACAAGTACGGGTCCGATTCCCCCGGCAGCGGGCATCATGCCGGGGCGGGGTAGCGTATGCTATTCTGGAACCGGAAAAAAAGGATACTACCGGAACGCGTCCGTTTCAAGGAAGTGTACGGCAGTCCGGCCATACGCGACCGGTGCGAGATCGCCGCCTGCATGCGGGAGCCCCGCGAACCGGACCAGCCAGGACCCGTTGATCTGCCCGGCCATCTGGTACGAGAGAACCGCCGGTGTTATGGTATCTTCGGTCCCGACCACCAGCAGGACATCCTTGTCCATTGCGGGCAGCCGGTCCTTTGTCCCGTTCCACGCAAGCATTGCCCGTGCCTCGTCCCGGAGGCCAGGCGGGGATGCGGTGTCGGCAGCAACAGACTCCACATAATCCAGCAGGAATTGTGTCTCCGGGACCCGGATGCTGCACGCACTGGAGTCCAGGATCATCCTGCGTACCCGGTTGGGGTGGTTCAGGGCAAGCTCCTGGGCGATGAAGGATCCCATGGATGTGCCATATACATGCATGCTCTCGTAACCGAGTGCCGTAATCAGGGACGCAGCATCATCTGCGTACAGGGGGAGTGTGGGGGTTTCATTCCCGGTGCTGCTGTGCCCCATGCCCCGGTGATCGTACAGGAAGACATGATATTTCGAGGCAAGGACACTGATGGCGGTGTCGTTGGCTTGTTCCATGGTCGCCCCAAACCCGACGATGACAAGCAGGGGCTCGCCGCTCCCGAACTCGCGGTACGCGAGCCGCACACCGCTGACATCGGCATACTGGACCGGCGTTGCATGGATCGACAGCGACGGGTATTCCGTTGCCGGCGAGGCCTTATTTGGAGATAGTGCCGGAGGAGCGGATATGCAGCCGGGAGTGCAGCACAGGAGGATGATGGCAGCAATGATGATGGCATGAGTCGGGAATGTCATGACCGGGCACCGGGAATGTCCTTTTGGTTTTTATTCGTCTGTCATCCCTTGGCTGGTTTTTGCTAAATAGCTTATGTGCTCCCGTTCGGGGAGTTGCCAGATATGCATCGGCATAAGAATGGGGGCTTTGCGTGTGAGTCAGGAAAGGCTTTTTCCATTGCACAGGGTTCTTCTGGTTTTAGTTACATACCCCCACAAAAGGGTGACCGGGTGACAGCAAAAGAACTGGTTTATCTTAAGGAAAAGCCGGGCATGGGGCTGGGGATATTCGCCGTAAGGGATATTGAAAAGGATGAGATCATCGCTGAGTTTCACGGCCCGAGGATTCATATCGAGAATATGGAGGGCATTCCCCGGGAAGTCTGGGATCACCTCTTCAATGTGGACATCTGTGATTACATCATCGCACGGGAGCCCGCCGTCAGGACGAACCATTCCTGCGATCCCAACGCCGGCATCGTAAAGAACGTGTTCCTTGCTGCAATGCGGAACATAAAAAAAGATGAGGAGGTCACGTTCGACTATTCGGTAGTCACTGTCGATGACTGGCAGATGGAATGCCGGTGCGGCTCCCCGCAATGCCGCAAAATCGTCGGGAACTACGCGGGCCTGCCCGATGAGATCAAGAGAAAGTACGAGAACTATACGCCGGACTGGATCAAAGGTGAACGGGCAAGAAAGCAATAGGGGGTAAGTGGTTTTGGTCTCGTGGGAGCTCGTCTTTGCCATCATTCCGGGAATCATCCTCTTCCTGTACGGGATCGAGCAATTCTCCCGCGAGGTCCAGCTGGCTGCCGGGGAATATCTCCGTAACCTGATACAGGGGCTTACAAGGACACCGCTGCGGGGCACTGCTGCCGGAGCCCTCGTCACGTCCGTTGTCCAGTCCAGCACCGCGACAACGGTGATAACCGTGGGGCTCGTGAACGCCGGCATAATCTCCTTTGCCGCATCGCTCGGTATCATCTTCGGCGCCAACCTCGGCACGACCCTGACATCCCAGCTCATTGCACTGAACCTGACCACCTTTGCGCCAGTATTCATCCTCATTGGTTTTGTCATCGGGATCATCCCCGGGAGGTTCCGGATATTCGGGAGGCCGATCTTCTATTTCGGGCTGGTCTTCTTCTCCCTCTCGCTCATCTCCGGTGTCATGGCCCCGTACCGGACCGATCCCCAGCTGATCGCCCTTGTCGGTTTGCTCGACTCGGTCTTCCTGGAGATCGCCTTCGGATTCATCATAACGAACATATTCCAGTCCAGCTCGGTAACGACCGGATTGGTAGTCGTGATGACCCAGAACGGCCTCCTGACAACGGAGACAGCGATACCCATTCTCCTTGGCGCAAACCTCGGCACCCCGACAACATCGCTCCTCATAGCTTTAAGGATGAACACGTCGGCAAAGCGTGCGGCAGTTGCCCACTTCCTCTTCAACTTCCTCGGTGTCCTGATGTTCCTCCCCATCCTCCCGCTCTTCACAAACCTCATCATCTCCCTGGGCGGGGATGCAGGCCAGCAGGTGGCTAACGCCCACCTCATCTTCAACCTGGCCTGCTGCATCGTGTTCCTCATCCTGATCCGGCCCTTCGAACGGCTCGTGATGCGGGTAGTGCCCGGAAGGGAGGACGACGTGGTCTTTGTGCCCCGGCACCTGCAGCGCCCGGTTCCCGCAGACACTTCCGCCGCAGTCCGGCAGGTAGAGGCAGAGATTGCCCATATCCTCACGATTCCAAAAGACCTTCTCGCGGAACTTGAATCGATTATTGATGACCCGAAGAAGTACTCGGCGCAGGTACACCAGCTCCGAAATTATGCCAGGTATCTTGATGGGCAGGCCAGCGAAGTGGCACTGGAGATATCGGGCCGGGACCTTCCCCCGTCAGTATCGGAACGGCTGGCAGGCCTTGTCCGGATCTCGAAGCTTGCCCAGGTGCTCGCCGACCAGACCGGCGAACTCGTAGAGATCGTCCACCAGGTCCAGGAGCGCGGGATTGTCCTTTCGGATGCGTCCCGGGACGCGATCCAGTACGCCCTTGTTCCCTGCAGCATGAACATGAAGGCGCTTTCCGATGCATTCCCGTACCTGTCCGACAGCGTGAATGATGCTATGCGGGCACAGGACGATCTCCTGAGGGAGACCATCACGCGACAGTATGGCGAGTACCTTGACCGGTTTGCGTCGCATAAAACGCCTTCGGGGACGGAGTTCTCCCGGGCCCTCTTCCAGATCGAGGGGATGGCAGCGACCATCCGCGAGATACGAAAGTCGGCCCGGGTGCTCGCTGGTCTGCCGGAAATGCCGGATCACACCATCCACCCACCGGCAGGAAATGCTTAATAATCCCGCGGTCAGGTTTTACATGGTGGCATATGCCCCTGCCAGAGTCCCCCCATGCCCGGAGCATCCGGGATATTGAAGAGAGCCTGTCTTCCGGTCCACAGGGTCTTACGGATAACGATGTGCAGGCACGCCTCCTCCAGTACGGCAGGAACGTGCTCTCTGAGGAGAAGACCAGCCGGATCATCATTTTCCTGCGGCAGTTCAACAGCATTCTTGTCTATATCCTGGTTGCCGCTGCCATCATCTCACTCCTTGTCTCCGATATCAAGGACTTTGTCATCATCATCTTCATCATCGGCATCAACGCCATCATCGGCTTCTGGCAGGAGCTCAAGGCTGAAGCGTCCCTTGATGCGTTAAAAAAACTCACCGAAAGCCGGGCAACGGTCATCCGCGGGGGGGAGCGGCGGATAGTCCCATCAGCAGAGCTGGTCCCGGGCGATTGCGTGGTCCTTTCTGAAGGCGACCTTGTAACGGCCGATATCCGGCTCTACTCATCATCAGCCCTTACCGTTGACGAGTCCTCGCTGACCGGCGAATCGCTGCCGGTGGTCAAGGACCACGCGGCCGTTGTCGCACAGGATGCCCAGCCCTATGAATTGAAAAACAGTCTCCTCTCGGGCACGTCCGTTGTCCGGGGCAGCGGCCGGGGATATGTTGTGCGGACCGGCAGGGGCACCTATTTTGCCGGTATCGCGGAGCTGGCGCAGGAACGGTCGCCCGACAGCCCGTTCACGAAGGCCATAGCCCATTTTTCGAAGAGGTATATTGCACTCCTGCTGGTCATCTTCACGCTGGTCGGTGCAACGGCCCTCCTGCAGGGGCGCACTGCCGGGGAGGTTGCCTACCTGCTTATCGCACAGATGGTCTCAGCGGTGCCCGAAGGCCTCCCGATAGTCGTTACCATCATCATGGTGGTCGGGGCCCTTGCGCTCTCGAAGAAAAAGACCCTGGTCCGGTACCTGCCGGCCGTGGAGACCCTTGGCAGCACAACAGTAATTGCCTCCGACAAGACGGGGACTATAACGGAGGGGCGGCTTTCTGTCCATGATGTTATCGCCCTTGATCGCGACGCCCTCACCACTGCCGCAGCGCTCTGCAACGATGCGCATGACGGGAAGGGAGACCCCATCGATGTGGCCCTTGCTGCATGGGTCGATGGCTATGATTTGATACGGGAACACAACCCGCGCCGCTGGGAGTATCCCTTCGATACCAGACACCGGCTCATGGCAACGGCGAATGTCGTGGACGGCGTAAGCGGTTCTATGTGAAAGGGGCCTACGAGGCGCTGAAACAATATGCGGACAATCCCGCCGCGCTTGATGAACTCGAACTTCAGACAGAGTCGATGGCCGGCCGGGAGCTCCGGGTGCTCGCGTTCGGCGCCGGGCACTGGCTCTCGGAAAACCCGGCCGACTGGAAGTTCTCGATTGTCGGAATCGTCGGGTTCATCGACCCGCCCAAGGAGAGTGCGGCTGAGGCGGTCCGGGTGGCGCAGAAGGCGGGGATCCGGGTGATGATGATCACCGGCGACCATCCCCTTACGGCACGGGAGATCGCCCGGTCCGTGCACATCTGGGACGATGGCGACCGGATACTGACCGGCCCGGAGATCGGGGCCATGAGCGAGGAGGAGCTTTTTGCTGCGCTTGAGCACCACCGTGCTTGCCCGGATCCTTCCCGAGCACAAGCACCGGGTTGTGAAGACCCTGCAGCAGCATGGCGGGACGGTGACCGTAACCGGTGACGGGGTAAACGATGTCCCGGCGCTTCGGGCGGCAGACCTCGGCATTGCCATGGGGTCGGGCACGGAAGCTGCAAAGAGCGCGGCAAAGATGGTCATCGTGGACAACAACCTCTCGGTCATCGTGGACGCGATCCGGAACGCCCGCGTCATTGTCCATAACATCCGCAAGGTCATCTACTATCTCGTCTCCACGTCCGTTACCGAGATAGTGCTCATCGGTTCCAGCGTTGCCGCCGGGCTCCCCCTCCCCCTCCTGCCCATCCAGATCCTCTGGGTGAACCTGGTCACGGACGGGGTGCAGGACAAGACCTTCCCGTTCATCCGTGAAGAGGGGGATGTTATGCAGCGAAACCCGGTACCGCCGGACCGGCAGTTCTTCGACCGCCGGCAGATCCGCCGGATTATAATATTCGGTCTCGTCATGGGATCCATCGGCACGCTCCTCTTCATGCACCTGCTCGGGATCTATCCCTACAAACTGGTCGTGACCATCATGTTCACATCCTTTGTCTGTTTCCAGTGGTTCAACGGACTGCAGGCACAGATGGAGCGTGAGCCCTACCTGCTGGACATCAGAAAGAGCCTTTCCATCAACCCTTACATCTTCTACGGGATCGGCATCGGGATTGTCCTTCAGCTTCTTGCGGTTTACGCTCTCCCGGGAATCTTCGGGACTGTCCCCCTCGCCATGGAGCACTGGGGATACGTGATTGCCATGTCGCTGGCAGCGTTCTTCCTCGTGGAGACCATCAAGTGGGTGGAATACCGGAAACACCGTCATGCACCCTGAACAGTGCGAGAAAAAGATCCGATCCCCCGCTGCAATGATGAATAAATATTTGGAGCGTCATTCAGAGTTACTAATATCCGTTCACGAAACGGGAGTTTTTCCATGAAACAGGCAGAAGAAGAGAGTGGCCCTCCGGCTGGCAACGCCACCGCGGCCGGGTGGCGGTGCTGTGTCTGCGGTTTTGTCTTTCACGGGGATAAACCACCGAAAGGCTGCCCTGTCTGCCACAGCCCGTCCCACGAATTCATACGGGACGGGCCCCGTGTGCCGCTGGTATATTACGGGGAGCCGTTCGATGTCCTGCTCATCAACGGCAGCACGCACCGTGCCGGCAACACCGGCTACATGGCCGGCCTTGCCGAAGAGGTGCTCCGCGAACAGGGTATCCCGTACCGGCGGTTCAATCTCAGTGAACACCACATCGATTACTGCTGGTGCTGCTACTCGGTGCGAGCGGAGTCCTGTACCTTCCCGTGCAGGAACACCAAAGACGACATGCCGGCCTTCCACCGGATGCTTGCCGCGTCAAAAGCGGTCATCATCGTCTCGCCCATCAACTGGAACAGCATGTCGGCGAGGCTGAAGGTATTCCTTGACCGGACCACCTGCCTGAACAATCTCTACCACTTACAAAAGCCCGGGCATACGATGGGCAAGGTGGCCGGCATCCTGGTCTGCGGTCACGAAGACGGTGCCATCAAGACCGCGATGGACATCTGGCTGAACTTCCAGCAGATGGGGTATATCCTCGCACCGTTCGGGATCGGCTTCCGGACCCACGGGTCGGAGTTCAACAGCAGCTCGGACCGCGCGTTCTTCCAGAACGATGAATTCATCGTCCGGCAGGCCAGGGGCGTCGCCAGCAATGTCATCACCCTGATGCAGGAAGGTCTTGAGGAGCGGCTGAAAGACCGGCTCGTACCGGTCACCGAATAGAGAGGGGGTGCAAAGGGCGATGCCGCTGAATTCCCAGTTCAGGAGATTCAGCAGCGTTCCGGAACGGGCAACCCGGCGTTATCGCAACCGTAACGCCGCAACGGCGGGAGCGGGTTTTGCATTGCCCCCGAAAGCGTCATGCGGATCAGAATATTTCACATCCATGGCAGAGAATTTACCGGATGTTCTTCCCGTTTCCCTGCTTTCCGCCCGTGCGGGCAGACCCAGAGACAGAGCCCGCACACGGCAACGCCCTGCTTCTTTTCCTGCTCCTTAAAGTACCGGTCACATGCCGCCGCATCGAACCGCGCTTCGCGGGGCTCATCCGGGGAAAAACCTCGTCCGGTAAATGCACCCACCGGGCAGATGTCAATGCAGGCCGTGCATTTCCCGCACCGGGGTTCCAGCGGGGACCCGGTCGACACGAGCGGCGCATCGGTGAGCACGGTCACCCATCGCACCCGCGGTCCGTGATTGGGGGTGATGAGCAGGCAGCTCTTCCCGATCCAGCCAAGGCCGGTAAGGTGTGCGGCAAGTTTCTGGGAAAAAATTCCGCTGATATGCTCGTCGTCCGTTCGCTTCGATGCGGGAACAGGAAACGCTCCATACCCTGCATGCTGGAGATGGTTTGCAACCCGGAGCGCGATCTGGTCCAAGGCAGCGTTGACCACATCGTAGCTGGTGTGCTTGTACAGGATCGCTCCTGCTTTGTCGCCATCGGGAAGGAGTTCCACGAGACTGTCCTGCAGCCGCATGCCGATGACGACTCCCCGCGGGTACCTGCTCACCCGCTCCCCGCCCTGCGCATGGATGAAGTCGCGGGAAGGTGTGAGATCCGCTACGCCATAGTAATCTGCGTTAAGGGAGGTTGCCAGGATCTGTAATCGCCGGTCAATGTTCGTGGTCATGGGTATGTACCTGAGGGTTCCTGAGGAATTTCAGGATGGCGGTCAAAACGGGAACGCCATGGAGCAGGGACCGCCCGACACGAATCCATATTATTTATGGTTGTTGAAAGATAATTTATTGTAACATAAAATACTCCCGGTATCCGGAAGGGATGCATCATGATACAGAAAACCTGCCTCATCATCATCATCGGTCTTGCCGTTCTCCTGGCATTCCTGGCAGGATCCTGCTCGGCAACACCGATTCCCATTGCCTTCAAGGGCACAGTTACCGAAATGAACGAGGCGAACCAGACCCTCACCGTACACTCCGAATGCCAGCAGTATCCCTGTCAGTACAACCTGAACGGTTCCTTCATCGGCCGTGTCCCCAACACCGTCGTCTTCTCCCGCGTGAAGGAAGGGGATTTTGTCGAGGCGGTTTTCAAGGACTGGACGTTCCATGTCACAGATCCATCGGAGGGATACATCCTCCCATCAGCAGAGACGCGCGATCTCCGCCAGTGGTACACAATCCAGCTCCTCGCGTACCAGCCTGGCACGGACACGCTTGTCGCAACGGAACTCTTCGGAGATCCCGGGGTCAGCCGTGTCCCGTTCGCGGAGGATTATACCATCCAGTACCGTCTTGCCGGACCAAGACCCGCCATCTACGATTTCCAGACATTTCCTCCGGAGACGATCGCGAATATTTCTATCAGACGGGATTCCGGCCCGGAGCGGTCGGTGACCCTCGCGACCAATGAATCCTGCAGTATATCCGATCGTAGGAACGAATCCGCGATGCTGGTGAAGTTCATCGGGGGCTACGATGCGGGCTATCTTGTGGGAAAAGCCTGCCCCTGTGCGGATTTCCATATCCGCGTGCTATACGGCGAAGAGCTCGCCACTGCTGCCCTCGCGGGAACGACTCCGGCTCAACCGGCTGCCGGCCCCCTGCCGGTGCCGGCGGTCCTCACGATGATTGCGATCGTCCTGGGCCTGAACACAACCCGCCGCCGGTAACTACGCGAAAAATAAAAAACGGTGAGCGGGAGCGGGCGGGAGAGGCCCCGCCCCGTACTGCAGGTGCCGCCAGTCCCGCGCTCAGGGTTTCTGCATCACGAAGAACGTGTACCCGTGATCGCTCTTGTACTTCCGGTAGGTCTCCGCCTCTTCCACAAAGGAGTCGAGGAGGGCAGCACAAACCGGATCGGACCCATGGGTCTTCCTCAGTTCATCGACGCGGGCGAGCATCGGAACATGGTAGTTCTCCCACCAGCCGGCTTCAGGCAGGCGGTATGTTGCAACGAGCCGGAGCCCGGTTTTTTCAATCTGCTCTCTGAGCTGGCCCTCCGTTCCCGGAACATACCCTTTCTCCTCCCACCACTGCACCAGCTCCTGCGGGGGATTCGATACAAACCATGCGGCATCGGATACGACCATGTACCCGCCTTTTTTGAGGAAGGGCTTCCAGAGGGAGAGGCCCTGCTCAAACCCGACAATGAAGATCGCCCCTTCGGACCATATGAGGTCGAACTGACCCGGCTCAAAGGGGAGGGCATCCATCGAGGCATTCACGGTCCGGATCTTTCCCTGCAGGCCGGCTTCTTTGGCCCGGGCGTTGAGGATGTCAAGGAACGGCTGGTGGTTATCGACAGCCGTTATTATACCGGTGACCAGGGCCGCAAGGTCGCGGGTCTGGGTTCCGCTGCCGCAACCGACATCGAGGATCTTCGCGTCATCCGGAAGAGGGGGGAGCAGTGAGAACACATGCTTTGTTGCACCCGTACAGCCCGGGCCCTGCCGGGGAAGGGACTCGAATACCTGGTAAAAAAATGGTGGTAATGACATGGTATCACAAATGTTGGAAAGGGGGTTTTGAGTACTTTGTGGTTACGTACTGTTCCTGCGGTTTTATTACACGGCGGAGAAAGCAAGGGGGGGATTCCAGGAGATTCCACCGTGCCTTTCCCCTTTACGGGTTCGTTTGAAAAAAGTTCGAGGAGGTCTGAAATGTATAGTGATCTCATTCAGGGTGCTCGGGAACACACACCGGCTCCGCTTCAACGAGCTGCAAAAGGAACTGGGGGGCATCAGCCCCAAGACGCTGACCGATACGCTTGGCGCGTTGCAGAAAGAAAGATTTGTAGGACGGGAGGCTTTTGCCGAGATCCCGCCACGGGTGGAGTATTACCTGATCGATGACGGCAAGGAGCTCTGGGACGCGATCCTCCCGCTTTTGCAATGGACCATGAAAAGGGAGAACTTCTCCATCGAAGCATGTTCTTCGCGCTGCATGAAGAAGCCCGGGCACCACTGACCCGGGGTTTCACATGCTCTGCATGATGAAGAACGTATACCCGTAATACCGCTGGTACTTCCGGTACGTTTCCGCTTCCGCCTCAAGAGAATCAAGAATCGCGGCATGCTCTGGATCGCTCCCGTGGGTTGTTTTCAGTTCCGCGATACGGGCAAGCATCGGGACATAGTAGTTCTCCCACCACCCGGCCTCAGGCAGCCGGTACGTTGCGATGAGGCGATACCCCGCTATCTTCACAAGTTCCCTGAGCTGGCCCTCCGTTTTGGGAATGTATCCCTCCTTCTCCCACCACTGGACAAGTTCGTCCGGGGGGTTTGGTTCGAACCACGCGGCATCTGATACAACCAGGTAACCTCCCTTTTTCAGGAACGGTTTCCATGTCCAGAGTCCCTTTTCAAAACCGATAATGAAAATGGCTCCCTCGGACCAGATGAGGTCGAATTGTCCTCGTTCAAAGGGCAGGGCGTCCATCGAAGCGTATACGGTTTTGATCCGCCCGGCAGTACCATCCTCTTTCGCCTTTGCATCGATAATATCGAGGAACGGATTGTGATTATCAACCGCGGTGATGGTCCCGCTGGTGAGTGATGCGAGATCCCGCGTCTGGGTTCCTGAACCGCACCCGATATCGAGGATATTCGCATCCTTTGAGAGTGGGGGAAGATAGGAAAACGCTTTCCTCGTCGCACTCATGCACCCGGGCCCCTGCCGGGGGAGGGACTCGAATATATGGTAAAAAAACGGATTGAGTGTCATTATACCTCAAGGGTTGGAGGAAGGAATTAGAGTGCTTTGTGGTCGGATAGTTCCATAATCAGGGAGTTCTGGCTGTAGGGGATCCGTATGCGGGGTCTCAGGGAAAATTATCAGGGCCCTCATCATTCAGGGAATTATCCCAAAACAAGGAAAAAGGGGAAATCCCGGGAGGGCCCGCATCTGGAGAGATAGGTGTGTTCCTGCTGGCATCGCACGGGTATTTACAGAGGTCTGAAATGCATGATGGTTTCATTCACGCTTCAGCGGGGAGGTTTCCGATCAATCCTGCATGCGACGGGAGGGGTGTCGCATTGAGTAACTCCCAGAGTGAGGACAGGGATCGGTTCCTGCCATGGTATCCGGAATAGTAGCGGAAGAATTCCTCGTCGTTTTCAAACTCCCTGCCTGACATTCTTGAAGTCATGGTTACTCACTCCTGCCCGGGTGTTCCGGGCCTGATCACGTTGTTGGATGATGGGGGATAAAAAACACGGGAAATTGGAAAAATTGCCGCGGTTTTTTTCCATTCAGGGGAGACCATGGACCTGATTGCAGGGGACAAAAAAACGGTTTATAAATAGAACCAGCCTGACACTGTATGTATACTATGTATCCAGACCGGACAACCTTCCAGCGGATGGTGGAGGACGAGCAGAACCTCTCCGCTGCCGGCAGGCAGACCCTCCTTGCGCTGTACGAGGGGCCATTGCACCTCCGCCAGATCCTCGATATTGTCAATGGAGCGGGCGGCGGGACTGAGGGGAAGAGGATCACCGAGTCCGCACTGCGCAAACGGCTCGAAGTCCTCATCTCCCGCGGCATCCTTGCACGGGCGGGCAGTGAGCGCACCAATCCCTACTATTACATCCGCCGCCCGTGGATCTTCAACCAGTACATTCTTGCGAAGTGCCGGAACCGGCCGCAGGAGGGGCTCCTTGATCTCACCATCCTCATCCACGAGCTCTCGCAGATGGCATCCGATAACGGTGCTTTGGTCCCCCATCCGCGGTACATTACTGCAGTTGGGGAGCGGACGGAACGGAGCCACGAAATCGACGCAGCCTACAAAGCGTTCCAGAAGATTCTCGGTAACGAGACTGCGGTCGGCGACTACCTCGAAGGCATCTACGAGGACATCTACGAGGACAAGGTACCCGCAAGCGATATCGACGGGCTCATTGCCCGGGACTTCCTGCGGTTCGTTGCCACCGCCCCGGATGAGGAGCGGGAGGTCCGATTCTACCTCTGGTACGCGGACTTCTTCCACATCCTCGACCAGTACCAGGAGGCGTACAACGCATTCCGGCAGGGCGTTGAACTGGCAGGCCTCCAGGGACTCCCCCTTCCCGCAATCCTTGACGCGTCGCGGATCTCGGAGGGGCACATCCTGCTCCACCTCAACGACCTCGCAGGTGCAAAAGAGGCGTTCCTTCTGGACTGCCAGGCAAGGGATACCACCCCAATCGCGAGGGCAAAGAGCCTCTTTGGTGCCGGCGAGGTGGAGCTCGTCTGCGGCGACCTGACCCCGGTGCATGCGCCCGCACGGTTTGCACAGGCACTGGAGTTCTGCACCACAGCAGATCCTAAAAGAGAGAACCCGGATGTGCAGGAACTCAGGGCAGATATCCTGCGGAGGGCAGGTTCGGTCCACCGCATATCGGGACGGCTGGACGAGGCGGAGGCCTGTTACGCAGACGCTGAACAGATCTACCGTAAGGGGATGGTCCGGGGCCTGGTCTGGCTGCTCCCGGAGCAGGCCGAGCTGTTGCGGGCCAGGGCATTCGCTTCGGAAGGGACGGCTGCTGAGGAGTACCTTGCTGCCGCGGCAAAGACCTGCGAGGAGGCAAAGGAGCTGGCCCAGCGGATACGAAACATCAACTGGTATGCCAACAGCCTCATTGCGGAGTGCGAACTTGCCCGGGTCGCCTTCCTGAAATGTAACAGGCCGCTGCCAAAAGATCTTGCCACGAAATACGCGAATGCATTCGAGATCTACTGCCAGATCTCGTCACGGTGGGGGATGATCCAGACGTTCATCGCAGAAGCGCTCCTGTACCACGCATCCCCCGCAGCATTTCCGGACAAGTACGCCATTACTGCCGACAAGATCGAGCAGGCCGGGCGGTTCAGCAAAGAACTCGGGCTGAAAACCGAACTGGACCTGATCGGGCGGATCAAAACCGGTTCAGGAAGTGCACAGGAACTCCACCCGCTCACGTTCCTGTAAGCACGTATATCCCCGCTTTTTTTACTTTCGCGGCGCCCATTCTCTACCTTTATGCTACCCGTTTAACAACAGATTTTCATGGCAACAAAGAAGATCGAAACGGTCTGCGGGTATTCCTGCACCGGGTGCGACCACCACAAAAAGGAATGCCCGGGATGCGAAGCAACGAGGGGAAAACCATTCTGGACAGCGCTTGCAAACGTCGAGTGCTGCCCGGTCTATGACTGCTGCGTAAACGAGAGAAAACTCCCGCACTGCGGAAAGTGCCCGGACCTTGTCTGCGAGCGGTTCACCAGGTTTAAGGACCCGGGGATGACGGATGAGCAGGCCGCAGACTGCCTCGCAGCAATGGAGCGGGAACTCCGGGCACGGGGATAGGACGGACGCACATGCAACACTTATAGGATGTGCATGCGAACATTCTAACAATGTTCCTGCTCCACGACCCGGTCATCACGCTTGAAGATGTCCGGCTCCGGAAGATCTCCATCTCCTCCCTAGATCTTGAGGTAGTGATCCAGGTGGAGAACAACAATCCCCTCGGTATTACCTTAAAGGAACTCTCGTTTACCGTTCTATGCAGTGCAGGTAAATCAGATCAGCAGCTTGCTGATGGCAACACCGGCCGGGTGAAGATCGCGGCCCGGGGCAGCACCCTGCTCCGCGTGCCGGTCCGCTCGCAGAACGCTGCCCTCATCGGGGCACTTACAACATTTGTCACGGTGGGCGGGGTGCAGGTTACCATCCGCGGGACCGCCACAGTCGATGCAATCCTCTTCGACTGGTCGGTCCCATTCGAAAAGACACTGCCGGTTACGATGGAGCAGGTTGCAGATTCCCTTGCCGGGCAGATGAAGGATTGACCTGATAACCCCTGTTTAGTGTTGCATCCGCGGAGTGCGGTCCGGCTGATGGGCGGGTACCTGAATTACAAAAGGATGAAACCCTGCAAATGTACGGAAAAAATTACGGGGATCCCTTGATTTTCCGGTAAAACAGGCCGGCACCGGCCGCTGCTATGAGCCCGACACTGACAATCACCACAGGAACTATGAGCGGGCTCGCGCAATCCGTATCCAGTACCCTGATCGTGTACGCCTCACTGCCCGGCCGGGCCATACCTGTACTGCCGTTGGTGAGCCGGATCGAACCCCCCCGTACCATATCTGCCAGCCCTGCCGGCCATGTCATTCCATCGAATGTTCCATGGGAAATGACATCCAGATGTTTTCGGAAAGGCAGCTTGACCCACTGTTGAGAGGGGGGTTGCCGGCCAACCACCCTCCCTCCGGTTTTCAAAACGGGTTGAACCCTCCACTCAGAAGATTTTACGGAACTGCTGAAAAAATCCCTCTCCATCTGAAGTTCCACACGAATCACAGTTTTGTCAATGCAGGGAGGGGGTGCCTCCAGCTAAGCGAGGGGACACTACCCCCTAGTCTGCCTATGCAAAAAAATGCAGTTTGCAGACGTGAGTTCCACAGGAAACAATGGGGCTTGGCATGCAGAATGCGGGCAGGCAGGGGGTGGGGATATCCTCCCTACTTACGGGGTGTGCACCGGAAAAGAACCCGTTTCCATTCCCGTGCTGCAGGATTATGCCGGTGGAGCAGGGAAAATATCAGGATATCCAGAACCTGCAGGGCATATTCGATAATTGTTTTTAATTTTAATTTGCTTGCCCCAATCTCCCGGTCGACAAATTCAAAGGGAATTTCCACTGAATTCTGCCATTGCCCTTTTCCCAAAACCTCAAGTAGGATCTTATAGCCCCGTGGTTTAAGCGGTGCGCCCAAAACCACATTTTTTTGTATGGCAAAAAAACCGCTGACCGGATCAGTTATCGTGGGGAAGAGAATACGCCCGAGAATTGTGGCACCAAGGGAAATTACCCTTCGTTTAAGAGGCCATTCGCGGATCCCACCGCCACTCATGTACCGGCTGCCGATGACAATGTCATTTCCCTTCTGTATCTCTGCATACATTTTCGGGATCATGACCGGGGGATGGGAAAAATCAGCATCAATGACTACAAAGACACCGGATGCTGCATGGGAAAAACCTTCGGCAACGGATTGGGAGAGCCCATGGTCTTTTTCCCTGACGATAATCTCAATATTCCTTTTTTCTCTCATGAGAGCTCTGACAATACTGATGGTAGAATCGGCTGAATTATCATCAACCACAAGGATCTGGCCATTCAGGGAGTTCTCGTGAAAAACCGCATCCACTGCCATGGCGATATTGCGGATATTCGCTTCCTCGTTGAAGGTGGGAATGATTACGGTCAGGTCGTACATAACGATCAAAACTTTTTGGAGTTATTCCGCAACCAGGAGATAAACCCCGGTATGCTGGGTAATACCTTTGGCGTGTTCATTCATCCAGGAAAGGGCATCGCCCTTGGGATTGGCAGCAGTAATATCCCCAGTAACAACAATGAACATCGAATGGTTCCCTTTGGAGAGGTAAAGAGAATCCAGCTCTTCTCCCGTATATGCACCATTCTTGATCGTTCTGTCGGTGGCATTCGAATAATAATAATCAAAAGGCTGTGACATATAGCCCGGGGCGAGAACCACCAGGTCGCCATCCTGGGTTTCTGACTGGACGATGGCAGCTAAACCTCGCCAGTCTTCCTTGACAAACGATCCGTAATATCCTGCAAGGAGCGGCACGTTAATGATCAAAATTACTAAAACGAATGCATAGAGCGCCTTCCTGTCAGGTATCAGCTTGTGTATGAGCGGATATGCCATGGCAATGACGGTAAAATACACCGGGAGGAGATAGATGAGATACCGTGGGTTCATAGTCATTTTTGATGACAGCACGATACTGATTGCAAGGGGAAGGACCAGGAGCATCCCCCATAACAGGGCTTTATTGCGGTTTTCTGAGATCAGGAAAACCAGACCTGCCACCATCAGGATGAAATATACCACTGCAATTATACCGCTGAACTGGGAATATCCCCCGGAAAACCTGACAATTGTTTCCTGGATGAGGACCGGACCAAGAACCCCATAGGTCGGGGCAGATGCGGTCAGTGTGAAATATCGTTCGATAACAAGGATGAGCAGGGGCAGGCTGATAACGGTCATTATGCCAACACTTGCGAGCAGGTATTTTGCTTCCCCAAGACCCTTTTTCAAACGATCCCTTAACATGAAAATTGCATGGAGATATATAACGCCAATCGCAATCAGCGTATAATAATGTGTCCAGACGGCAATTGCTGAGAAAATACCAAACAGCGCCCAGTCGGAGAGGGTATTGGTCCTCAGTGCCCGGAGATAAAATAAAACCGCGAGCGAGAAGACGAACAGGACCATCGAATACGCCCGGGCTTCCTGGGAGTAGAATATGCCAAAATATGAAACGGTAAGAAGGGCTGCACTGATAATTCCCACATTCTTATCCCGTAATTCTTTTCCGATCAAATAAAAAACAGGAATGGCAAGGGTTCCGAAAATTGCCGGAACCAGCCTGAGAATAACCTCACTCTGGCCGAACATGAGCATGATATGCGTGATCCAGTTAAAGAGGGGGGGATGGAATTCCCCGGATACCGAGGTCTGCCAGATCTCCAAAAACGAGGCTTTTGAGACGTTTAATGTCGTTGCCTCATCCAGCCAGAGCGAATTGAAGCCAAGGTTATAAAACCGCAGGAAAAACCCGACAATAGACAGGGAGAGGAGGAGCTGCATATACCTGCTGTGGGTAAGTGTATCTTTGATCGTTGCAAGGGAAAGGTCCCGGCAGGACCGGATCGGTGAGACGTAATCCCCGTCCAGATTACATTCATGATCAACTCCCGTCTTGCCCTTTCCATGATCCTCTCGTTTCTTCCCCATCGGTAATCAGGTACTATTTCGTAAATATTCTGATATAGTTTATTGCTTTTGGAGTTTTGTGGGATTCCTGCCGCTTTTTTTTAAAAATTATCCCGTTTTCACCCGGATCCGGTTTCTCCACGAGGGTCAGATATCCACCCCGGGAAGGAGAGGAGACGGGAGTGCTGCCAGCAGGTGGTCGCAAGTGGTGACAACTATTGCCGATTGTTCGAGCATCAGGTTGACATGCTCATGATCGCCGACCCTGCGGAAATCCGTTCGCAGGGCAATGACCGGTTTTTTCCGGGCATGGGCATACCCCATCTCCCACCCGGTACCTGAATCCGCATCCGCTCCATCGATGACAGCAACAATGATATCCGAATCCTCAATCGCCTGCCGGTTCTTCCGGAAAAGCAGGTGTTGTTCCGGGTCCCCCCGCGTATCGGAATCATCTCCGGCTTCCTGGGGAAGGTACACTTCAAACAGGTTCTTTTCAAGAAGGGCCGCGAGCACCGCATTGTAGGAGCGTTCCGCTTCAGAGAAGAGCGGGGCGGCAAGGTATACCCGGTAGCGGGCAAATGCGGCAACATCGAACGCCTGGATGTCCGGGAACCGCGAGAGAAAAACACCCCGACCCGCTCGTTTCGGCGGCTGATCTCCCCAACTCCCATAATAGGTACTCGTGACCCCGCAGGTTGGCGAAGAGTTCACTCCCACGATGCACAGGGGAAGGTCGCGATTCCCGATGATCTGTTTCACTTGCCCCTCCAGTTCGTCCATGAGGGTGTGAAACACCGGGCTGTTCAGGCGCTCAAGAAATGTCCCGGGCTTCCGGCCGTTGCCGAGATACAGGGTCTCTGGGCAGGGGAGCGGCACCATATCGACGGAGAATTTCCTGCACCGTTCCTGCACCCGGTTGAAGAGAGCAATATCAGAAGGTTTTGTGATCCCTTCTGCCCTCAAACGGGGATTGAGAATACACGGGCTGCAGAGCACGTACATTATTTACAGTGTGTGCACGCACAGATGATCAATGATACCCCTGTATGCCTACCGGGACAACAGCTGTGACCCCCGGAAGTGTACCGTGAAAAAACTGGAGAGGGCAGGATTTTTAAAAATATTTACCAGGATCCCGCAGATACCGCGGAACACGCTAATCCTGGACCCCACTGCGGAACAGGCACTATCTCCTGCAGACCGTTTCGTGAAGTCCATCACTGCGCTGGACTGCTCGTGGGTGGTGCTGGATACCGGGCAGATCGCTTCATGGAAGATACGGAGGGCACTTCCGTTCCTGGTGGCGGCAAACCCGGTAAATTTTGGCAAGCCCTGCAAGCTCACTTCAATAGAGGCAATTGCAGCGGCGCTTTTTATCATGGGGGAGAAAGAGCGGGCAGGTGAGATCCTCGGAAAGGTCAGTTGGGGAATCCGTTTCCTGGAAGTCAATAAGGAGCCACTGGAGCTGTATGCAGAGGCAAAAGACAGCACGGAGGTTGTGAAAGCCCAGAGCCTCTTCATCTGAACAGCAACGATTCCTGTTTAATGAGTATGCCGAAATATCACACACATCGGTGTTCCGAATCGCGATCGGGTTTAAAAAGGGGAGAATTAGGGGAGCGCCAGGATGGACGGGCTTTCGGAATCCGATATTCCGTTGTTCCTCATGGAGATTCCGGCAGCGATGCACAAGGCCCCGATAACCCAGGCATAAATTCCCCAGATTTTAACAAGGGCAATGTCCGAGAGCACGGGGAAGAGGGCCATCAGGATACTCAAAAAGAGAGTCAGCAACCCGAAGAGCACGATGACGAGCCGTGTTTTCCATTGATCAGAGACTGTGCAGCCAACAAGGATGAGCAGGATGCTGTTGATGATGGCAAGTATGGCAAGAATGATAACAAAAGGGGGTTCGATGAGACCCGGTATCATGAGGGCGATGGCCGCGACAACCAGAGATATGATGCCGGCAAAAAAGATGGGGAAGCGATAGACCAGGTCCTGCCTGAAACTGATTGAGAAGGCGATCATGATGAGGCCGACCACGAGGGCAAGGAGACCGAAGAGCGGTATCAGGATCCCAAGGAACATGGAGGTCCAGAAGAATGCATCTGTACCGGATAAGAAGATGATGATGCCGATAGCTGAAATCTGATACCACTGTATCGGGGTGTCAGACGCGCTCAGCCAGGGTACATTCATAACTATTCAGATATTATTCTTGATTGTTTAAATATCTGCTGAAACTAATCAGGGATTAATATGGGCATCATTTTCAAAAATCGCCACTATTCTACCTCCGTTTGGTTTTTAAATGATACCATGATAATTCCATATTATTCTACAGGAATAGTTCGGATAGTTTTTTCCATTCCGGCGCAATGTACGATTGTATGATCAAGGTTGCCATTAACGGGTATGGTACCATCGGTAAGCGCGTTGCCGATGCAGTGGCTGCTCAGAAGGACATGAAGGTGATCGGGGTTTCCAAGACACGTCCGAACGCCGAGGCTTTTGTTGCAAAGCAGCGGGGATACCCCTTGTATATCGCCGATATTACCAAAAAGGCGGCATTCGAGAAGGAGGGCCTGAAGGTTGCCGGCAGTGTCGAGGACATGTGCAAAGCGGCGGATGTTGTTGTTGATGCAACCCCGGGAAAAGTCGGTGCCACGAACAAGGCGATGTATGAGAAGCTCGGTGTCAAGGCGCTCTGGCAGGGTGGCGAGGAGCACGAATTGGCAGGATTCTCCTTCAACTCGTCCTGCAACTACAAAGATGCCGTAGGGCGGCAGTTTGTCCGGGTGGTCTCCTGCAATACGACCGGGCTCTGCCGGATAATTAACGAGATCGACAGGGAGTTCGGGGTCACCCATGTCCACGCAATCATGGTTCGTCGAGGTTCCGACCCGGGTGAGATCAAGAAGGGACCGATCGATGCAATCGTCCTCGACCCGGTGACCGTTCCCAGTCACCACGGCCCGGACGTCCTCTCCGTGCTGCCGCACATCTCGATCACAACGATGGCCATGATTGTACCAACAACGATGATGCACATGCATGCAATCCAGATGACGACGAAAAAACCGGTCAGTCAGGAGAGGGTCCTGGAAATCATCAATAAGCACCCCCGTCTCGGGCTTATCAAAAAGAGTGCCGGTCTCAAGAGCACAGCCGAACTCAAGGAGTTCGCCATGGATCTTGGCCGGCCACGCTCCGACCTGTGGGAGAACTGCATCTTCGAGGAATCAATCTACGCGAACAAGAACGAGCTCTGCTTCTTCCAGGCCATCCACCAGGAAGCCGATGTCGTGGTCGAGAACGTCGATGCAATCCGTGCCATGATGGGCGGGGAGAAAGATTCAACCAAATCAATAGCAGCAACAAATGCTGCCCTCAATTTCAAAACCATCCAGAATAACCATTAACTCTCATCATCACCCATTCTTTTTGATGGACGCATACGAACGTGTTACCCGGAACACTGTCGAGGTCGTCACGGATGATGACCTCCGGGCGCTTCTTTTACAGCCCACGAAACGGGTATATGCCGGTTACGAACCGAGCGGCGAGATCCACCTTGGCCACCTTGTAACGATCAACAAGCTGGTAGATATGCAGGCTGCCGGCTTTGAAGTCACTGTGCTCCTTGCCGATCTCCATGCCTTCCTGAACCGGAAAGGGACCATGGATAAGGTTGGGGAGCTTGCCGAGTACAACAAGCGCTGCTTTGAGGGGCTTGGCCTGAAAAACGTGAAATATGTTCTTGGATCGGAGCTCCAGCTCGACCGGGACTATCAGCTGCTGGTCCTCCGGCTCTCACAGGAGATCACCCTGAACCGTGCCACGCGGAGCATGGATGAGGTGGGGCGCCAGATGGACCACCCGACGGTCTCCCAGATGATCTACCCGATCATGCAGATGGCAGATATCGCCATGCTGGGCGCTGATGCCGCGGTGGGGGGTATCGACCAGCGGAAGATCCACATGCTCGCCCGCGAACACCTCATCAACTTCGGGTATAAGGCACCGGTCTGTATCCACACGCCGATCCTCAACGGGCTCGACGGCAAGAAGATGTCTTCATCACAGGGAAATTATATCTCCGTGGCTGACACAGAAGACGAGATCAGGAAGAAATGCCAGAAGGCATTCTGCCCACCGGAAATTGCAGAGAACCCGATCCTCCAGATCTTCCAGCACCACGTCTTCCCCCGTCTTCCTGAAATCACCATAAAACGGCCGGAAAAGTTCGGCGGGGACCGGGCATTTTCATCCTATGCTGATCTTGAGACCGCGTACGGTAAGGGCGAGGTCCACCCCATGGATCTCAAGAAAGCATGCGGGGAGTCTCTCGTAGAGATCCTTGCCCCGGTAAGGGAATACATCAAGTAAGTGTCAGTGCACATGGTGACCCGTTCGTGAGTTCCAAAAAAGATATCGATAAAGAACTGGACCGGTTTGACCAGCGGCTTGAAGAGATGGGTGTCCGGATCAAGGATGCAAATGACCTCAAGGTGCGGGAGGATGTCTTTGATGACGTAACCCTCCTTGCACTCTATAAACTGGTCCACAAGAAATGGTTTTCCGTCCTTGGCGGCTCGATCAGTACGGGTAAAGAAGCCAATGTTTTCTATGCAGAGAGGGACGAGCGTGCCGTTGCCATCAAGATCTACCGGATCCGGACTGCCAATTTCACTACGATGAGCTCGTATATTATGGGTGACCGTCGCTTCTCCCATGTGAAAAAAGCAAAAAAGGAGCTCATCTTCGCCTGGACAAAAAAGGAGTTCTCGAACCTTGTCCGGGCACAGGATGCCGGGATCGCTGTTCCCGAACCCCTTGTCTGGGACCGGAACATCCTCATCATGTCGTTCCTTGGCGAGGGAGAGATCCCGTATCCCCAGCTCCGCAATGTTGAACTCGAAGATCCCCAAGAAACCTATGCCCAGATCCTGGGCACGATTGATACACTCTACAAGAAAGCTGAGCTCGTGCATGCTGACTTAAGCGAGTTCAACATTTTATACAGCGACAAACCATATCTCATAGATATGGGCCAGTCCGTCACCCGTGATCACCCCCGGGCTCTCCCGTTCCTGATGCGGGATATCAGGAACGTCAACCGGTTCTTTAAAAATCGTTGTGATATCCGGAACGATGTAGAAATTTTCAATGCGGTGACCGGGCTCAATGCTGCCGAACCATGATAGTTGCTTATCATGGAGTAAAATCACATTAATGGAACAACAGGAATCCCGATATCCAAAATACAGGTGAATAAAAAAAATGATGCAGGAAGTAAAAATTGCGGGAAGCCGGGTCGGTGTGCTCATCGGAAAGGGTGGCGCAACCAAAAAAGAACTCGAGACAAAGACACACACAACGATATCCGTTGATTCCAAAGAAGGGCTCGTAAAAATCGAGGGGACCGAGGAGAATACCATTCCTCTCCTGAGAGCCGTTGAGATTGTCAATGCCATCAACCGGGGGTTCTCTCCTGAACGCGCGTTCGAGATGATCGAGGATGAGGATCTCCTCCTGGATGTCATCGATCTCGGCACCATGGTCGATACCCCCCGGCAGCTGGACCGGCTCAGGGGACGGATAATCGGCAAAGATGGCCGTGCCCGGGAGCAGATCGAGGATATGACCGATGTCGAGATCTCGGTCTTTGGCAAGACCGTGGCTCTTATAGGGTATCCCGAACAGCTCAAGACGGCGCGGGCAGCAATCGATATGCTAATCGAAGGCGTTCCTCACGAGAACGTCTTTGCTTTCCTTGACCGGAAGAAGAAAGAGGCCAAACAGGATATGATCAGTTATTATTACTGATTCGGGAATTTCAGCAAAATCCCAAATTCATATTTATGTATTTTCCTTCATTTCCTGTGGAGAATAATTCGGTTTTAAGGTTAGTATTGTCCAAAAGGACTAAAATGCCAGCGAATTTGAGTGGAATTAAAGGGGTTCCCGGGAAAGGTGTGCCATGCTGACTGAGACACTCCCGGTTCCGGAGAATCTCAAAGAGCGGTATCTCGCCTGCGGTATCACTGAGCTCTATCCTCCCCAGGCGGAATGCGTGCAGCGGGGGATGCTCGACGGGAAGAACCTGCTCGTCGCCATCCCTACCGCAAGCGGCAAGACACTCATTGCCGAGATGGCAATGCATGCCCAAATCGCCCGACACGGGAAGTGCCTCTATATTGTCCCCCTCAAGGCTCTCGCCAGCGAAAAATTCGATGAGTTCAATGGCAAGGGAGTCCGTGTCGGGATCGCAACCGGCGACTTCGATCGCCGCGATGATACGCTGGGCAGGAACGATATCATCGTTGCCACGAGCGAGAAGGTCGACTCGCTCCTGCGGAACAATGCCCGCTGGATCAGCGAGATCACGCTTCTCGTTATTGACGAGATCCATCTCATCGATTCTGATCACCGCGGGCCAACCGTCGAAATGGTGATTGCCAAGCTGCGGAGCCGGAAACAGGATATGCAGGTTATAGGCCTCTCGGCAACCATCGGTAACTCCAAGCTGCTCGCTGGCTGGCTGGATGCGGAACTTGTTACCAGCATCTGGCGTCCGGTTGACCTACGGCAGGGTGTTTTCTGGGACAACCGGATCCATTTCCGGGAAGGGGATCGCCCGGTCAAACAAGTATCGAAGAACTACGAGGATCTCAACCTCTGCCTTGATACCATTGCCGAGGGGGGACAATGCCTTGTCTTTGTCTCCTCACGACGAAATGCAGAGGCGTTTGCCAAACGGGCGGCCGGGGCGATCAAGAGCGGGGAGCCGGAACTTAAAGCCCTTGCCGAAAAGCTCGCCGCCTCCGCAGAGACCGAGATGGGCAAGAGCCTTGCCGTCTGCGTTGAAAAGGGTGCTGCCTTCCACCACGCGGGCCTGAGCCGCGATGAGCGGAAGATTGTCGAGGAGGGGTTCCGGAAGGGTTTCATTAAAAGCATCTCCTCAACACCCACGCTGGCAGCAGGTCTGAACCTCCCGGCACGGCGGGTTATCATCCGCGATTACCGCCGGTTTACTGCCGGCGAGGGGATGCTGCCTATCCCGGTGGGTGAATATCACCAGATGGCAGGACGGGCCGGCCGGCCCCGGCTCGACCCGTACGGGGAAGCGGTTCTCATCGCAAAGGACGAGCATGAGGTCGGGACGCTATTTTCCGAGTATATTGAGGCTCCTGCTGAGGATGTGCATTCCAAAATCGCCGAACCCACAGCCCTGTATACGCATATTCTCTCCCTTATCGCATCGGGATTTGCCGGTACCCACAGCGAGCTCACGTTGTTCATGAACCGGAGCTTCTATGTCCACGAGCACCGCCACGGCCGGCTCATGCAGCGGGCGGTTGACACGGCATTAAAATTCCTTATCAATGCGGAGATGGTAATGGAGGTCGGCGAACATATCGGGGCAACCGAGTTAGGTTCCCTTGTTTCCCGGCTCTATATCGATCCCCGGAGTGCGGCAATGATTGTCTCCACGCTGCGGGAGAGGGATATATATGCCGACACCGGCCTTCTCCAGCTCATCTGCAGCACGCCCGACATGCCCCGGCTCTATGTCCGTAATGCGGACCAGACCCAGCTCGACCGGATGATCGACGAGCACGAAGAAGATCTCTGGCTTCCCATGCCGGATGATGAGGATGAGACGGAGAACTATTACCGGGCGATCAAAACCACGATGCTCCTCTCGGACTGGGCCGATGAGATGCCGGATGCAAAGATCTGCGAGCGCTATTCCGTGGGGCCCGGTGACGTATTCGGCATGGTCGAGAGTGTCAACTGGCTACTGCACGCCACCGCGGAGCTTGCACGGATGTTCGCACCGGCTTTCCACCCGCAGGTCCGTGATTACGAGACCTGTATGAAGAACGGGATACGGCGCGAACTCCTGCCGCTCGTAAAACTGCGGGGCATCGGACGGGTCCGGGCGCGCCGGCTCTTCAACAATTCCATCACTTCTCCCGATGCGGTCCGTGTAGCGGGAATTGAATCGGTCACCCGGATAATCGGCCGCGGTATTGCCGAGCAGATCTTTGCCCAACTCGACGGGGGAAAGAAGATCCCCACGGAGAAAACCGGGCGGACGACCAAAACTGAACCAAAAAGTACAGGTGAGCATAATAAAGCAGGACAATCAACGTTCTCATACTTCGGGTGATCAAATGTCGTTTGCGCCAGCTGACTGTGATATCCGGGCTGCATCCTGCACAATCGCCGACCGTTCTGTATTCCTCCGGCAACTTCAGGGTATTGCTGCAGCCCATGATACACATATCATCTGTTTTAATGCCGATATGATTGCGGGCAGGGCGCATGCAGAAGTTGCGGTGATGCTGGCATCCAGGGCGTTCCATGAGGGAGAGAACATCTCGAACACAGTCGAGATGGAGGCGCTCCTCTATGCCGCCGGGTCGCGCCAGTGCACTATTGCGACATCTTTTGGTATCCTGAAGGGGGAAAACCGGCTCTGGGTCTGCTGTATACCGGCACGAGAAGGCTGCTGGGCAGAGCTTTCACAACTGTTCCGGTTCACAGTAGGAGTGGAATGGGATCGGATCGACCTGGCAAAACAGGATCGGCTGATGGAGATTTTCGCTGTCTCACAAGATGAGGCTGATGCCGCCGGTGGATCAGTACGAATCGTAGATCTGGTGGTGGAACGGGTTGCCCTGCTGCAGGTCCTCCGATAAGGTTCACTCCTTCCATTATTTACAAGATTTTCTGGTGCCCTTCCGGTAGTGCCCAGGTTGGAAAAAAGGTCTCTGCATATCAGGAAAATCTCATGCGGATTCGACAAAACCCTTGTCCGGATAATACTTGAAAACTTCTGACCGGCATCCTTTTACAGCGGAATCCGGGAAAAAAATTTTTAATCGCGATCACGGGGTGTTAATTCAGGACGCGATTGTAGGATAATTAACCTTCAACCGGTTGTACAACCTACAAAATTTTGCGTTCTCCGAGATACGATGGTTCACTGATCAACCGAGTCCTGCCAGAAAAATTTTTAGCAGGGGCTGAGTGGGTGATTGAAATTATTTTTACGGGGATTGGATCCGAAGTGAAAGACAGGGTTTCTATCCGGATACGCTGGAGGTTGAGACCTCATTGACTCTTTGCATCTTTTTAAAGTGTATCGAAGCCCAGGAACCTGACCAGACATTGCAGATGTTATTGCAGTTTCCTATTGGTAATGGACAGACTCCTGGCTATAGGGGGATAATAAAAAGGAATTTGATCCCATCTGGCTCAGCGACTTGCATGACTTAGGATATGGGCAATCTCCGGAAGGATCAGCTCGGTGGTTGCCAGGGTTACTGCGGGTGTTGATCCCGGGATACAGAAAACTGCTTTTCCATCGATAATACCGGCAACTGCCCTGGAGAGCATCGATGCTGTGCTGATCTGTATGATGCTTTTTGTCCTGAAAAATTCACCAAATCCCTCTATTCTCTTCTCCAGCAATGGTGAGACCGCCTCAATAGTGCAGTCATCGTGGGTGAGACCGGTTCCCCCGTTAAGGATAATACAGTTGGACTTTTTTAAAGCCGTGAACAGGGTATTACGGATAGCTTCGATCCGGTCAGGAACTATGATGTAATACCCGATGGGGATGGATTTCTCTTCAAGAAGACGGATAATGGTCTTTCCACTGGTATCGCTATCAATGGTTCGAGTGCTTGAAACGGTAATGACAGCCCCAGTTATATCGATGGATCTTACATGATTATTATTCATAACAGATGTGATGTTGCGCTTCATCGGTAATGAGAATTTTGGGATCTGTTGCAGAATCTCATTTTGATTTTAGCTAATCAGAATTTCTGATATATCTGCACGGACACCCCCCATTATTTCCTGTGGAAATCTTTTTTTATCGCTGCCATTTCTGTTTTTATGGTTAATAATCTGTTTTTCTAAATGTAAAACAACAAAAAAAGAACCATTTCATAAAAATCATTTCAATTGTTATATATAGTATTAATGATATATAGTAAAATGGCTTCTTTTATAATAATGAATTAGGAAAGGTGCACCTTTCCCAAATATGTTCCACAGGAAACAAAGGGGTGTCCCCCTTTGGTAAAAATCAGTATTCACTTGGATAAAATGGGATTGAAGACACAAAACAATGCCATATTTTACCGGTTTTTTTGGGACATTCAAATAAATAATAAAAAGTCAGGCATACCTTAAATTGCAAATATTTTTGAAAATAAACCAGAATTTGAATGATTTCCACACGAAGTAAAGGGGTTTATATTCCGGACTAACCGATCGTTTTTTAGTCTTATCTCACTTATTCTCAGCTCCACTGTGTGATCATGCCCGATACCGAAGACCCCTCAACCGGACTATTCAAAAAATATCTTACCAACAACAGGATTTTTAAGGATCGCGAGGTGCTCCGACACTCGTACCGCCCCCAGATCCTGCCTCACCGGAAACCCCAGATCGATGAGGTTGCTTCTATCCTAGCCCCATCTCTTCGGAACGAAACCCCCTCCAATATCCTCATCTACGGTAAGACGGGCACTGGGAAAACGGCGTGTGTCCGTTACGTGGGATTCGAACTGGAGAAAGCAAGCTCCAAGATGGGAACCCTCTGCCGGATTGTGCACCTGAATTGCGAAGTTATCGATACCCAGTACCGGGTGCTTGCCCAGATTGCAAAGTGCCTCGATGTCCCGGACGAAGTGGCAAGTGACAAAACCCGCACCCACATCCCAATGACCGGGTGGCCGACAGACCAGGTGTATGCCGAGCTGAAAAACCAGCTGGAAGCCGGTGGCGGGGTCCTTGTCATCGTGCTGGATGAGATCGACAAGCTCGTCAAGAAAAGTGGGGATGATACCCTCTACAATCTCACACGGATCAACTCGGATCTCAAGAACTCAAAGGTAAGTATTATTGGTATCTCCAACGACCTGAGTTTCAAGGATTTCCTTGACCCCCGGGTTCTCTCCTCGCTCTCGGAAGAAGAGATCGTCTTCCCGCCCTACAATGCCCCGCAACTCGTGGATATCCTTGCCCAGCGTGCTGATGGTGCATTCATGCCCGGGGCCCTTGACGAGGGAGTCATCCCGCTCTGCTCGGCCCTTGCCGCACAGGAACATGGGGACGCCCGGAGGGCGCTTGACCTCTTCAGGATCTCCGGTGAGCTTGCAGACCGGGACGACTCCACGCAGGTGACCGAGGCGCATGTCAAGCTGGCACAGGCCAAGATTGAAACCGACAGCATGATCGAATGCATCGCAACGCTTCCCACGCAGAGCAAGCTTATTCTCTTCTCAATGCTGATCCTGGAACAGCTTGGCCAGAATATCTTTACGAGCGGGGAAGTCTCACGTATATACCAGGATATTGCCCCCTCGATAGAGCTTGATGTCCTCACCCACCGCAGGATAACGGATCTCATATCCGAGCTGAATATGCTCGGAGTTATCAACACTCGCGTTGTCAGCCGCGGACGGTATGGTAGGACCAAGGAGATGTGGTTTGACTCCAATACGGGCAAGATCCGCGAGGTAGTGCTCAAGGATCCGCGTCTGAATGGACTTAAGGATCTTGATGTATCGCAGATGGAAGCCAAG
Organism: Methanoregula sp.; assembly: GCA_023228295.1. Taxonomy (GTDB): domain Archaea; phylum Halobacteriota; class Methanomicrobia; order Methanomicrobiales; family Methanospirillaceae; genus Methanoregula. The sequence goes on from JALOBP010000001.1 coordinate 32,716, forward strand.
TGGCTCAAGACCTGGTTCAGGTGATTAATAATGGATGAAAAAGATCTCGTACTCCTGAAAATTCTCGAGGAGAACAGCCGGCTGTCAGTGGATGAAATTGCGACCATGATGTCCCTTCCCACAAGTGAGGTTGCAGCAAGGGTACAGGCACTGGAAGCAGCCCGGATCATCAAGGGCTATTCCACAGTGGTTAACTGGGAGAAGGCAGGAAACGACGAGGTCGCCGCCATCATCGAGCTGAAAGTAAGCCCCGAGCGCGATTTCGGCTATGATCGGATTGCCGAACGGCTCTGCCGCTTCCGGCAGGTCAGGACCCTGCGACTCATTACCGGCACCTATGATCTCCAGATAATCGTGACCGGCAAGAACATGCAGGAAGTATCACGGTTTGTCTCCGAGCATGTTGCGCCGATGGACAGGATCCGGGAGACTGCAACGCACATTGTCATGAAGACCTACAAGGAAAATGGCAACGCGTTTTTTGAACAACCCGAGACTGAACGTCTGCCCTATACGATGTAAGGAGTGTACCATGCGCAACTTTGTATCTGGACGGGCACAGGAGATACCGCCCTCCGGGATCAGGAAATTCTTTGATCTTGTGCTAACCATGGACGACGTAATCTCGCTTGGTGTGGGTGAACCGGATTTCCGTACTCCGTGGAACATCTGCGAGTCCAGTATCTATTCAATCGAGCAGGGAACAACATCGTACACCTCCAACCGCGGGCTCCAGAGCCTCAGGGATGCCCTATCCCGGCACCTTGCCCGGACCTACAACCTCAGGTACAACAGTAATAGTGAGATGGTCATCACGACCGGTGTCTCGGAAGGTCTCGATATCGCTGTCCGTGCTGTCACCGACCCGGGTGACGAGGTGCTCATTGCACAACCAAGTTATGTCTCGTACGGTCCCTGCGTCACCCTTGCCGGAGGCATCCCGGTACCAGTCCGCTGTACTGAGAAGGATCATTTCAAGCTGAACCCGGACTCGCTTGCCGAGAAGATCACAAAAAAGTCAAAATCCCTTATTATCAATTTCCCGAATAACCCGACCGGGGCGGTGATGACGGAAAGTGACCTTAAGGCAATTGCCGATCTGGTTATCGATCACGATCTCCTGCTCATCAGCGATGAGGTCTATTCGGAGCTCTCGTACGAGAAACGCCACTGTTCAGCTGCAACAGTGAGCGATCTCTGGGATCGGACCATCACCCTCAATGGCTTCTCCAAGGCGTACGCGATGACCGGCTGGCGTATCGGTTATCTCTGTGCCCCAAGAGAGATCTGCGATGCAGCGCTCAAGATCCACCAGTATGTCATGCTCTGCGCTCCGACAATGGGGCAGGTAGGCGCAGTCGAGGCACTCCGCTCTGCTGAGGAAGACAAAAATAGCATGGTCAACGAGTACCTGCTCCGGCGGAACCTGTTCATCGCCGGTCTCAACCGGGTCGGTCTACCCTGCCATGTACCGGAAGGTGCGTTCTATGCGTTCCCCTCCGTTGAGAAGACCGGTCTCTCGGATGTGGAGTTTGCCGAACAGCTGCTCAGGGAGCAGAAGGTTGCGGTTGTCCCGGGAAGCGTCTTTGGCGAGGGTGGGGAGGGACACCTCCGGTGTGCCTACGCGGTCTCCCGTAAGGACCTGACCGAAGCACTTCGGAGAATGGAGATCTTTATCAACGGCCTGTGAATTAAAAACCCCGGGGAGATCCCTTTTTATATTCATAATCCTCCGTATTATCGCAATACTGCAGGCCACTACAATGCTGCCGCTCTCATGAGGGATAGTTTATTTTGGGACTTAACCAATACTACATGAAAGACAATGAGCTGTACGATTATCGTAGGTGGATTTTTTGGGGATGAGGGCAAGGGCAAGGTTGTTGCCCATATTGCCTATAAGGATAAACCTGTAATCATCTCCCGTGGTGGTGTCGGTCCGAATGCCGGCCACACCGTTCAGGTCGGGACCAAGGAATATGGTGTCCGGATGGTCCCGTCCGGTTTTGTCTATAAGGATGCAAAGCTCTGTATCGGGAGTGGCGTTCTCGTCGATCCCCGTGTCCTGGAACATGAAGTCGAAATGCTTGGTGTCCGGGGGAGGGTCTTTGTCGACAAGCGCTGTGGTATAATAACAGAAGACCACATCGCCCGCGACAAGGGAAGTGCCCACCTCTCAAAGAAGATCGGAAGCACCGGTTCAGGCTGCGGTCCGGCCAACTCCGACCGCGTCATGCGGACTTCCCCTCAGGCAAAGGATCTGCCGGAACTGGCAGAATACCTGCTTGATGTCCCAAAAGCAATTGATGACGAGCTTAAAAAGAACAACAACGTCCTTCTCGAAGGCACGCAGGGTTTTGGAATCTCCCTTTATTACGGGACTTACCCGTTCGTCACCAGTAAAGACACGTCCGCATCGCAGATCGCTGCGGACAATGGAGTCGGCCCGACAAAGATTGACGATGTTATCGTTGTCTTCAAGGCATACCCGACCAGGGTGGGCGAAGGCCCGTTCAGCACCGAAATGTCTGTCGACACATCCGATGCCATGGGCATCCAGGAGTTCGGCACGGTCACCCACCGGAAACGCCGGATTGGCGGATGGGACGGGGATATGGCCCGCTATTCGGCGATGATCAATGGATGTACCATCGCGGCCATCACCGGGATTGACCGGGTTGACAAGGACTGTTTCGGGTTAACTGACTATAGCAAACTCACGAAGAAGGCCAGAGATTTCATCCGTCAGGCTGAGGACGATATCGGCTGCTCCGTGGGGCTCATTTCTACCGGCCCTGAGATGACCCAGATTATCGATATTCGGGATGAACTGGCATGAAACGCTCGCTCATGGATATCCTCTGCTGCCCGGTCTGTAAGGGAGATCTCGCCCTCCGGGTTGAGAAGGAAGATGAAAAAGAGATTCTCGAAGGCGGACTCCACTGTGCCGCCTGCAACGTGGAATATCCCATTCACGAGGGTATCCCCGATCTGCTGCCCCGGACACCCCCCCAGTAGACAGGTACCAGCATGAACCTCCCGCTGCCCGTTTCCATGGCTCTCTCTCCCGGCATGGGAGGATCAGAACCTGGATACGATATCCACCTCAACCGCAGTGGCATCAACTCCATCGACCTTCCCCGCGAGGATGTCAACGTCGAGATCGGCACCAGTGTTTCCCTGCATTTCCTGAACCGGGGTGCCCCAATCCATATCACTGCCAGCTCATCCAATGCCAGCATGTACACGGACTTCTTCCACGAGAATATGTATGTGGTAGATGAGTCCGTGCTGACAATCCCGATACGGAAGGAAAGCCGGGAAGGTTTTTTTGATCTCGAGATTCTTGCCGGCTATGGTGCGGTAAAGACCGGGCTCCGGGTTCATATCATCCCTATCCAGCGCCTGCGCCCTGTTGTGAAGGAAGAGTTCCCGCTCCAGCCGGTTGCAAAGGGGCGGCCGCACATGCTCATGGTCCTGATGGGGATCTCTTTAATTGTATACAGCACCTGGCTTCTTTATCCCACCATTGAGCTTCTGAATATTGCTGCGTTTCTCATTCTCATCGTCGGGGCTCTCAATACATGGTACCGGCAGGATTAGTCTTTACTGCCCTCATCATCTGTGCCGCGCTTGCCGTGGACCGGTTGATCGGCGATCCCCATTCCCGCTACCATCCGGTTGCCCTCCTGGGCAGCCTGATCGGCTGGTGGGGAAAACCAGCGACATATCCCCCAAAAATCCAGCGTCTCGCGGGTGTTATATTCTGGCTCTTCACGGTAACGATCTTCTCGCTCCCGTTTCTCCTGTTCTCGTGGTATGCACCCTGGGCCATCTACCTGCTCATCGCCCCGTTCCTGCTGAAGTGCTGTTTTGCATGGCGGTCCCTTGAGGAGCATACGCTTGCGGTTGTGGCAGCAGTAAAAGACGGGGTTGAATCGGGCAGAGAGAAAGTCGGGATGCTGGTCTCCCGCGATACGGCGAAACTGGATCGTGACCATGTTCTTTCTGCGGGCTATGAGTCCATGACCGAGAACCTTACTGACAGTATCATCTCCCCACTCTGCTTCTTTGCCGTGTTCGGCCTTGCCGGTGCGGCAGCGTTCCGTGCGGTCAATACCATGGATGCGATGCTCGGTTACCGTGATGAACGCGAACGTCTTGGCTGGTGTGCAGCCCGTATGGATGATATCTGCAATTTTATCCCTGCCCGGATTACGGTCCTCCTTCTTCTCCTGTGGTTTATTCCCAAAGGAACGATTGGCGATGCGGTACGGGTAATGCGCCGCGATGGGAGGAATCGCCCGGGATTCAATGGCGGGATCGTTATGGCTGCAATGGCAGGCGGTACAGGGATTCGGTTCGAGAAACCCGGGGTCTACACCATCGGTGACCGGGTACGAACGCTGGATGAGGCAGGTTCCGATATCCTTTCAGCAACACGGGCAGTAACCCTCATGTTTACCGCGATTGCTGGTAGTGCACTGTTTTTATTGGGTATCATAACTAATAGTACCGGCATATGAAACTGGAAGAACTGAGATTTGGCACTGAGCTTCTCAAGCGCGGCTTTGCATCCATGCAGAAAGGGGGCGTAATCATGGATGTCGTGAATGCCGAGCAGGCTAAGATTGCCGAGGATGCCGGTGCAGTCGCAGTCATGTCACTGGAGCGGGTTCCCTCTGATATCAGGAAAATGGGCGGTGTCGCCCGCATGGCAGATCCCGAGAAAGTTGCCGAGATCATCGAAGCTGTCTCAATCCCCGTTATGGGCAAGGTACGGATTGGGCACTTTGTCGAAGCCCAGGTGCTGGAAGTCCTTGGTGTGGACATGATCGACGAGAGCGAGGTCCTGACACCGGCAGATGAGCAATACCATATCGATAAAAAGCAGTTCAAAGTCCCCTTCGTCTGCGGTGCACGCAACCTTGGCGAGGCCCTCCGCCGGATCAATGAAGGCGCTGCCATGATCCGGACCAAGGGAGAGGCAGGTACCGGGAACGTTGTCGAGGCTGTCCGCCATATGCGTACGATCATGGGCGAGATCCGGATGCTCCGCGGGCTCGACAAGCAGGAGATGGCCGACTATGCCCGCGAGATCGAGGCACCGGCCGAGCTCATATTCGAATGTGCTGAACGCGGACGGCTCCCGGTCGTGAACTTCTCGGCCGGCGGTATTGCAACACCCTCGGATGCTGCCATGATGATGCAGCTCGGTGCCGACGGCGTCTTTGTCGGGTCAGGGATATTCAAGTCCACGGAACCCGAGCGAATGGCAAAAGCTATCGTGGAAGCGGTCAACAACTTCGATGATGCCACAGTAATCGCAAAAGTCAGCACCGGTCTCGGCGACGCGATGCCGGGCCTTGACATCCACACGCTCCGTGAAGACGAGGTGCTGCAGACACGTGGACGCTAATATCGGTGTCCTTGCCCTGCAGGGGAACGTGAGCGAGCATATCGACGCGTTCCTCCTCGCTCTCGAACGGACGGGCCACGGCCCCTCCTCCGAGGTTTTTGAAGTACGCAGTCCGGCCGATCTTGCGGACTGTACGGTTCTTTCCATTCCCGGTGGAGAATCCACCACCATCTCGCGGCTCATTGACAAGAACGGGCTGTACGAACCGATCCGGCAGTTCAAGGGCGGGATTTTTGCCACCTGCGCTGGTATGGTCCTGATGGCAACCGAGGTTGCCGATCCCCGCATCCATCCCCTCGGTCTCATGGATATGGTAGCAGACCGGAACGCGTTCGGGCGGCAGAGAGAATCGTTTGAGACGGATCTTCCCATTTCCGGTCTCGACGGAGGATCGTTCCACGCTATTTTTATCCGGGCTCCTGTCGTCACCTGGGCAGACCCCGCATTGAACGTGCTGGCCCGGCTTGACCAGGGAATCGTTGCCATTGAGCAGGGAAAACATATAGCGCTCTCGTTCCACCCGGAACTTGGCAACGATACGCGGCTCCACGAGCGGTTCCTGAAGATGAACGGGATCTGACGGGCCATAAAACGCGATGGTGGGCCGGATAACCGGAGCCAGATCCTGTCGCAATCGACTATATACCATAAGAATCCATCCTGTTTTATGGGAAATCCCCCCCGCGGCCTTGTAAAGTCAATTCTTCTCCGTCTCATCGGAGGCTTTATCGTCATCGCTGCACTCCTCCTCATCCCGGCAGGCACGCTGTGGTACTGGCAGGGATGGCTGTATCTTGGCGTGCTTTTTATCCCCATGTTCTTTGTCCTCGTATTCCTGGTCCGGCACGATCCGGCTCTCCTAGTAAGGCGAATGCGCCTGCGGGAGAAGGAAGCGGAGCAGAAACGGATCATCACGCTCTCGACGGGAGTATTCCTTGCCTGCATCATCCTTCCCGGACTGGACTTCCGGCTCGGGTGGTCGCAGGTACCGGTATGGCTTGTCCTTGCAGCCGACATCATGGTGTTTGCCGGTTACCTGATCTTCTTCATCACCCTGAGGGAGAACAGCTACGCCTCGCGGATCATCGAGGTGGAAAACGGTCAGCAGGTAATCTCGACCGGTCCCTATGCACAGGTCCGCCACCCGATGTATACAGGGGTTCTCCTGATGTTCCTCTTTACTCCGCTGGCTTTAGGATCCTATGTTGCCCTCATCATGTTCCCGCCGCTCCTGGTCACCATTATCCTGCGGATACACAACGAAGAAGACGTGCTGGCACGCGATCTTCCGGGTTATTCTGAATATTGTACGAAAACCCGCTATCGGCTCGTGCCGGGAATCTGGTAAAGCAGGATCCTACCGATCGAACACAGACTCACGTACCCATATTCCAGGTACACGACGAATTTCACTTCTTGGTATAGATATAACGGGAACAAAACAAACAGTTTTTATTAAAATTACATCATACCGGAAAGATATCGATGGTGTAACTGTGATTGGTGAAATTCTGATTGCATTTGGAGCCCTTATCATCTTCCTTATGGGTCTTACTCTCGTAAGGGATGATGAAGTCGGCATAATGACAAGGAACATGCTTGGGCGCTCGCTCCCCCAGGGACAGATCATCGCTACCAAAGGCGAGGTGGGTGTGCAGGCGGACATCCTGATGCCCGGTCTCTACTGGAGGATCCCATTCATCTGGAAGATTGAGCGGGCGAAAGTGACGATGATTAAACCAGCCTTTATTGGCGTTGTCGAATCCATTGAAGGTATCCCAATCCCCACCGGGCGCCTGCTTGGCGATGAAGTTGAGTGCAACTCTTTCCAGGATGCCAAGGCTTTCCTTGAGAACGGGGGATGCAAAGGCCCGCAGGTAGCGGTCCTCAGGCCGGGAACATATCGTATCAACACTAAGGTCTTCAAGATCCGGGAGGAACCTGCAACCGTTGTCCCCACCGATAAGGTGGGGGTTGCTACAGCACAGGACGGGACTCCCCTTCCCTCTGGTTACAACATTGCCCCGGAACCGGCAGGTGACCATAAGCACTTCCAGGATGGCCAGGCATTCATTCGCCATGGCGGGTATCGTGGGACCCAGCTTGAGACCCTCCAGCCGGGAGAATACTACATCAACCCCCTCCTCTTCGAAGTAACGATGTCCGATGTGGCGGTTGTCCCGCCCGGGTACGTGGCAGTCATCATCTCGAGTGTCGGGAAAGAGATTGAAAAACCGCAGATGAGAGCTCCGAAGATTGCAGAAATTCCTACGCTGAGCCAGCCCATCCATGAGGCCATCGAGACCCCCCTCATCACCAACAAGAGCGATCGTGGTATCCTCCGCGAGCCGGTGGCCCCCGGGAAATATAACCTTAACCGGATTGCCTACCGGGTCGAGATGGTTCCGACAAGCGCCATAACCATCGACTGGGCGGAAAAATCGATGATACGGGAAACCAAGCCCCTTCCCGGCTACGGTGCATATCCCGCATCCGAGACATTCAAGGTCTCGGAGTTCTTCAACTACAGCCAGCTCAAATTCACGTCAAAGGACGGTTTCCAGCTTGAAGTTGAGGTCAGGCTCATCATCCGCGTACCCCCCGCAAACGCCTCCTACGTAATTTCACGTTTCGGTTCGGTCAACAACTTAATCGAGCAGGTAGCCCACCCGCTTATTGATTCCTCGTTTAGGAACGAAGCCGGGGACCGTGCAGCAATGGACTTTGTCCACAGCAGGTCCACTATCCAGGCAGCGTCACTGGAAAAAGTCAGGAAAGAGTTCGAGAGCTACCAGGTCGAGGTGCAGGGCCTCCTCATCGCATATATCAAGGTGGATGAAAAGCTGCTTGAGACCCAGACGAGGAAGGAGATCGCGGTCCAGCAGCAGCAGCAGTATGATGAAGAGGCAAAGGCGCAGGAGCGCAGGATCGCGGTTGCAGAGAAGACTGCCCGTGCCGATAAGCAGCCCGATGTCATCGCCGCAAAACTCTCGATCGAGATCGCCACCGACAAGGCAGAAGCTTTCCGAAAGGAAGCCGAGGGTATCCGCGATGCGACCAAGACAAAGGCAGACGGCCAGTCCTACGAGGCCCAGCGTGTCGGTGAGGGTATGGCAGCAGCTTACAAGGCCCAGACTGATGTCATCGGACCTGAACGTGTTGCCGCCATCAAGCTTATCGAGGAGATTGCCGCAGGGAAGGTTCTGATCACGCCCAATGTCCTTGTTTCAGGGGATGGGAATTCAGGAGGAAATCTCCTCAACGCAATACTCGCTTCATGGCTCGGTCAGAATACGCCGCAAACCGTAGAAGAGAAAAAATAAAATCCCTTTTTCTTGACAAGGGAGAACTTGGAATAACACATTTTTCTGTTTCTGGTAATTGAGTGCTCACTCCAGATCAGTTCCCCAGCAACCAGATTCCTTGGATAATCATAATTCAAAGATATTACCTGGCCCGCGCGTAGCTGATGTAATTTTTCAGGATAAATATCCAAATTGCTCTCCTGCGTATCCGTGAAAAAGGATGGGAGATGGATTCTCAGGTTAGATCTTATCATGAATCCGTGGGGTCGGTAACCTGTCCCATAAAGAGGATAGCGCCGGTCTCATTATCCTGGATGAAGAAGATGAACGGGTGGTCGGCCCTGAAAACCGGGATCGGTTCCGGTTCCATGGGGGCTGCGGCCAGCTTCATGACAACCGCTGTTGCCGCAGCAGCCTCGGTCCCCTCTTCGTTCACGTCCACGTAGGCCTGGTGGATGACATCACTGATAAGCAGGTTTGATTTCCCGTCCATCCCCGAGAAGTCCGCATTTGCGGTGAACGCGGTCGGCATCCCCATGGCAGCCAGGGTCTCTGCCATCCTCTCATATTTTGTTTTAAGAGTAAATTTCGGGAAGTACACCATCACGCGGCGGGATGTTGCCGACTGCTGAAGGTCAGAAAAGGTCTCAGTGCCAAGAGATGCCTCAAGCGGTGCAAGACTGTCCTCTTTCGGGAGCAGGACGGCCATGGACAGTTCACGGCCGCTGGCATGCTCGTAGGGCATCGCGAGCAGCTGGAGGTCATCGTTCTCCACATAACGATAAACTGCGTCCTCGTCCGTCCGCTGCATCATCGGGACCCTAACCGTCTTCCCTGATGCTGTCCGGAAGTCCTCATCGCTGGTTCTCTCTGTATCGAACTGCTTCACCCAGGTACCCTTAAAGTATATTGCGTTGGTGATGACAAGACGCGTGATCGGGTCGATGGTGCCAGCCGGCAGGAGATCTTTGATTTTATCATTGGTCTGCTCTTCGACCCACTGGTTGATGGTGATCCGGGAAGCCTCCGGTTGCCCGATGAAGTCGAGGTTGGTGGTCTTTGCGCCGTAATATTGTTCAGCGGTTCCCGTGTATTCTGAAAGGAACGGATAGGTCTTCTCGGCCCAGAGGGCGTTTGCCGTTCGCAGCGAATACGCTGCATCCCCGCTGTTGATTATGGCATCGAGCCCTGCATAGCCTTTACGGAGGGTGGCGGTATCGGACGGGAAATGGAACACCGACCGGATCTCATCAGCCGTCTTACCCTTTGCCCCTTCATAAGTAATGGCAAGGGCAGATGAGATAGAGAACGGCGAGAAGAAGATGTTCCTGTCTTCATTTTCGCTCTTCTGGATCTTTGAGTACAGGTCGAATGCAAACTGGTTACTGGCTCCGGCAACTTCCCGCGTGGCGATCTGGTCCACGGCTGCTGCAGGTGTAGGGGCGGAGGTTTGCGGTGTATTCTCAACGGGAGGAGTGACCGGCTGTGCAGGTGTTGTTCCGGTACATCCTGCACCAAAGATGCAGAGGATGACAAGTGCACTGCCAACGCACCCGAAGAGGATTCTGTTATCCATGAAAACCATTGCAGGGAAGCTGTATTATATCTGGCGTTGACTGCGAATTCTCTCGCAGTTATTGAAGGGAATAAAAAAAATACTGTATCACCAGTCCTTCTTCATCGCCTCAGCTTTGAGATCCTTTGGCATCAGCTCGATCGCATACCGCAGTGCAGTCCGGGGCATCCGTCTCTTGTTTTTCATAACAAAGGTAAAGATTTCGTCAGTGTGCTTCCGGCTTGCCTCCTTGAGGAGCCAGCCGTACCCTTTCTGTACCATATCGTCTGTATCGGTCAACAGCTGATCGGCAATTTCAATGGATTCTTTAAGGAACTTCCCGTGTTTTGCGGGGACAATGAGAGAAACGGCTGATGCCCGGCGCATCCACCGGTTCTCCGACTGAGTCCAGCGTTTCAGTTCACCGGTGTATTCCGGGTATTGTTCGATGAAGTCGCCCATCGTGTGGTTGCAGAACCCGTCGCACGATGCCCAGTTAGTGATGTACGTATCAATCCAGTGCTGGAAGATGGCAAGATCCTCGCGCTCATACCGGCCCGAAAGGGCATGAGCCCATTCAGAAACGATAAATGACTCCTCCATGTATCCCGACCGGTAGAGTTCCTCGCAGAGAGCAAAAATCTCCGGTTTTGGGCGGTTCTTAACCTCCTTCCAGTACTTCTTCGCGATAGCGATCACGGTTGCGGTCTTCATCCCGTAACACCGGATCTCTTCCTTGAAGTATCTCTTTGAGCTCTTCTGAATTTCAGGATCAGCCAGGTTTGTCAGTTCCTGTCGTATCCGGGCAATGATCGTGTCCATGAAAAATGGTATGCGGGAAAGAGGGATAAGGGGTATGGAAGGAGGAAGGTGAAAGTGAACGTGGAGGATTACTTCTTTTTCTTTGCTGCTTTGGTCTGGCACTGGTGTTGCGACTCCTCATTGACTCCAAGATACTCCGCTCCCCAGTCGCAGAGCGCCTCCAGGATCGGGATAAGGGTCTTGCCAAAGTCCGTTATGGCGTATTCGACCCGGGGCGGCACCTCGGCATACACTGTTCTGCGGATGACCCCGTCCTCCTCGAGTTCCCGGAGCTGCTTGGTGAGCATCTTGGAGTTCACTCCCGGTAATCCTTTCTGCAGTTCATTGAACCGCAGTACGTTTTCCCCGAGAGCCCAGAGGATGATCGGCTTCCATTTACCCCCGATTACATCCAGTGCTGCTTCAACGGTGCAATGATAGGTCTTCCCGTTCTTCGTATAGGTCATAGTTACTCCAATGAAAGCATGTTACCAAAATGCCAGTAGTTCCTATATATTCAGTTAAGGCAGATTTTATCGTAATGGCATAGATCGCCCTTGCAGAAGAATAGTATGTATTTCCCCTGCATATGGTTTTCTATGCCGGCGATCAGTGAGAGCAAAACGTGAGGTTACTATGGAAAAACAAAAGATCGGAAACAACTTTTTCATCCCGATGCCGGTAGTGCTGGTCGGGACACACGTGAGCGGGAAAGATAACTTCATGGCCGTAGGCTGGTGTGCCCGGGTCAACGGGAACCCGCCGATGATCGCCTGCGGTATCCATACCAGCCACTACACACCACAAGGCATAGCTGAGACAAAGACATTCTCGGTGAACATCCCCTCATCCGGACTTCTTGAAAAGACCGATTACTGCGGTCTTGTATCAGGTCAAAAGACCGATAAATCGAAAGTTTTTGATGTCTTCTACGGCTCGCTGAAAACAGCCCCCATGATCCGGGAGTGTCCGGTCACCCTCGAATGCCGTCTTGTACAGATCGTTTCCCTCCCTACCCACAGCCTCTGTATCGGTGAGATCGTGGGTGCGTATGCGGACGGTGCGGCGATTAAGGACGGGAAGCCCGATTTCCCCGGGATCGACCCGCTCTTCCTGACGATGCCCGATAACCGCTACTGGACGCTTGGGAAGTATGCCGGGGATGCATGGAGTGCAGGAAAGAAACTGATACAGCGATGATACCATGATAAAAGTACTTGCAATAAACGGGAGCCCGCGAAAGGATGGCAATACTGCGATCCTGATCCGGACTGTTCTTAAGGAACTTGAGAACGAAAGCATCGTGACCGAGACCATCCAGCTCGGCGGGAAGAAGATCCACGGCTGCACGGCCTGCATGAAGTGTTTCGAGAACCGTGACCGGAAGTGTGTGATTGATGACGATCTGGTGAATACCTGCATTGAGAAGATGAGCGAAGCTGACGGGTTCCTCTTCGGCTCACCGGTCTATTTCCTCGATGTGACCTCCGAGATGAAAGCGCTCATCGACAGGGCAGGTTTTGTCTCGTACGGGAACGGACACATCTTTTCGGGTAAAGTCGGGAATGCAGCAGTGGCTGTTCGTCGTGCCGGTGCAAGCCGTACTGCGGACACGATGCTCCACTTCTTCCTCGCCAATGATATGATTGTCCCCGGCCTGCCCTGCATAGGAGTTGGACGGGATATCGGTGATGTCGGGCAGGATGAGGAGGGCATTGCCCATGCAAAGAAGATCGGGCAGAATATGGCCCGGCTCGTAAAGATACTGCACCAGCACCCGCTCTCCAAACAGGAACCGGCAAATGCCGATGAAAGGATGAAGAAGAAGAAAAAATGAGAATGATGACCATGACTACAATACTTGTTGACCAGGATCTCTGCACCCGGTGTGGGATCTGCTCTAATGCCTGTACAATGGGGCTCATTGACCCTGCGGATGAGAATACCCTGCCAAAAATACCGGATGCAAAAGCCGGGATGTGTATCCACTGCGGGCACTGTGAGGTATTCTGCCCGTCGCAGGCACTCCTCCTGAACGACCGCCCGGACGAGAAGGTACCCCTTCCCGCCGGTGCCGGCACCCTCTCTCCTGATGACATGGCATTCTACCTGAAGAAACGCCGGTCCGTCCGGCGTTTCACGAAAGACCCGGTACCAAAGGAGAGGATTCTGGAGGTTCTCGATATTGCCCGGTACGCTGCCTCAGGAGGCAACGGGCAACCGGTCGAGTGGATCGTTGTCCACGATCCAAAGAAGGTACGGAAGATAGCCGGGCTGACCGTTGAATGGATGAAGACGCTCCTGAATTCCACGCACCCGATGAGTAACTACGTGCCGGTGTTGATCAAGTCTTTCGAATCCGGGTACGATGTCATCTGCCGCGGTGCCCCGCACCTCATCATTGCCACCATACCGGAGAACAACCCGGTTGCGCAGACCGATGCCATAATCGCCCTCACCCACTTCGATGTTGCGGCGCCTGCTTACGGGATCGGGACCTGTTGGGCCGGCTTTGTTGCAATGGCAGCCTGGTCCTCTGAACCGCTCCAGAAGGAACTCGGCATCCCAGCCGGACGGAAATCGGCTTACGTACTGATGTTCGGCAATCCCCAGTACAAGATCTATGGTATTCCCCGAAGGAAACCGCTGAAGGTGACCTGGCAGTAGGGACCCTATGAAAACCCTCTTTGACGAGACCTGCATCGGAACGATACAGCTCAGGAACCGGCTGGTCCGGTCCTCCACGTGGGAAGCCATGGCCGATGAGACCGGCCGGCCGACCCCCCGTCTCATTCAGGTCTACCATGACCTGGCGTACGGCGGAACGGGACTGATCATCACCAGCGCCACGACAATCGCAGGCGATGCCACCCATCCTCCCGGTATGCTGGCAATCAACGATAACTCCAGCATCCCGGCGTTTCAGGAGCTGGCCCGGACGGTTCATGAAGCAGGTGTCCCCATCGTCATGCAGCTCGTGCATCCCGGCAGGGACGGTGTTATGTGGACACCGAAGGATGCCACTCTGGATGATATTCAGGCGATTGTCAAAGGATTCGGGGATGCAGCGATTCGGGCACAAAAGGCAGGGTTTGACGGTGTGGAGATTCATGCTGCTCATGGGTACTTCCTCAGCCAATTCATGAATGTCAGGAAGAATACCAGGACCGATGAATACGGAGGGCCGGTGGAGAACCGGATGCGCTTCCTGCTGGAAATCGCAGAAGTGATTCGTGCGAGGACAGGGGAAACATTCCCAGTCCTTGTCAAGATCAACTGCTCGGACTTTGAAGAGGATGACGGCGTCTGGGATGCCACCCGGGCTGCCTGTAAAGATCTGGCAAAATTCGGGATCAGCGCCTTCGAGATCTCAGGCGGGGTCAACGGCGCACAGTTCCCGCCGCAGGGCCTGCCCTATGAGGAATCGATCTTCCGGGATTATGCCACAGAGATTGCCCGGACCACGGCTGTTCCGGTCATCCTTGTTGGTTGTAACCGGACACCCTCTGTTATGACAGAATTATTGAATACAAGCGGGATTCGGTATTTCTCGCTCTCCCGCCCGTTCCTGAGACAGCCTGATCTTGCTGACTACTGGAAAGAAAATCCTGACAGAGCGGCCGAATGTATCTCCTGCGATTCGTGCAGGAACCAGCCAGATGGAAACGTCTGTCCTTTCAGGGAATCCCCTGGTGGGGAGATATGATGAAAGAAACGAATTAATGGAGATCTTATGACAGATTTCGCAACAATCGGAAGAAAAAAACTGCTCGAGATTGACGGGGAAGCGGGTGTGAGGGTGGAAGAGACCCTGAACGCGGTTTGCCCGGACCTTTCCCGGTACCTTATCGAATATTCTTTCGGGGAGATCTATGCCCGGGAGGTCCTTGATAACAAAACCAAAGAGCAGGCCGTTGTGGCGGCTCTTACCGCGATGGGTACTGCAGCGCCCCAGCTCAGGGTCCATATCCATGCCGCTCTCCATGTCGGCTGCACGCCCGAGGAGATACGCGAGATCATCATCCAGATGTGCGGGTACGCGGGGTTCCCGGCAACGCTGAATGCCATGGGGACGCTCATGGAGGTCCTAAAAGAGACCGGCCGGACGCTCTCAAAGGACTCCGCCCACGTCGGGACAGAAGGACGGTACGAGCGCGGGAAGGAGCTGCTATCGCAGATCGCCCCGCACCAGGAACAGGCGCTCAGGGAGACGTTCGACCCGATCAACCCGGACATCACGAAATATGTCATCGAATTCGGGTACGGCGATATCTATGCCCGGGGCATCCTGCCGATCAGAAGCCGGCAGGTGGCAACCATCGCGGCCCTGGCTGCAAAGGGCACCGCCCCCACACAGCTCCGCTTCCACATCGGAGGCGGGCTGAAAGCCGGCCTTTCCGAGGCCGAGATCGTTGAGATCCTGCTGCTCATCTCCATCTATGCCGGGTTCCCGGCAGCGCTGAACGGCATTCTTGCCACCCGCGAGGTAGTGGCCCTCCAGAAGGATGAGGAATGAGCGGAGGAATATAACGATGAGTACCGTTATCGCCATCAACGGCAGCCCGCGGAAGAAACGGAACACGGCCACGCTCCTTGAACATGCCCTTGAGGGAGCGAAATCGCAGGGTGCGGATACAGAACTTGTCCACCTGTACGACCTTGACTTCAAAGGCTGTACCAGCTGCTTTGCCTGCAAGCTTAAGGAAGGTAAGAGTTACGGGCGGTGCGCCATGAAGGACGACCTGACACCCATCCTTGCAAGGATCGAACACGCCGATGGTCTGATCCTGGGCTCTCCGATCTATCTGGCCACGATCACCGGTGCAATGAAATCCTTCCTTGAACGGTTCACGTACCCGTACGTGACCTACGCTACCCTGCCGCCATCCTCGATATTCGCAGGAACGATGCAGATCGGGTTCATCTACACGTTCGGGGTGAGCGATACCACGATGAAGGCGATGCAGTATGACTGGCAGATCAGGGTCAACCAGATGCTTTTAGATCACATGTTTGGCAAAACCGAGTCGCTCGTTGTCAATGACACCTCCTTGTTTGACGACTACTCGAAGTACGTCACGGTTCACGATGTGGCGGCCAAGAAAAAACAGCACCGGGACGTCTTCCCGCAGGACTGTAAAAGGGCGTATGATCTCGGCATGCGGATGGCAAGAACCGTGGAAAATCCGGGACGGACCTGCTGAACAGCCGGTTGGTCTTCTCTGCCCTCTAAAAAGAAACACCGGATGAGCCCGGACAAACCCAAACATACGAGGAAAAAACCATGACAACAGTAATTGCAATCAACGGCAGCCCGAGAAAGAAATGGAATACCGCAACACTGCTCGAACATGCGCTCGAAGGAGCAAGGTCACAAGGCGCAGAGACGGAACTTGTCCACCTGTATGACCTTGACTTCAAGGGCTGCACCTCCTGTTTTGCCTGCAAACTGAAGGGCGGGAAGAGTTACGGGAAGTGCGCCATGAAGGATGACCTGGCCCCGGTCCTTGAACGGATCGCCGGAGCAGATGCCCTGGTTCTCGGCTCCCCTGTCTATTTCGGTAATGTCACGGGGGAGATGCGGTCGTTCATGGAACGACTGCTCTTCCCGAACCTGACCTACACCCGTCCCCCGCAGTCACTTGCCCCGCGCCAGATCCCTACGGCGTTTGTGTACACGATGAATGTCTCGGAGCAGATGATGAAGGAGAACTACGGGACCTTCATTGCAGCGAATGCCAGTGTTTTGAAGATGATGTTCGGGAGCTCGGAATCCTTCTTCTGCAACGAGACGCTCCAGTTCGAGGATTACGATAAGGTGGTCTTCAGCTACTTCGATCCGGAAGAGCGGCGGAAGCGGCGCCGGGAGATCTTCCCGCAGGACTGCCGCAGGGCGTTCAACCTCGGGGTGCGGATGGCAGAGATAGCAGGTGGCGCATGAGCCGGGCCGGATCCGGGCAGGATGGGAATTGGGGAATGGATGTCTTTGACGCGATTCGTAAACGGCGGGCCGTGCGGCTGTACCGGCCTGATCCGGTCAGCAGGGAACAGGTTCTTGCCATTCTTGATGCAGGCAACCGGGCGCCGTCCGGACTCAACCGGCAGCCCTGGGAGTTCCTCATTGTCACCGGCAATACGGTCCTGGAGATGGGCCGGAGCTACCGGTCCACCCTTGACGAATACCTCTCTCACTGGGACAAGTCGCCCATGCGGGATTTTATCACCCGCGAAGGGTTCATCCGGTTTGCAGAAACGTATGGTGGTGCGCCGGTTGTCATCGTCGTGCTGGTGCCGACCGATCCGCTCCCGAATTTTAAGAAAGCAGACCTCGAGAGTGCAAGCGCCGCGCTGGAAAATCTCATGCTCGCTGCAACCGCGCTCGGCCTTGGCACCTGCTGGATGACCGGGCCGCTCCGGGACGAACCGGCCCTGCGCAGGATCCTTGCCATCCCGGATGACCGGGAGATTGTCGCGGTCACACCGCTCGGGTACCCGGCCACGGTCCCGGAGGCCCCGCCCCGTCTCGATCCTGACCTGACAAAGAAAGTGCGATGGGTGGAGTGATCGATGACGACATCTCCGTATGGAACATTGTGTATTGAACGGAAGAACAGACGATGAACACGAGAACAAAGGAGACAACCATTTATGGAAGCAATCGAAGCAATCATGACACGCCGGAGTGTCAGGAAGTTTGAGAAGCGGCAGATACCCGATGCAGTACTGGAGAAGATCCTCAGGGCAGGGACCTATGCCCCGTCCGCCCTCGCTCTCCAGCCGTGGGCATTCGTTGTAGTGCAGGACCAGAAATTCTTAAACCGTGTTTCGGACTACTGCAAGCCCATCATGATATCGCTCATGAAGGATGCACACGATGGCATGTCGGACGGGTTCCGGGCACTGCTGGAAAGCTCCGGGTACTCGATCTATTACGATGCCCCGACGGTCATTATGGTCGTCGGGAAGACCGGCAGCCGGTTCCGGGAGATTGACTGCTCGCTTTGCACGGAGAACATGATGCTCGCCGCCCATGCGCTTGGTATCGGCAGCTGTTGGATAGGGTCAACCGAAGTGGCATATGAGAACAGGGAACTCATGGAAGGGTTCCGGATTCCGGAAGGCTACAGCCCGGTCGGCACTATCGTTTTCGGGTATCCCGAAGAGAAACCAGAAGCCCACGACAAGCATCCCGCAAACGTGACGTGGGTACGGTAACGGGAGAAGATGGTGTCCTTATGAAAAAAGCACTTATTCTCATCGGGAGCCCGCGGAAAAAGGGCAGCACAGCAACCCTCGCAGCAGAAGCAGAGCGTGGCCTCAAAGAAAACGGCATTGAAACGAAGACGGTCTTTCTCAATGACCTGAAGATCAAAGGCTGCCAGGCATGTTACTGGTGTAAGAAGAATGATGTTGCGGAATGTGCGATGAAGGACGACATGCAGAATCTTCACCAGCTTATGAAGGAATGCGACGGGATGATTGTTGCATCGCCCATCTATTTCGCAGGAGTCACGGCGCAGACCAAAGCGTGGCTCGACCGGCTCTTTCCCTACATCGGCATGGACTTAAGCCCGAAGATGCCGCCGGGAAAGAAGGTCTCGTTCATCTTTACGCAGAACCAGCCGGATGCCCGGCTGTTCGCGACACCCATCGCAACTTTCATGCAGATGGTCGGGCTGACCGGCCTGCCTGTAAAGGATCATATGCTTGCCTGTGACCTTGACACCGGGGTTAAACCGCCGGTTGAAGATAACAAAAAGGTCATGGAACAGGCGTACCATCTTGGAAAGAACCTGATCCAATAATTCATTTTTCTGCCTGGCGAATCTCTGTCCGGCATTCTGCCCCGCATAGTACGGGACATGCCGGATCCGACCTTTTTTTATCAGCAGCAGGATTATACCCTGATCACTGAAGTCCCATGTTCTCCTCTCATACCAGAAGATCCCATTGCCTCACTGCAGGAATAATTGCGCTTACCCTCACCCTTGTCATATTCGCCGGCTGCCTGCAGAACGGTGCAGAGCCCAGACCAGCGGTCAGCCCCACGCAGGCGACAACGCCGCTGGTACCGATCCGGGCGCAGTATGTCCCCGGGGAGATCGCCCGGCTGGGAGCAGCCGCAGAGCAGCAGGCCAACACGTCGTTCAACACCATCGCAGCCCTCTCCCCGGAGAAGCGCACGTTCGACAACACGGTCGTCGCGTTCGATACAGCGATGACTGATTATACAGATTCGATCTATCCGATGACTCTGATGGGGTACGTATATCCTGATCCGCAGGTGGCTGCCGATGGGATGGCGCTCGAAGAGTCCTCTGCGGTCTTCCTCAACGATATCTATACCCGGCGCGGCCTGTACAATGCTCTCAAAGGGCAGACCCCGCGGACCGCTGGAGAATCGCGGCTCTACAACCTGACCCTCCGGGATTTCGAGAAGAACGGTCTGAAACTCCCCGATGAGCGGCTGGCTAAGGTCCGGCAGATGAATGACGAACTGAGCGGGCTTGAATCCCGGTTCTCGGCCAACCTCAACAACGACAACACCACGCTCGTCTTCACCGGGGCGGAGCTTGTCGGGGTTCCTGCCGCATCGCTTTCGTCCTTTGAAAAGACCCCGCAGGGGACATACCGGGTGACAACGAAGTATCCCGACTACGTAGCCGTTATGAAGTATGCCGGCCCGGGCACAACCCGGAAAGCGATGTACATGGCGTACAATAACCGGCAGGCCGGGGAAAATACTGCCCTCCTTGAGCAGGCTATCACCCTCCGTCAGTCCCTTGCAACGGAACTCGGGTACCCGACATGGGCTGATTTCAAGACCAACGGGAGGATGGCGGGGAACAGTGCCAGTGTCATGGCGTTCCTCAGTACTATCAAAGAGCCCCTCAAGGAGAAGAGCCGTGCCGAGAATGCCGAACTCCTTGTTCTGAAAAAGGACCTTGAACCTGCGGCCACTACACTCGACCCGTGGGATGTTTCGTACCTGCAGGAGAAACTCACACTCCGGAAGTATGCCTATGATGAGAACGAGGTAAAGGAGTACTTCCCGGTAGACAATACCGTGCAGGGCGTCTTCCGGGTGTACGGGGAGCTCTTTGGCATCAGGTTCGAAGAGGTCAGGGACGCACCGGTCTGGTCCCCCGATGTCCGGCTCTACCGGGTCACGAACCTGACCGGCGGGGCCACGGTCGGCTACCTGTACCTCGACCTCTACCCCCGCGAAGGAAAGTACGGACATTTCGCTACGTTCCCGGTCATCAGCGGACGGATGAAGGATGGTGCCTGGTCGGTCCCGGCTACGATAATCGTTGGTAACTTCCCGGCCCCGCAGGAGAATAAACCCGGCCACCTGACCATGTATGACGTCGAGACCATCTTCCACGAAGGAGGGCATGCCATGCACTACCTCCTGACCACGGTTCCGTACGGCACCTGGTCCGGGTTCAACACGGAATGGGACTTTGTCGAGACCCCGTCGCAGACCCTCGAAGAATGGGTCTGGGACCCGCAGGTACTTACCTCCCTCTCTGGCCATTATACTAACTCTTCGCAGAAGATGCCCCCGGAACTCCGTGACCGGGTGATCGCGGCACGGGACGCCGGTGCGGGGCATTATTACAGTCGTATTATGGCCAACTCGCTGGAGGATATGGAATACCATACCGCACAGGGTCCGGTAAATGTAACGACAGTCTCCGCCCGGGTCTACGCGGAGATGGAGATACCTCAGGCAGACGGTATTCACCAGCCGGCATCGTTCGAGCATATCATGGGTGGCTACGATGCCGGGTATTACGGGTACCTCTGGTCCAAGGTATACGCGCTGGAGATTGCCGATACGTTCAAACAGGACGGGATGACGAACCAGACCACGGGGATGCGGTTCCGGCAGGAGATCCTCTCGCAGGGCAATATGCAGGACGGGGGAGTGCTTCTTGAGAATTTCCTCGGGAAGGCGCCCGGTCCGGAGGCATTTTACAAGCGCCTCGGGATTGCGAATGTTTCGGGTACCGGAAACAAACCATAACCTCTTTCTCTCCCACCTCTTCTCCCGGAACAGAGACCCCGACGGTGAACCGGGAAAAATAAAAAGATGGACTTGAGCCCTTATACGTGATAATTTTTTTCTATGGCAGCATCACGTGGCAACCCGGTTACAATCTTACCGGTGACCTGCATGAAGATCACCATCATCACCTTCGTTTTCCTCACGTTTGCATTTTCGTCAGTATTCTGGTACCTGATCTCGCAGACTCCGCTTATGAAGGACAATGTGACGATGCTGACGATATACGCTGTCGGCGCCATGTGGGGCCCTTCCTTCGCAACGGACCCGGTTTGCACTGGCACCGTTACAGGGAAGATCGAGAAGAACCAGCTCACCGGGACATGGAAGACCAATGGCTGCGAACCTGAAGATGGGAGCACCGACGGGAAATTTTTCCTGACCATGGCAGCAGACAACCAGTCCTGGACCGGCAGGAGAATTTAACCTTTTTTTCAAAATAGTTTCATGAACCAAAAACACCCGGACGAGCAAAAATGTTCGAGGTATCTGCCGGGAACTGGCACATGAACCCGTTCGCTGAGCTATTATCCCAGCCCGAGCAGCTTTCGGATCTTTCTCCAGAATGAGCGTTTCGGCCGCCTGCAGTACGGTAAACCGCCCTTCGGAATATGCGCTGCCTCGCACTCGTCGCAGAGTGTATAACGTGGGCACGTTGTCTTCGGGCAGGGGCAGTCCGGACGTATGACAGGCATTGTGAGAAACCTTGCAGCCGGGATGCTTAATCCTTTGTTCCTTTGTTTAGTCCCATCTTCACCGGGAGTTCCCGGGCCCATGCGGAAATAGCATCCCAGTCGCGGAAGTCCCCGGCTGGGATCTTTGCCATTTCGAGGAACTTTCGCATCACAAAGTTTACTTTTGCAGGATCGAGATTTCCGGCAAAAAGGACGGATGAGACAGGTGTGACCGGGTCGATGGATTTTTTTAAGGCATCCATTGCCATCTCGATTGCACCGGGATCCGGGTTCTTCGGTGCAAGCCCGACTGCAAAGGCCGCCACGGGCAGTTTCTGGAGCTGCTCACTGTTTTTCCCGACGAATTTCTTAACTGCACCATCGACACTCCCCATGTAGAGCGGCCCGCCAATTACCACCGCAGTATAGTCTGCGAGCGTTGAAATCGTTTTGATTTCGGCGACATCAACGGCAAGTCCGGTGGCTGACAGATCCTTTCCGACTGCCTGTGCAATCTCTGCTGTAGATCCATTTCGCGTTGCGTATGCGACAAGAATCCGTGCTGGCATAATAATCCCTACCGGATATTTGTGCCCCCTCTCAATAAATGAAGTGCCTGTTAATACACATGCAAGGGAATAAAAGTGATCAGGTTCGACCTGTGAAGTACTCAAAGGAGAACAAAGATTATGGCAACCGATCCCGTCTGTCTGGCAATCGTTGATGAAGACGATGCGAAATATACCGCCATTCACAAGAACCAGAAATATTACTTCTGTTGCAACTGGTGCAAAAAACAGTTCGAGGAGAACCCGAAACGGTACTCCCGGCTTGCAACTGATGTCAGCGTTGACCTGATGCAGGCGAAGTGAACCCCGGTTGGCTAGGCAGCTTCCCCAGGCAGAAGGCGTTAACCTGATCCCATGACGAAAAAACTGTCCGAAAATATCAGGGAAACGCATATCATTTTATAGCCACGCAGGCAGATACAGACACAATAATTCCCCGATGGAGATGTCCTGAGTTTTTTATGAAACCTGAAGATGATTCCTGGATTAAAAACGCACATGCCAATGCAGAACTCCTGGACCGGGAGATTAAAATCCTGATATCACTGACCCGCCCGATCCGGGAAAACCGTCCCGTCATTACCAAATACCAGGATTTCTGGAACAAGGCAAAACAGATCACAACGCAATTCAAAGAGCTCAAACCTCTGGCAAAGAGTGACCGGGACCTGCTCTGGAAACAATTCAATGGTCTCTGCCAAGAAGTAAAAGACAAACAGAAGGCTGAGTACGGGACGCTCGAATCCCTGTCGCAGGGGCATTTTGACGAAATCATGAAGCTTATAGATCTGGCGGTGCTGCCTCCCGGCACCCCGGCGGCGGAGATCCACGTACTGATGGAACGCGGGCAGGCGCTCAAAAATGCCGGAGATCAACTGGGGAGATTCAAGCACGCCATGATCGCAAAACACAAGAAAGCCTGTTTTGACAAAATCCAGGGTATCCGGAAAACCCACGACGCAGCATGGGTGCTGGTGAACGCGGGAAAGCCAAAGCAGAAATCGGAAATATCGTTCCGTGCCAGGATGAATCTTGAGGCCAATTATGAACGGTACAAAAAAGCAAAAGGGGCGCTTGAAAATTTCCAGATCGGCAGGGATCGTATCAGCACATTTCTTGCCTCCAGTAAGGACCCCGTGAAGGTTGCCTCAGCAAAAGCGCAGCTTGCAGAAACCGAAGCACGGATAATGGATATCGAGGAAGGTATCCGGAAGCTGGAGAAATGGATTGCAGAAGATGAGCGGGTTCTGAAAGGGAAGTAATCATCCAATTTTATGACCGCCGGCTGTTGTACGGTTCGCCGAGGACTTTTTTATGGTCTATAGCTGTCAAGGTCCTGTTGATCCCCCCTAAAAGAATCAGGTAAGGCCGGGGCTGCCTGAAACACTCCGCTTTTTTATCCGGGCTGAATAGACGATGAGTGCGAGTTCGCCATCCGGGGTGATGCTGTAGAGTTTTTCCTGCCCGCCTGCCGGATCGGTCTCCTCCCGGACAAGGCTCCACCCGACGAGTACAGATATAATGCGGGAAAATTCCTCAGGGCGAAGTTCATGCCCGGCCGGCCCCTCCCCCGTATTGCAGACCGGGATCTGCCAGGCCCTGGTCTCATTAAACAGCGTTGCTTCGGGTACCAGGGTACTTGTTTTCTTTCCCAGCTCCAGTCCCCGGAAGAGAATGGTGAGGATCACGAGGTTGTGCGGATTCGTTGGCAGGTATTTTATGGGAAGGGTTGGAACGGGGACCCGTCGGGTCGGGGAATTCCCGAATGCATAATAACAGTCCCCCTCTACCCAGAGTGCCATTGAGAACAGTCCCAGCGAGAGCCGTTTTGGCCCGGCGGAGATATCGAACGAATACCTGGCTTCCGGGTGATCGCTGAATATCCCGAGAACCGGGTCGCGGATTGCATCGAATGTTGCCGCATCGATCGTGACCAGAGCACAGGGAATATTGCGCGAGATTGAGATGGCATTTACCTCGTCAACGGCGCTCCGGATCTCGCACTTCCACATTCTTTTCCGGGTATCATCCCTTGCGGAATTGGTATAGACCTCCTTTTCTGCAAAGACGATCGTGCTCGTGACGGTCCGGAGGTTCTCAAGGATCGCGGGATAGGTTTTATGGATATTGTCTCCCGCGCTGATGATCAGAAAATGCTCCTCCGGATCCATGAGTAGTATCGGATGTTGGATGATAAATGACTGTCCGGTATTCCGGCTGTAAAACTAAAAAAGGATTTTAGATGAAGATCGGCGCAAGCACGAGCGTCAGCGTAGCAAGGAGCTTGATGAGCACGTGGAGCGATGGGCCGGCGGTATCCTTGAACGGGTCTCCAACCGTATCACCGATGACTGCTGCCTTGTGGGCCTCGCTCTTCTTGCCGCCATGGACACCGGTCTCGATGTATTTCTTGGCATTGTCCCATGCACCGCCGCTGTTATTGAGGATGAGTGCAAGGAGGATGCCCGTGATGGTCGCTACCATGAGGAAGCCGGCAAGGGCCTCGTACTTCATGGTGACACCGATGACGATCGGGAACAGGATCACCAGTGCACCGGGAAGGATCATGTTCTTCAGCGCACCCTGGGTCGTGATATCAATGACACGGGCATAGTCGGGCTTTTTGGTTCCTGCCATAATTGCGGGGTCCCTGAACTGGATCCGGACCTCTTCGATAACATATTGTGCGGTCTTGGAGACTGCCCGGATCGCGAGGCTCGCAAAGAGGAAGACGAGCATTGCGCCGATGAGTGCCCCGACAAAGACGTTGATGTTTGCCAGGTTGACGACATCGAATGCCTTGCCGGTGAGCTTGGCAATGTCGGCCATGTAGGCGTTGAAGAGCAGGAACACCGCGAGGGATGCGCTGCCGATGGCATACCCTTTGGTAAGTGCCTTCGTTGTGTTGCCGGCTGCATCGAGCTTGTCCATGCGGTGCCTGACTTCGTCAGGGGCCTGGCTCATCTCGACGATACCGCCGGCATTGTCGGCAATAGGGCCGAAGGTGTCCATGGTAAGGACGTAGGCACAGACCATCAGCATACCGATGGTTGCAACGGCAGTGCCGTAGAGGCCGCCCTGGGGGATACCGGTCATGGTCCCGCACCAGTACGAGAGGAGGAGGGAAGCCCCGATAAGGACAGCCGGAACCGCGGTGGTCTCGAGACCGACCGAGAATCCCATGATGATGTTGGTTCCCGCACCGGTCTCAGAGGCATCAGCAATATCCTTCACCGGCCGGTAGTGGTGGTCGGTGTAGTAGAGGGTGACCATGAGGAAGGCTACCGAAAGGGCAATACCCACGAAACCTGCAAGGACGAAGTACATCCAACCGGGTGTTGCACCGAGGAGGTAATAGACTCCGCCGGCGAGGAAGATCGCTGAGATGAAGGCGGTAATATAGTATCCGCGGTTCATGGCGTCCATCGGGTCGGCACCATCGACACCCTTGACGGTAAGGATACCGATCATGCTCGCGAGGAGACCGAGCGAACACATGACAATCGGGAAAAGGATCCCGTTGACACCGAAGATCGGGAAGAGCGCGACACCGAGGATCATTGCACCGATGTTCTCGGCTGCAGTGGACTCGAAGAGGTCAGCGCCACGCCCTGCACAGTCGCCGACATTGTCGCCGACGAGGTCTGCAATGGTGGCCGGGTTCCGGACATCGTCCTCAGGGATACCGGCCTCGACCTTACCGACAATGTCTGCACCGACATCAGCTGCTTTCGTGTAGATACCGCCACCGAGCTGGGCGAAGAGTGCCACGAACGAAGCACCGAAGGCGAACCCGATGATGACGAACGGGGTGTGGGTCGGGTCTGCACCGAGAGCGATATAGGTCAGCGAGACACCGAGGAGTGACATCGAAGTGATGATCAGACCTGAGATTGCCCCGCCGCGGAACGAGAAGTCAAGTGCCTTCCCGTCGCTGGTCTGCGCTGCTGATGCCGTGCGGATATTGGTCCTGACGGCAATCCACATGGCAACGACGCCGGCAACTGCACTGCAGGCTGAACCGACGATAAAAGCGGCTGCCGTAGCGAGGGCAATCGCCTCCTGTCCGGTGAGATAATAAATTGCAAAGATCACCACTGCAGTTACGATGGCAAGCATGGCGATAGTCGAATACTGGCGCTTGATGAATGCTTCAGCACCCACCCGGATCGCATCGGCGACCTCGCGCATCTTGGGCGTTCCCTCATCCTGTGAGAGGAGGTTACGCGTCAGGATTGCTGCAAGACCGAGTGCGACGATACAGATCGCAATCACGATTAGTAATACAAAGTCGATCATTCCATGACCTCCCTGTTGCGCAAGAGGATTCCTGTAAACCAGCGGTACGGAACGTATTGTCCGCACGAGATCGTACCGCTGGAAAAGGTTCCGGATTACACATCAGGTATATGAATTGGCATCGGCAGCTGTCTGCCAGACTGGAACCAAAGGAGGGTGCAACGGTTCCCGGGACTCACCCTGAATACTTCCACAACCCATCCTATGAGATCATTAGTGTTTTTTTTGAACATTAAACTTTTATCTTCTATTTTCCGGGCTGCACCACATTCTGGTGCGGTTTTTGGTAATTTGATGGGAAAAACAGGCTTCCCCCTCCTTTTTCTATAATTGATTTTCTATTAAATCCCCGATCGCGCACAATTCAATATGATTAATAATGCAAAATTACAATATTCAGTCCGGGAGGGTATCTGGTGCAATTCGTGCAGCTGTTAGTATTTCTTATCCTGTTTCCACTCATCGCCGCGTTCTTTTTACTGATCGCAAGAAAAGATCTTGAACGCGAATGGATTGTCAAACTGTCCGCACTGGCCATTGGCATTGTCAGTGTTTACCTGCTCATCACGACCTATGACAAGGGGACGTTGCTGATATCAGCCATTCCGGCCGAACCGACCGGTCTTGTCATGTTCATTCTCGAGATGCTGATCGCCGTCTATATCCTGTATCTTGGTATTAAGCACAAGAAGTGGCTTGTTGTCGGGCTCATCCTTGTCCAGTCCGTGATGATGCTGTACTTTGAACTGGTGTATTCCCATTCAGTTCATGTCCAGGCAAACCTGTTCAGCGATGAATTATCCATCATCATGGCACTGATCATCGGCATCATCGGCAGCCTCATCTGCGTGTACTCGCTCGGGTACATGAAGTTCTTCCACGAACACCACCCCGAGATGCCGGACAAGCGGACATGGTTCTTTGGGACCATGTTCCTCTTCCTGTCCGGGATGTTCGGGCTGGTCTTTTCCAACAATATCATCTGGGTATACTTCTTCTGGGAGATCACCACCCTGTGTTCCTTCCTCCTGATCGGGTACACGAAGACCGAGGAAGCTACCAATAATGCCTTCCTTGCTCTCTGGATGAACCTGCTTGGCGGCATCGCATTTGCCGGGGCAATCATCTGGCTTGCTATGTTCGGAAACGGCATCATGGGACTTGATGCATTGACAACAAGCGGAAAAGTCATTGCCCTCATCCCGGCAGCCCTCATCGGCTTTGCCGGGCTTACCAAGGCAGCCCAGCTCCCGTTCTCCGCATGGCTGGTCGGGGCTATGGTTGCACCTACCCCGGTATCCGCACTCCTTCACTCGAGTACCATGGTCAAGGCCGGCGTCTATATCATTGTCCGGTTTGCCCCCGTCTTCGATTCAACAGTTACCGGGTACATGATTGCCATGGTGGGTGCGCTCACGTTCCTGCTGGCATCGGGAATCGCCATATCCCAGTCCAATGCCAAACGGGTTCTTGCATATTCCACGATTGCCAATCTTGGCCTTATCGTCGCCTGCGCGGGTATCGGCACGTACGAGGCGATCTGGGCGGCGATCCTCCTGATTGTCTTCCATGCCATCTCGAAGTCGCTCCTCTTCCTTGCCACTGGTACCGTCGAACACCGGATCAAGAGCCGCGAGATCGACGATATGAACGGCCTCATTGTCCGGATGCCCAAGATCGCCGCGATGATGGTCATCGGTATCGCCGGCATGTTCCTCCTGCCGTTCGGGATGCTCATCTCCAAATGGGCTGCGATCCGGGCATTCATCGATGCACCGTATGGCTTTGTCTTTGTCATCATGCTCGCATTCGGCAGCGCCCTGACGCTCTTCTTCTGGGCCAAATGGATGGGCAAGATCATCGCGGTGACGAGTGACAGCAAGAACATCGAAGGAGAGGTAGACCGGAGCGAGTGGGCGGCGCTCGTTTCCCTTGCCGGGCTCACGTTTGTCACCACGCTCGTCTTCCCGATGCTATCGACCCATCTCCTCGAACCATTCCTCATGACGAACTACGGCCACATCGCGCAGCTATCGCAGGACAATATCATCATCATGATCCTGATGCTTTTCCTCCTCATGGTGATGCCGCTCTCCATCCTGCTGCCGAAACACAAACACCGGCACCTTGCGCCGTATATGGGCGGCAGGACAACAACAGCCGACATGCGGTTCTCCGGCTCGCTCGGGGTCCAGAAAAAGACCGTGCTCTCGAATTACTACCTGCAGGACTGGTTCGGTGAGAAGAAACTGAAGAGCTGGGGAATCTGGCTCTGCTCGGCCGTGATCTGCATCATGATTCTCTCGGCTGTCTTCCGGGTGGTGATGTGATGATCGATATCATCATGGCCATCGTTTTTGTCCTCGTGGCTCCCGTTATAGGCGGCCTTGTGGCCGGCATCGACCGGAAGGTCACCGCCCATATGCAGGGCAGGGTCGGCCCCTCGGTATTCCAGCCCTTCTGGGACGTGGGCAAGCTCTTCGAGAAAGAGAATGCGGTCGTTAATGAGACCCAGATATTCTATGCGATCTGCTATGTTCTCTTCATGGCCTTCACCGGGGCGCTCTTCTTCTCCGGAGGGGACCTCCTGCTCGTCATCTTCGCGCTCACGCTCTCCCAGGTCTTCCTTGTGCTGGGGGCCTTTGCCGCGAATTCGCCCTACAGCTATGTCGGGGCGGAACGCGAACTTCTCCAGATTATGGCCTACGAACCCATGGTCATCCTGACCGCGGTCGGTATGTTCGTTGCCACCCGGAGTTTCAATGTTGCCGATATCGCAACCACCACGATACCCGTAGTCCTCCTCATCCCCGGCATCTTCCTCGGGTTCCTCTACACCCTGACTATCAAGCTCCGCAAGTCCCCGTTCGACATCTCCACTTCGCACCATGCCCACCAGGAGATCGTCAAGGGCGTTACTACGGAGTTCTCCGGCCCGTCGCTTGGCCTCATCGAGATCACGCACTGGTACGAGACGGTGCTCCTCCTCGGGTTCCTCTACCTCTTCTTTGGCTGGAACCCGCTCCTCGCAGTTGTTGCCGTCATTGTCCTGTATCTCCTCGAGATCCTCATCGACAACACCAACGCCCGTATGCGGTGGCAGTTTGCCGTGAAGAGCGCGTGGCTCGTTGCCCTTGTTGCAGGTTTTATCAACCTCGCGGCGCTCTACTTCCTCTCAGGAGGCGTATCATGACCTACCTTGCCAAGTCTCCCTGGATCTTCCACTACGATGCATCGAGCTGCAATGGCTGCGATATCGAGATCCTTGCCTGCTTAACGCCGATGTACGATGTCGAGCGGTTCGGTATCATCAACACCGGCAACCCCAAGCATGCCGACATCTTCGTGGTCACCGGCTCGATCAACGAGGCCAACCGCGAGGTCATCCAGAACCTCTACAACCAGATGCCGGACCCCAAAGTCGTGGTCGCAGTCGGAATCTGCGCCTGTTCCGGCGGCGTCTTCCGCGAATGCTACAATGTAGCCGGAGGAATCGACAAGCTCATCCCGGTCGATGTTTACGTGCCGGGCTGCGCCGCCCGCCCCGAATCGATCATCGACGGGATCGTGACCGCGCTCGGTGTCCTCGAAGAGAAACGAAGTAAAAATATCCATTCAAAGGTGGTAACCGATCACGAGCGTCCGGAACGCCACAACCATGCACAGGGAGGTGCACAATGATGGAACCACAGACAATCGTCCCGATTAGTGTCGGGGAGGTTGTACCGAAAGCAG
This sequence comes from Methanoregula sp., assembly GCA_023228295.1. Taxonomy (GTDB): domain Archaea; phylum Halobacteriota; class Methanomicrobia; order Methanomicrobiales; family Methanospirillaceae; genus Methanoregula. The sequence goes on from JALOBP010000001.1 coordinate 63,145, forward strand.
AGCAGGCAAAGAAGGATGGGTACCGCCTTGTCCAGATCGGGTGCACGAAGATCGAAGACAACTTCGAGATCATCTATGTTTACGACAAGGACTACAAACTCATCAACTTCCGAATCACCGTGAAACAGGACGACGAAATCCCGAGCATCTCCGGTGTATACTGGGGAGCCTTCGTGTACGAGAACGAGATCCACGACCTGTACGGCATTCATGTCGCCGGGATCAACATCGACTTCAAGGGCACGTTCTACAAGACCACGGTCAAGCATCCTTTCAGCGTGACCATTACCAAGGAGGATGACGCATGTCAAAACAGATAACCATCCCGTTCGGTCCGCAGCACCCGGTACTCCCCGAACCGCTCCATCTCGATCTCGTGCTCGAAGATGAGAAGGTTGTTGACGTCGTCCCCACCATCGGGTACGTCCACCGGGGCCTCGAGAAACTCGTGGAGAAGCGGGAATATACCGAATATGTCTACATCGCTGAGCGTATCTGCGGTATCTGCAGTTTCATCCACAGCCAGACCTACGTGCAGGGCATCGAGCAGATCATGGGCCTTGAGGTCCCCGAGCGGGCGCAGTTCCTCAGGACAATCTGGGGTGAATATTCGAGGCTTCACTCGCACCTCCTCTGGCTCGGCTGTTTTGCCGACAGCATGGGGTTCGAGAGCCTTTTCATGAACTCGTGGCGCCTCCGGGAGCACATCCTTGACGACCTCGAAGCAACAACGGGCGGCCGGGTTATCCAGGGCGTCTGTAAGGTGGGGGGTGTCAGAAAAGATATCGCTCCTGAGAAACTGGACGAGATGCTCAAGGGACTCAAGGGTCTCGAGCACGAACTCCACGATCTTACCAATGTCTTCCTGCACGACAGTTCGGTAAAGAACCGGCTCCGGGGCATCGGCAAGCTCAGCAGCGAGGACGCCTATTACCTCGGTGCTGTCGGCCCGACGGCCCGCGGCAGCGGTATTGCCATTGATATCCGTGAGACCGGCTATGGTGCGTTTGGGAAGATCAATTTCAAACCGGTTGTCGAGCATGACGGCGACTGCTATGCCCGGTGTGCAGTCCGGGCAAATGAAATGTTTGGATCCATCGATATCATCGAACAGTGCATAAAGAAAATCCCCGACGGCCCGGTGGACATGAAAGTGACCGGTGCCCCGGACGGCGAGTACTTCTCGCGGGCAGAACAGCCCCGGGGCGAAGTTATCCATTACATCAAGGGCAATGGCAAGAAGAACCTTGTAAGGCACCGGGTGCGGACGCCTACGTTCACGAACATCCCGCCGCTGGTCACGCTCTTAAAGGGCTGCGAGCTTGCGGATGTCCCGGTGATTGTGCTGACAATCGATCCCTGTATCGGCTGTGCGGAGAGGTGAGGAAGCAAATGACCATTTTCCAGATGACAAAAACTGTCTTAAAGAGCCTCTTCTCCCGCCCGGCAACCCTGATGTACCCGGCAAAGCCGGCGAAAAAGACCGCCAATACCCGCGGCCACGTGGAGATCGACCCGGCAAAATGCATCACCTGCCGGATGTGCCAGCGGAAGTGCCCGACACAAGCGATCTGCGTTGAGGTCAAGGAGAAGACGTGGCAGATCGACCAGATGCGCTGCGTGGTCTGTGCAGTCTGTGTTGATGCCTGCCCCACCAAATGCCTCACCATGGACACCCAGTACCGCCCGGCCATGACTGCCCGCGGGGGACTCGAGAAGTTCACCGTGGCAGGGCCAAAAAAGAAAGAACCGGCGGCAGACGCGGCAAAGCCGGCTGATAAGCCAAAAGAATAACCCCTCTTTTTATTCGTCTGAATCGTTCTCACAAAAAGCTGAATGTCTCGGGAACCAGCGTCTGCAAATCCACGACAACCGCGAGTGCCGGTGTCGGGTTCACGTTCATCTGTTTCTGGAACTTGGTCTGGGACTGCCACGTCCCGGCATTGATCGCGAGCACGCCCCGGTAGGTTGTGATACCCTTGATGTGGACGTGACCGGTATGCAGGATCTCCGGCAGTGGATCGATGATGAGCCGGTCGGTCTTGCCTGCGGCAATCGGGGTCCGGCGCCCGTACGCGGGGGCGAGGTGGCGCCGGACGAGCATCTCCTCCATCATCTGTCCGCTCTTGTCATAGGAAGCCCCGGGTATGAGGCCGATCATGTCATCGATGGATCGGCCATGGTACATCAGTACCCTGACGCCCTGCAGCCGGACGAGCGCAGGATTCTCGACAAGGATACAGTTATCGGGGAATTTTCGCGTGAACTGTTCGGGGAGCACCGGCTGGGGCTCGGCGCCGCGGACCACATCGTGGTTTCCGGGCGAGAGGATGATCTTCATGCGGGAGGGCAGTTTTTTCATCATCTCGCCAAAGGCGTCGTACTGCTCGTAGATGTTCTTCATCGTCAGCTCGGCCTCCTGGCCGGGATAGATGCCGATCCCGTCTACGAGGTCCCCGGCGATCAGGAGATACCCGAAGTCATTGTCCGCGAGCCAGTCGGAAAAGCGATCCCAGCAGTCAGACAGGAACGTGTCGCTGCCCACGTGTACATCGGAGATGAAGACCGCTTTGCCTGGCTGTTCGCTCTTATATGGTGCATTGTCGATACGGATGTCGGGGCGATAGAGGATCTCGGCAAAGAAGAGTTTGCCGTCGTTCGAGAGCTTGCCCTTGACCCCGATAACCTCATCGTGGATGATCTTCTCGGCATCGGCAAAGGCCGGACGATCTTTTCTAAAGAGGACCGAGATGGATGACGATATGTCTTCGATCTCAGCGATGCGGTGGCCGTTTTTCGTGGTGCTCACATCGACCACCATGCCGATTACCGTGCATTCCTCCTGTCGGTAACGGGTGCTCTTGGTGAGGGCCTCGATGGGCATGGCACCGGCCCGGCCACGGATCATGCCCCCGAGCCGGCTGAAGCGGTCGCGGAAATAGTGGAGGTAGTCGCTTGTCCCGTTCACCGGGCCGGAAGTGCCGGCGATGCCGGTCACCACCTCTACCTCGGGCTCGACGTTGAACCGTGTCCCGTCGCGGGTGGGCCGGATGCCGGGAATGTGTTTTGCGGAGACCACGATGGTGTTCTCCGGGACACCGGCAATGATGCGCTCGATGAGATCGTCCTCACCCTGCTCCAGGATGTAGCGCACCACTTCGGGATGCACCTGGAGCTTGGTATCGAGGAACCGGTGGGTGATCTCCTGCGCATCAAGCATACCGGATTATCGGCTGTGAGAGAAAATATAGGCTGTTGTTCGGGTACCGAAAAGATGGCCAAAGGCCCCGAAAAAAGGGTTCAGTCGTACTCGGCAAACCGTGCCGGGTTCTGCCGCCGGATCCACCAGCCGCCGCCAATTACACCAACGCCACAGATGCCGATGCGTGCCGGTACGACCGGGAGCGATGAGGAGCCGCCCGGTGCCAGGGTTGGAGCCGGCGGGGCTGTTGTCCGCGTTGTGACCCGATCTGTACCGGTCAGGGCCCGCCCCCGCCAAAGTACACCGCCAGACCCCCTGCATGCCGTTTGCCCGCCAGACCCGGCAATCTCCGGTATGTAACTGCCCGGTTTTCCCGCCTGTTTGCCATTGGCCCTGATGGGGGTCGGGCGGTGTACTTTGGCAGATGCTCTTTCCCGCACTGCTGCAATAAGGGCATTTTTACGATGATATCCTGTCGGCAGGCCTGCTGCCAGCCGGATCCAAAGTACACCGCCCGACCAAACAATGCAGAAGCCGGCCGGCGGGCCCGGCAGTCTTCATTACCCGACCGGGACATATCCTGTATACGCAAACGGAGCCACCGCATTGCTCACCGAAATCCTCTCGACCCTGATCCTTGGCTTTGTCATCGGGCTTACCGGAGCGCTTGCTCCCGGCCCGACGCTGGTCGCCACTATCAACACCTCCTTAAAAGGGGACTGGACGGCGGGGCTCAAGGTCTCGCTCGGCCATATCGTGATCGAGACCGCGATATTCTTCTTAATCATCCTCGGCCTCGCCTCCGTTGCACAGCCGTACACCACCGCAATCGCGGTCATCGGCGGCATCGCGCTCATCATCTTCGGGATCATGACAATCACAGGCAGCAGGAGTGCAAGCCTGAACACGGCACCGGCACAGGCTGCAGCAAACCCGTATATGGCCGGGCTCCTGACGAGCGCCGCCAATCCCTACTTCTGGATCTGGTGGCTCTCGGTCGGCAGCGCCCTGCTCATTTCCTCACTCGCGGGCGGGTTCCTGCTGGCGGTCGTCTTCATGATCGGCCACTGGGGAGCAGATGTCAGCTGGTACGTGTTCGTCTCCACAACTGTTGCAAAAGGGAGTACGATCCTGCCGGACCGCACCTATCATAATGTCATGGCGGCCTGCGGAGTCTTCCTTGTGTTCTTCGGGTTCTGGTACCTTGTGGGCCCGTTCCTTCCAAGCTGACCGTGCATTCGATGATCATTTACTCGAAGAACTTCTCAGGTTCGTCGAAGAACTGCGTTCTTCTCCTGTCTCACCACTGATGAGGTTCGACATCCCGCATGGTTAATGTGCACAGGATCGAACACTATACCAGAATCTCCGGACGATCCCATGGCTGACACTCCCACCTCCCGTGACCTCAGGTCCCTGGTCATGCAGTTCCGTACCAGCGAAAACCGGGCAGTCTCGCTCGCCCGCGACCTGCTCTGGGTTATCGCAGTTGTCGGCTCGATCGCCCTTGCCCTCTTCCTCATCTGTGGCACCTGGCCCGCAGTCGTGACCATCGAGTCGGGCAGCATGATCCCCCACATGAATATCGGGGACCTCGTGGTCGTGGTCGATAAGGACCGGTTCGGGAACCTCCAGACGTGGGATGACGGGAGGGTCTCCGGCTACAAAAAGTTCGGCGACTACGGGGACGTGTTCATCTACCGGCCGAACGGGTATACCGACACCTGGCCACTGGCCGGCCTGCTGCCGCTCCCGGGCCAGCGCCCGATCATCCACCGGGCCATGACATGGACGGAAGCCGGCGAGCCGGTCCCGCTCTACATCAATATCTACCGCGGGTCCGTCACGCCGGCCGGTTACCTCCCGCTTACGGTTGCCGGCACGACCACGGACGGGTACCAGATCCTTTCGACCGGAAATACTACACCCGTAACGAATTATTCCGCCGGGAACAACGACCTCCCCTTCCCCTGCCCGCAGCTGGGGGGCAACTGCCTCCTGCGCTCAGACAGCGTTGTGAAAAATGCCGGGTATGTCATCAATACCAGCACGGTGGCATCCCATGGCGGGTACATCACGAAGGGAGATAACAACAATGTCAACGACCAGGGATCCCTCCCGCTCGCCACGGGCAAAACTCTCGAACCCGTACAGAATGACTGGATAGTGGGAAAAGCCCTCTTTGCCATCCCGTATATCGGCCTCCTTCCACTCTATATCAGGGAGGTAATCGTTATCGTGATCATCCTCAAGGTGCTCCATGAAATCTGGCGCCGCAGGAAGGATGAGAACGGGAAAACTGCGGTAAAGCCGGTGAAGAAGGGAAAGAAACAGCGGTGAAGAGACGGGGGCCGGTGCAAATAGTTCGGGCTGATGATGACCCGGCACAGTAATCCCGCAAAAATCCCGCATGGTTAATGTGCACAGGATCCAACACTATACCAGTACAAAAGGACGATCCTATGGCCGATCCCGCACCACCCCGCGACCCCAAATCCCTCATATCGCAGTTCCGCTCAAGCGACCACTGGGCAGTCTCGCTTGCCCGCGACCTCCTCTGGGTTGTCGCGGTCGTTGGCAGCATCGCGCTGTTCCTTTACCTTGTCTGCGGCACGTGGCCGGCAGTTGTCACCATCGAGTCAGGGAGCATGATCCCCAACATGAATATCGGGGACCTTGTGGTTGTCGTAGAGAAGGACCGGTTCGGGGAGCTCCAGACCTGGGATGACGGGAAGACATCCGGCTATAAAAAATTCAATGATTACGGGGATGTGATCATCTACCGCCCGAACGGCGTCACTGATATGTGGGCCTCGATTGGGATCCTACCGCTCTCGAAACAACACCCGATCATCCACCGGGCTATGATGTGGGTTGATGCGGGTGAACCCGTCCCCTCGTACATAAACATTTACCGTGGGGCAGTTACCCCCACGGGCTACCTCCCGGTCACGGTCAGCAGCGAGACGGTGGACGGTTACAGGATTCTTACGGTTACAGGAGCCACAGGTATCCTGCCCAATTATACTCTGACAACCCGCGATGCGACATGGGATTCCCCGTATGGCAGTTTTGTCCTGCCCGCGGACACTCTCGTGAAAAACGCCGGGTATGTCCGGGAAACGGAGACCGTTACAGCCCATGGGGGATATATCACCAAGGGTGACAACAACTACTTCAGCGACCAGGGCTACCTGACCCTCGACAATATCGGCACGGTTGAACCTGTCGAGAAGGACTGGGTGATTGGAAAAGCCCTCTTCACCGTCCCGTATGTCGGCCTCCTCCCGCTCCATATCGGGCCGGTCATCGTCATTGTGATTATTATCATGGTTCTCCATGAGCTCTACCTCCGCAGGAAGGACGAAGCAGCGATGGTAAGACCGCAGAAGAAAGGCAAGAAACAACGGTGAAGGAGAAGAGACAATTGGCAACGGTATCAACACTCGTATCCGACGTGCTGGAAGGCCACCGGCTCAACGAGCCGGAAGCAACCCTTCTGCTGAAAACACAGGGACGCGACACCCTCGCAATCCTTGCGGCTGCTGACGAGATGCGGGAGCGGCGGGTCGGGGAGACCGTCACCTTTGTACGGAACCAGAACCTGCACGTGACCAACATCTGCAAGAATCTCTGCAGTTTCTGCGGCTTTGGCCGGAAGATCTCCGATGAGGGGGCGTACTGCCACGACAAGGCGGGCATACAGGAACAGGCACGGCTTGCATATGAACGGAACGTGACCGAGATCTGCCTCCTCTCGGGTGTCCATCCCGGGTTCACGCTCGATACGTACATCGACATGATGCACTGGATCCATGAAGTTGCTCCGGGCGTCCATATCCATGCGTTCAGCCCCGATGAGGTTGCCCACGCGGCACACCGGGGAAATATTACCTCGCCGGATGTCATCGCCCGGCTCAAAGACGAAGGGCTTGGCACTATCCAGGGAACCGCGGCAGAGATCCTTGTAGATTCCGTCAGGAAAGTCATCTGCCCCCGCAAGGTGCCGACTGCTGACTGGATCAGGATTATAAAAGAGTCGCACAAGGCCGGCCTGCGGTCAACGGCTACCATAATGTACGGATCGTACGAGACAGCAGAAGACCAGGTTGAGCACCTCAGTATTCTACGCGGGATCCAGGACGAGACCCGGGGGTTCACCGAACTCGTCACCCTCCCGTTCGTCCACACCAATACCCCGCTCTATCAGCAGGGCCTTGCCCGGGCGGGGCCTACGGGAAGGGAAGACCTCCTGATGCTTGCGGTTTCCCGTCTCTTCCTTGACAATTTCAACAACATCCAGGTGGCTTGGGGCAAGGTTGGCCTGAAGATGACCCAGCTCGCCCTCCTCTCGGGTGCCAACGACCTTGCCGGCACCATGTTCACGGACGATGTGACCGGGGATGCCGGTGCATCCGGCTCGGATTACCTCGACCCTGCCGATATGGAGCGGATTGTTACCGATGTCGGGCGAAAACTCCGGCAGCGGACAACGCTGTACGAATTGGTGTGAGAAAAAGAATTCCTGGACCGTACCGAATCTTACGCCAGCACGGTATGGAAAAAAATTGTAATTAGTTCTCCCCTTCAGGAGTACCGTGTGCCGGAGCACCGTGTCCTTTTCTCCTGTCGAGCCATTCGGTAAGTTGTCCCATTACCGAGAGCACTGCCGGCATGATAAAGATCGCGCCGATCAGTGAGAATGCGACGGCGATCAGGGTCGAGATTCCGAAGTTGCTGATGATCGGGAATGTCGCGAGGCATAGTGCCGAGAACCCGAAGAAGGTGGCAAGACCCGAGACCGTGATAGCCGTTCCGATCTTCTGGACACTTTCCTGGATGGCTGCGATAGGATCGTGCAGCCGTTCCTCCTCCTCGGCATAACGCTCCATGACAAGGATGGTATATTCTGCAGCCACACCGATTGTCATTGATCCGAGCGTTGCCGTGAGCGGGTTGTACGTGAGGCCGATGATATACATCATGACCGCGTTCCATCCGACAACGAAGATGATCGGGATCATCGGGGATACCGCATGGAGGTGCCGGTATACGAGAATAAGGAATACGCCGACAAAGATGAACCCAAGGATGGTCATAATATCCTTCGATTCTGACATGGCCCCCAAGAGACTGGTCATCATCTCGAAATTCCCGGCTGGTTCTACCGAGATCCCTACGGGCGGTTCGAGGAATTCAATATCCTTCACTACCTGCTCTTTCAGGTTGTTCTGCTGGTCCATCGACAGATCTGTTGTGCTGAACCGGATGATCCCGCACATCGAGTCACTGAGAACCGATTCCCGTGTATCCACCGGTATTTTTTCGAGCACTGTATTGAGCTGGGCCTGGGTCTCCGGCACCACACCGTTATTATACTGGAGGATATACGTAACGATGCTTGTTGCCCCGGTCATTTCTGTATGATGATCCAGCTCGTAATCCTGGAAATCCTTAATCCATATTACGGTATCGAGATCTGTCACGCGGGCACCCTGGATCAGCAGGTCTGCAGTACTGGTTGCCCCGATAATGCGGGTGACTTTGTCGATGTTGATTTTGGCCGGCATATCCGAGGGAACAAATGCGTTCTCATCAGAACTGACCGGGATGGTCGGGTCAATCTGGAACCCGATCAGGGCGATAAGACCGGCCAGGAGCAGGACCGGTACTGGATTCTTGGCAATCTTAACCGAGGTATTTGTCAGGAACTGGCCATAGGAGAAGGAACTCCTCTTCCCGTTTTTGGCGCGGTTTTTCGGGCTGTCGATGATGGTATCGCATGCATCCGTTCCTACGGCATAACACTGCCCGGTCTGTTGGGGCTTGGGCTGGTAATTCACCAGGAGGGCGATGGTGGGCATACCTATGCAGGATACCCAGAAACAGGTGTTAATGCCGATGATGGACACTACACCGAACGAGCGGATCATCGGGACGGTCGAGACATACATGGCCAAAAATCCCATGGATGTGGCCAGCATCGCGTACATGACCGCCGGGCCGGTGCGGGTCACGGTCATGAATACCGCGTCCTCAAGCGATCCTTTCCTCGCCTCCTCGTCAAACCGGGCGTGGAACTGGATCGCATAATCGATCCCAAGGCCAATGAGGACCGGGAAGGCCCCGATCACCGCCATGTTCAGATTGATACCGGCAATGCCCATCAGGCCAAGCGAGGTCACCAGGCCGATTGCTACGAGCAGGACCGGCATGAACCGGTGGCGGACATAGGAGAAGAGGATCCCCATCGTGATGATCATCAGGATGAGCGCACCCCCGATGAGAATGCCCATGTTACTCGAAAGCCCCGTACTCATCTGTTGTTGGAACGCCGGGGAGCCGGACATCTCTACGACCACCCCGGGTGGGGCGGTGGAGGAGTCCACAACCGATTGCACGTTGTTCAGTACGGACTTCTGGACCTTTTCCGACAACCCGGGAGTGAGTTTCATCTGGACGAGAGTCAGCACGTTGGATGGATAGACAAGGGTGCGGGTGCTCTCGGGAAGTGAATTGACAATACGTAATGTGTCAGCTTCCGATGTGGGAAGGGTTCCTCCATTGTACGCTTTCAGGATATCAGTGATGCTGGTTACGCTCTTGATATTCTGCTGTTGCCGCAGATCGTTTTCGAGATAATCGATATACCGAAGGACATCCGGGCTCAGCGGATCCCCGGCTTCGATGATGAGGATGATCGTATCGGACTTGTAGTCGTTATTATATTTTTCCTGGATGGCACCGGCCGGGGTGTCCTTGAATACATACGTCTCCCACCCTGTCTGCATGCTGAGCATGGTCATGCCGAAGATACCGATGCAGAACAGGGCAAAGATCAGGAAGGCGACCTGTTTCGGCCTCCTGATGATAGTATTTGCGATACCCTCAAAAATCTCTTGAATCATGGCTCACCGGCTCTCTTGTCTCTTCCGGTAGAGCAGGAATGCGGCGCAGATCAGGATTATCGCGATAATGCACCCTGCAATTACGGGCATTGTGAGGGAACCCGAATCTGCGGAGATAACGGCAACCTGTACCGGGATAGTATCTGATTCGTGGCTGGTGCCCAGTGTATCCCTGTACCGTATGTTGCTGTCGAACGTATATACAACTGGATCGGCATCCGAATCCACTGCAACTTCGTAACTGGCAACGACCGTCTCTCCGGGTTCAATATCCCCGAGGAATCCCATGTTATCGGCAATGGTTACAGGGTCGTGGGGGGTGATACGGACCTGTGCGCTGTAAACCGTTACACTCCCGTCATTCCGGTACTGGATATCGATTGTGCTGCTCGTGCCGCGTGGAACTTCGGCAACAGGCGATATGATCGTGAATACGGGTTTGGCGTTCACGGGAATCCCGACCGTTTCTGAGGATGATGTAACGATCGATCCTTCCCGGTTTGTGTAGGAGACCGCAACATCAACCGGGTAAGACTGGCTTGTTGCATCCTGCGATACCGAAACCTTGTACCGGCATTCTACCGTGCCCCCGCTGGGGAAGTCACCGATGAATACTGTGCTGTCTGTCGGAACGATCGGGCTGTTCCCGTTCCGGAGAAGCTTCACTACTGCATTCTGGCCATTCTCCATGCCGGTGTTTTTTATCTTCAGATTAATGTAGCCCTCAGATCCAACGGCTATCCGATCCGGGACGGCTTCGAGAACCTCGACCTTTACCTGCGGTTTTATCCGTATGGTGACGGGCAGGGTAACTTCTTCATCGTTATAGGTAAACTCGAAAACATCAGCTTTCTCCTGATCAATTACCCGTGGATACTTATACTGGATAGTGAGAGGCAGCTGGTATTCCCCCACCGTTGCATTCGAGGAGATTTTCGCTTTAAACTGAACCGTTACGGCATTCCCGCTACCTGTGATATCACCAACCATCTGCGGATCGGTCTTGATAATTATCGCTCCGTTATCGGATGCAAGTCCGATGGTTACGAATTTTGCAGTATTGGGAAGATCCTCAGGTTCAATTGTGCCGCGGTCGACTTGCTTTACCCGGTTGATGCCGGAATTTTTTACAAGAATGCTGATTGTTGCATCCTCGCCCGGTAAGAACTCGTTAACCCCACCAACCTCTGCTGAGAACGAGGGGGCCCCGCCAAGGTACTGTGTTGCAGCACAGACAGGTGCCACTATCAGGGCACTGCAGACGAGCAGGGTTAAAATAATGATCGCGGTCCCGGCAGGACCGGAATATGCTTTTTGAGCCATCTTAACCACTCACCGGAGCTGTTTTTTACGATAGATAAAGTAGCCGATCCCGATGATTACAATGGCAATTATTCCAAGGACAAGCGGATTTTCCATCAATCCTTCAACCAGACCTTTTCTCTTCTCAACGGTCAGGCTCATCTTTATCGGATCTGAGACGATCTGGTTGTCAAATGCGTCATTGAAGCGGACCTCGGAATCAATACCGTATTGTTTAGGTGTCGCGGCACCGTCAACCGATATAAGGAACGATGCCTCTTTGGTCTCGCCCGGTGCAAGGTCCCCCAAGTAGGCGGTATCATCGTTGCTGGTGAATGGATCGACCATGCTTACGCGGGCCTGGGCCTGGTATGCAGTTGCCCCACCGGTATTTTTGTACTGGACCGTGATCACTGTTTTCTGTCCCGGGACCACCATCTGCGAGTCAGATACAATGACAAATCCTGTTTTCATCCCAACGGGTACACCGATAGTCTCAATGTCGGACGAAACAGTATCGCCCTCATTGTTCTCGTATTTTACATATACATCGAGAGGATATGTCTGGGCATCTGCACTCTCGCTTACCGTTGCCTTGAAGACTGCAGTTGCGACTCCTCCTGAAGGGAAATCCCCGATATAGGCGCTTGCTTCAGTGGGAATTACCGGGCTACCGTCATTTCGTGCAATCGTGATAATTGCCTTTCTGGCATTTTCCTGCCCGATATTCTTTACTTCAAGCTGGATCGATCCTTCAGCGGCGGCATTCATTTCATTGAATTTTGCTGAAACAATGCTGATCCGGGCATCCGGTTTGACTGTTACGGGAACCAGAAAAACTTCATCCTTTGTTTTATAGTAATTCTGGACGGTATCCGTTCCATATTGTTCTGCAGAATACAGGTAGGTGTAATTCAGCTTCACGGGAAGATAGTAGATACCTGCAGCGGTATCCGAAGGGATCCTGACCGTGAATGTGCCGGTAGCGGTACTGCTGGCTGCAAGGTCGCCGAGCATCTGGGGATCGGTTTTGATGATAAAGGGCGTTTCCCCTGCTTCAAGGGTAACGGCCAGGAACTTGGCGGTGTTGGGGAGGTCATCCCGGTCTACGATACCTGTTTTTACGAATTTGAACTGGTTCAACCCGCTGTTGTCGATGACTATCGACATCTGGACTTCCTTGCCGGGTGAAAACTCATTGGTTCCCCCAAGAGAAACGGAAAGGTCTGGACTTCCTGCCATATATTGTTCTCCTGCACTGGCAGGAGCGGTCATAATGAGCAGTGCGGCAATACCGATGAGAATAACCGGCCACAACAGGTTCTTACTCTGTTCCCGTGTGAGAAGGTAATTACCGGATCTGGTATTATTCTGGATTGTATTATTGTTCAGGACGTTCATAGGTGTTCCCCGTTTTTCTGAATTGTTGCTCTTAGCGTTGGAGTCGATCCTATTAAAAGATGTGTTTTATCGATTATACATACAGGTTATAAATAAAACCAGATCGACAGGTTAAAAGAGTGTATCAAGGGATTGGATGACCTGTTTTTAGTGGAGCAGGTCCTGGAGCGCATCGATACGCTCGCGCAGGACCTTCTCCCGCTCGGCGAAATCCGTGATATCCGCAATGGTGATGTAGAAGCTCGTGATATCCCCGTGTTTTGCTGCGGTAATCTTCCCGTGGATATAGCGATACATGTCATCTTTCCGCCGGATCCAGATCTTGAATTCACCCGGCGCTGGAGAATCCGGGCGGACAGTCCTGAAAACTTCCTCGATCTTCTGCTTATCGGTAACAGGGACGATCCCGGAATCTGCTATTACTTTCATGTCGTCCGTTACCAGGGTCCCGTGAATGCCCATTTCGGCCATCTCTTCGAAGGAGTAACCGGTGATCTCCTTGATGCGGCGGTTGGAGAAGACGATCCTGTCATTCTCCACAATAAAGAGCCCGTCCTGTATGTTATCTGCCATCATCCTGAACCGCTCCTCGCTCTCGCTCAACCGCCTCTCCTGTCTTTTCAGCTCAGTCGTATCCGTGAAGACGACAAAATTATAAAATTTTTCGTGATGCCGTACCCCGCTGATACGGGCAGACACAAACCGCCTCTCCTTGTCCTTCCTGAGGATCCATGACTGGAGATCACTGGGCTTGTCAGGATGGGCTTCAATATCCCGGATTTGCTGCAACGCTTTCTCGTGGGACTCCGGTGCGATAATCGCGAGGGGCTCCATGGCCCAGAGCTCTTCAAAAGAATAACCGGTGATCTGGGCGATGCGGTTATTGGCATAGATTGTCTTGCCATTTTCTATGATGATGAGCCCGTCCTGTATGTTGTCTGCCATCATCCTGAACCGCTCCTCGCTGTTCCGTATCTCTTTCTCGGTGAGGATATGTTCCGTGATATCTTCAAGGATCAGCGTGATGCCTTTTCTTCCGTCATCAAAAACCGTGGGAATGCATTTCTGGTGAAAGATCCGATCCTTCGAATCCCTGACATGGAATGTAACGGTAATCTCATGATCTGCGGTGTCAGTGGAAATTGTTTCGAGAAGTTCATGCACATCCACTTCAGGAGACTGCAAAAATGAGATATTTTTTCCCAGCAAGTCCTCACGCGGGAGCTGCAGGAGTTTTACAAAATTATCGTTGATATCGGTAATCCGGGACTCATTGTCCAGTACCATGATAAGTTCTTTTGAATAGCTGAGCATAGCCGAAAGCGGGACACGCTGGGAAATCGTGTACACTTTTGCCATCCCGAACGTCCGCATGTCCACCTGGCCGGAGATGAGCAGGATGTCGAGATATCTCCCGATCGTGTTCTTGTTCTTCTTTAATGCTTTTGAGATATCAGTTACACTCATACCGTTGGGGTTTTTCTTGAGAAGATCTTTAATGGCAACGAGTTCCTGCTCGTAATCCTGCATCATTGTATGGTCAACTGTGAATCCAGTTCTGTTGATTAGGTTGGTTTTGGTTATTTATAATTGTTATGAATCATCAAATTGTATAACCAATGTGGGCAGACTCTAAATACAATAAACTCATTCTAGGAATATGGGGCATTTTTACGAGTATGTGGCGGCCCTGTTATAGAAATGTACAATGGAAAAATGGAGCTTTATTGTATGGTATCTGAATCTATCAACATAGTATCCCGCGGACTGGACAATACCCTCGCGGTGCTTCCTGCCATTCTTGGTGCACTGGTTGTTCTTCTTATCGGGTGGATTGTCGGACGCCTTCTTGGAAGAGCGATACGTATCCTTCTTGATAAAGTAACCGCTGCCCCGATAATCGGTGAATCAGAGCTCGGCAAATCGGCGACGAAGTCCGGAATTACCCCTGGATATCTTGGCGATATTATCGTGCGGTGTATCGTTTACCTGGTGGCCATTTTTGCTGCAGTTGATGTCCTCAACTTAGAGTATATCAGCCAGTTCATGACAAAGGTTCTTGAGTACATCCCCCACGTTGTCGCCTTTGCGATCATCCTCGTGGTCGGGATTATCCTGACAGATTACTTTATCGATATGTTCCGGATCTATTCCAAGAATGCAAAGATAGAACTGATCAGCCCGGTTCTCGTGCTGCTCCGTCTGTTCCTGTATTTTGTTGTCGTGACACTTGCACTTTCCCAGCTGATGCTGGACCTCACGATCATCTACACGATCATCACACCGCTTGCATGGGGACTGGGTCTTGGCCTCGGTGGTTCCATTGCAATCGTTGTCTGGTTCGGCATGAAGAACCGGAGCGAGGAGATCATGGACAAAGTCATGGAGGTGATAACAAAATAAGCATTTTTCTCTTTTATACACTTCAGGATGAACCTTTGAAGGAAAAAAATCACGGGATGGTAGCAATGTATCGGATTTCACTCCGCTGCCATCTCATATTTTTCAGATTAAGGAAAAAACGCGGGCAAACCCCCCGGAATTATCTTTTCACAGAATGCAGAATCAACAGATGGAGAATTACAAATGGCCCCGGATTTTATGATGAAAGGTGTTGTTGCATCGTACTTAGCGTCTCCTCAGGGAATGGAGATGATCCAGAATTTTCTCTCCTCGAGAGAAGGACAAACATCGATCACGGAGTATCTTAAAACCCCGCAGGGAAAGCAGACCGCGATGGATATCCTGCCGTTGTTACTGGATACTGTCGACATTCCGGGCAATGTCAGGAATTCCGTACGGGAAAACCTTGGAAAGAGAAGCTAAAAACGTTATAAAAAAATCAGAGAAGTTCCAGTGCCTGACGGCCGGTCATGCCGTTTTTTATGCCACGGCCCATGGCTGAACGGTTCGCTTCCTTGACAATGCCTTTCATGATGTCATCGATATCCTCGATGGACGGCCCAAGGGACGGACGGACTTTTGCGGCGGGATAACTGAATGAATCAAGGGCTGCCACGTCGAATGCTCCGCACCCGACCAGGCCTACATCCGTCTTGACTGCCACAAGGTTTACCTTACCGAGCGGGACGATGAACCCTTCCGCGACTTTTCTGGTCAGCCTGACTTCTACCTGCTTCATAGCGCTCCTGTAGTGATGGTTGGCGTCACGGAATAATAATCATGTGGCAATCTTGGAGCGACAGGTTTACTTTTCCGCGGGCGATACACTGGACAACACAATATACGGAGCCTTCATGAACACCCCCCTCCAGACCCTGCTTGCAGATGTAAAGGCCGGCCACCGGCTTACTGAGAAAGAGGCCCTCCTCCTCTTCTCGGTTCATGACCGTCATGTCTGGGATGTTGCAGGAACTGCCGATGAGATGCGCGAGAAGCGGGCAGGGAATGCGGTCACGTATGTCCGCAACCAGAATATCAACGTGACGAACCTCTGCGTCAATGCCTGCGGGTTCTGCGGGTACTCAAAGAAGCCCGGCGACGAAGGGACCTATTTCCACGACAAGGCGGCGATCCAGAAGAAAGCAGCGCTCGCACACGAGCGGGGCGTCTCCGAGATCTGCACCGTGAGCGGACTCCACCCGGACTTCACGGCACAGTCCTATATCGATGTCTATCGCTGGATCCGCGAGGCCGCCCCGGGAATCCATCTTCACGCGAGTAATCCGATGGAAGTTGCCTACGCGGCAAAGAAGAGCCGCCTGAGCACGGTTGAGGTGCTGGACATGATGAAAGAGGCCGGGCTCAACTCGATGTGCGGCACGGCGGCGGAGATCCTCGTCGATTCCGTCCGCGATATGATCTGCCACCAGAAGATCCCAACAAAGGAATGGGTCCGCATCATCACCGAGGCGCACGGGCTTGGCATAAAGACCACCGCGACAATCATGTACGGCCACTGCGAGACGGACGAGGACCGGGTAAAGCACCTTGCAATCCTGCGGGATATCCAGGACGAGACGAGCGGGTTCACCGAGTTCGTCCCCCTCTCGTTCATCCACATGAACACCCCTCTCTTCCGTGCCGGGAATGCCCGGGCAGGGGCTACCGGCAGGGAGGATCTCCTTATGGTCGCCGTTGCCCGTCTCTTCCTCGATAATTTTACCAATGTCCAGGTCTCGTGGGTAAAAGAGGGTATCAAGCTCGCCCAGCTGAGCCTGATCGCCGGGGCAAACGATCTTGGCGGCACCATGTTCGAGGAGAGCATCTCGAAAGGGGCCGGTGCAATCAATACGGACTACCTTGACCCCGCGGAGATGCAGCGCGTTTCAGAGGACATCGGCAGGTCGCTACGGCGCCGAACCACGCTCTACGAGCTGGTGTGAAATGGACCATTTTTCATAGGGTCCAAATCCATGGAGAGGATTCATCCGGAGAAATGACCGCGAAATTATGGGCTGTGCAGAAATTGATGCCATCCTTTTTGCGGCACAGGTATGCCGGATTGCCCTGGCTAATGGTAGTGAACCGTACATAGTCCCGATGTCGGGTACGAGGAGGAGACGATTTACCTGCAATCAGCCCCCAAGGAAAGAAGATCTCCATGATCCAAAACAATCCCCGCTGTTGTTTCGAGGTGGACCCGTGCGAGGGGAAGGTGAAGGGGGAGCGTCCGTGCTCGTGGGGAATGCGTTATACAAGTGTCATCGGGTTTGGCAGGGCCGCCTTCCTTACCGATCCCGCGGAGAAGAAACACAGGCTCAATTGTATCCTGTGGCAGTATCACGTCAGAACCTGTGAATTTTCTGATGAAGACGTCAGAAACGTTGCCGTCATCAGGGGTGCTCGAATCCATGACTGAAAAAAGAAGGTAACGCGGGTATGGATGCCTCTCTCATTTGTGACGGCTCTTGACCAGCCGGATGATCTTGTCTGCGGTCTTCTCGGCTTTCTGGATTGCCTCGGCATCGTTGAGGACATCCCCCTCCTTAAATCCGGTTCCCTTGACCGATCCCAGCGAGGAAAACTCGTGGGTGGAGAGGAAACCCTCAAGCGTCTGGATGGTCCGGCTTGCCCCCTTGTTGGCATGGACCGCCACGGCCACCCCTTTCCTTCCGGCAAGTTTCCGGTCATGATAGAGCGAGTAGGTGCGGTCGATGAAGTTCTTGGTATGGCCGTTGACATCGAAGTAATACGTGGGCGAGCCGATGACGAGGACATCAGCATCCATTACCTCTTTGACTATGTCGCCCCAGTCATCGTTCTCAATCACGCACCACTTCTTCTCCCGGCACTTGTCGCAGCCAAGGCAGGGCTGGACTTTCTTGCCGGCAAGGGAGATGAACTTCGTCCTGATACCGGCGTCCTCGCACCGTGTAAGGATGGCCTTGACAAGAATTGCGGTATTGCCCTCTTTCCGCATGCTACCCGATATACCCAGAACCTTCATAGGTAACCCTACTGCATTACGGGTTCTTGATGGTTTTGGTGACCGGCCTGAGCTGCAGGCAGCGGAACACTTCCCGGATCTCCTCTTCCGGGTCAGTCTCCCGGTAGAACATGTGCGAAGAGCATGTGCAGTCACTGCAACCGAACCCGGCAACACAATCGCCCCCGAGAGCAGATGCAAGCAGGCACTCCAGCCGGAGGGGAGTCACGGCATAAACTGCGTACCGGAGCGGGAAAGCATCGTTTGTCAGCAGGTAGTCCACGTGCCATTTCGGGCGCTTGTCTTTCAGGTGCGATAGAGCGATATGGCGGTCGAGCCGTTTGAGCCCCCCGCTCCCAAGTGCCGAGCCGATGTAGATATGCCAGCCTTTCTTGAACGCGATATCTCCCAGGGCCCCGACCGTGACCGTGCAGTCAGGGTTATGGAAAACGAGGCAATAGACGCCCTTATCCATATCCGCTCGTCATTAAGCCCAAGGCTGCTGCAATACACCGGCTGCCCCCTTCTTCTGTGGGTTCGCCATGGCCGGCATAGAGCCCTTCGACATCGAGAACCGAGAGCCGTTCGAGCGAGCGGGCGAGCTCGGTCCGGCTCCCTCCTGGGAAGTCATAGCGCCCGAAGTACCCGTCGGCAAAGACCGTGTCGCCGCTGATGAGCACCCGGTCCTTTTCGGAGTACAGGCAGATGCAGCCCGGCGTGTGGCCCGGCGTGTGGATGACGACAAAGTTCTCGATGGTGTCGCCCTCTGCAAGCGTGAAATCGGGAAGAATGCCCGGCGACCGGGCACCAAAGTTCATCGCGAGGCTGTGGGCATCGTCAACAAGCCCTCTCGCATCGGCTTTGTGGATGGCGACCTTTGCCTTGCACATGTGCGCGATCTCCTTCACCCTCGCGATATGGTCGAAGTGGCAGTGCGTGAGTACGATTGTATCGATCTTCTCCTTGTGCGGCGCTACCGCCATGGGCATGATGCCCGCATCAACAAGGAGGTTCCCCGCAACATAGGCATTCGCCCAGTTACCCCCGCTGCATAACCACTCGACCTGCATGCACAATAATAAAGCCTCAAAACAGATGTTTCTTATGGATTTGCTCATCCGCAGGTGCAGAAAAGGGCTGCCCCGGGAACTGGGGGCCGTGGCACGGGCGGAAGGAATGGAGCCGGAGCGCCTTGCCCGGCAGATTGCAGAGGGAAGGATCGTAATCCCGCATAACCCTGCCCGGAAGCACGTATCGTGTGCCATCGGGGAGGGGTGCACGGTCAAGGTCAACGTGAACATCGGCACCTCGGGCAGCCGGTGTGACCCCGCTCTTGAAGAGAAGAAGGCAAAGGCAGCACTCACGAACGGCGCCGATGCCTTAATGGACCTCTCGACCGGCGGCGATCTTGTTGCAATACGGAAGAAGATCCTCAAACTCGATACAACGGTCGGGACGGTGCCAATTTACGAGGCAGTACGCCGTGCGGGGAACGCCGGCGACGTGACTGCCGACCTGCTCTTCACGGTGATCCGGGAACACTGCAGACAGGGTGTGGATTTCTTAACCCTCCACTGCGGCGTGAACCGGCAGGCGCTCGCTGCCCTCCGATCCGATCCCCGCCTGATGGGCGTGGTGAGCCGGGGCGGTTCGTTCCACTGCGCGATGATGATGCAGCGGGAAGAGGAGAACCCGCTCTATGCCGAATACGACTACCTGCTGGAGATCCTCGCGGAATACGACGTGACGATCAGCCTCGGGGACGGGATGCGCCCCGGCTGCCTGCAGGATGCGGAGAAGCTCGCCAAGTCCGTTGAGTACATGACGCTCGGGACCCTTGCGAAGCAGGCGCAGGCAGCCGGTGTCCAGCGGATGATCGAGGGGCCGGGCCACATGCCGCTCGACCAGGTGGGCTACAATGTGCGGATGATCAAGGAGATCACCGACCATGCCCCGCTCTACCTGCTCGGCCCGCTCGTCACTGATATCGCGCCGGGCTACGACCATGTCGTGGCAGCCATCGGCGGGGCAACCGCGTGCCTGAACGGCGCCGACTTCCTCTGCATGGTCTCGCCAAGCGAACACCTCGCCCTGCCCGATGTCGATGACATCATCGAAGGTACCCGCGTGGCAAAGATCGCGGCCCACGTTGGCGACACCGTCCGGAAGCATGAGGGCTGGCGGATGGACCGCGAGGTGCAGATGGCAGAGGCCCGGCACGAGCTTGACTGGGACGCCCAGTTCCGGCTGGCGCTCTATGGCGACAATGCCCGGAAGATCCATGACCGGGACGGCGAGACGGAGACCTGTTCGATGTGTGGGGATCTGTGTGCCGTCAAGATGGTGAACGAGCTGTTCGGGACCGGCGCCGTGAAGAAGCCGATAGGGAAAAAGAAGGGGAAAGGGAAGTAAAAACCCGTGGGAAAATTTTGATCTATCCCGCGGTTACTACAAACTCTCACAAGCAATATTATTTTTATCCGCATCTAGCCGATGAATATCCCCTTTTCCTTGTTCAGTACAATAATCATAACATGCCTGAGCTTTGGCATGTGTTGAGAAATCTCCACAATTATATGTGTCACTGGAACAATCGCAAACCGCACTTGAAATTGGACTTGTCGTAACCGGTGCAGATGTTGTTATTTTCGGACTTGGAACTTCGGTGGCTGTGGATGTTGTCGCGGTATGCACCTGATTAGTTGACACTGTTTTTACCTGCGTTGGAACTGGTGTGGCTGTTGTGATGCTTGTGGTTGACGAAGATGGGGCGCTGCATCCCGATACCAGAATCAATAATATCATCGAAAAAATGAAAAATGAATGAACTCTCATACTCTGATGAGATTATTTCGACCCCATTACCTTTTTGATTTAATTTTGGTGTCGTTTACATTGAGTGTGTAATGTAAGGTGGATCTGATTGAGAAATCACTTTAAAATGAAATCATTCATTAAATCAATCAGTTTTGAGACTACTTTAGAACACCAAATTCGGCGTGAAGCAGTTAATTGTTCATCTGTGGGAATATTACGAATCATCCAGATATCTGGAATTGCTCTTTCAGTAGATAAGTGAATAGTCCGACTTGGCATTGTACGGTGAATCAGAGTGTTTCGTATTTTTTTTAATTCCTTATGCTCATTTGAGGTCAATATCCCTTCCAAATATTTTGTTATTGGCTCATTCTTGAAGTATTTGTGAAATTTTTCCTGTACCATTTTAGGATTCACGTTTTCAATTTGTTGTAATGTTATCGGAAATGCCGCAGGATTCTTTGTCGATGCAATAACGTAAAGACCATAAAAAAGACTTTCAAAAAGAGAGTCTTCGACTACAAAGAAATTGAATAAAGCATATTCTTGATTATATCTCTCTTCAAATGATGACGCACCACCCCGACTTCTCTCAATTGATGCAGTATAGATCTCATCATTTTGTGCCAATGCCCTGAACTTGATGCGAACGGAATTCCATGCTCCTGTAAATTCCGACCATTTTTGGGGAAGTGCCTCTTTTTGAGGGGCCATTGCGGCATTGATTTTTTCATAACCCTGAGTTGGAAAATCTTCTGGAACTTCAAATCCAATTGTTGAGGGTTTCATATGGTTCTCACAATCTTTGAATAAATTGAAATTTTTGGCGCTCTCTTTATGATACTTAAATCTCTCCGATAGAATATTTTATAATTTTCATGAAACGACGAGATGGCTTCCCCAAATTATCAAGTCTCACAAAAAAGGTAATGCCCACCCCCCCAACCATCAGAAAAAAATGAACCGTCCGGGAGGGGGTACCCCCCGTGTGAAAAAAAACCGTGAGCGTTCCAATGAGTAAAATCCCTAATGACGTATCCCCCGAATAAAAAACAAAGGTTAAATGTAATTATTCCGTCGGAGCCAGTCGACCTGCGGGCCGGTATACCGGTACACGATATCGCATTTCTCGTCCTGGAAGTTCCACGGGATCACGATAAGGATGTCGCCTTCGCGGATCCAGACTTTCTTTTTTATCTTTCCCTTGATCCTGCCCATCCTTGTCACGCCGTCAAAACAGCGGACGCGGATATGGTTTGCCCCCATCATCAGTTCAGCACTGCCGAACATCTCACGGTTTCGTTTCTGGGGGAGTTTGACCCGGATGACCTCATCGCCCGGGGGTGCGAATCCCGGTTTCTTGTCTGTCAGTACAACCTCTCCTGTATTGTGATTTTTACCTGTATCAGGTGCTTAATTGTTGGCGTGAAAGGAAATAAAATATTTCCCGGGCAAATGCAGGCTGTATTCCATCCCGATTGCTGGGAACTCCGCAGATTGGGATTACCGGTGTACCAGCAGCAGGACCAGCATTCCGATTCCGAACAGGACGATCAGGACACCGGAAATCTGGTTGATCAGCTGGAGGTTATGGATATTAAGGCGGGAGCGGACGGAACCGACAGACCCGCAAAGGACAATCCACCAGACTACCGATCCGGAAAAAATACCGAGCACGAACTCTGCGGAGGTGAAAAGCGACGTCACGCCCGGTACGATCCCAAATCCGGGCAGGATCACGAGGAAGAAGATGATGGTCATGGGATTGGCAATGGCAATCGCGAACAGGGTCAGGTAATCCTTTGCATAGGATTCTTGCCCGTCCTCCACCCCGGGCCCGGCCGGAACTGAGAGAAATACCCTGATCCCCACCGCGATGAGGACAAGGCCGGCAACCGCCCGGAAAAAGACCTGCTGGGCAATGATAAACGCGGAGACCACCGTAAGACCCAGCACGGCAACTGCCGCGTAGAACGAATCGGCCGTTGAAACACCGATCCCGGAGATGATGCCATGCAGGCGCCCGCCGTCGACAGCCCTTCGGATACAGATAAGAGAGATGGGGCCGACCGGTACCGCGAGAGTGAGGCCGATGATGATTCCCTGAACGAACGGGCTGAGTACCATGTGCAGTCCCTGGTTGTTACCGGATGCTGTTAACCCGCGATCCGGGGATGATCAGTGTTATGTTGACAGTCCCCCGTCATCAATGTTCCAGTATCGCAATGGAGATCCAAGGCAAATAACAGGCCGGACACAGGAAATGAGAGAAATGCGAGAAGCAGGAGTCGTGACCGGAAGTTCGATGCTAAAACGCTCAAATTTTTCCTAGATTTTGAAACGAAAAGTGATTTGAAATTATTTGTCACGCAGCATAAATAAATATTTTCCTGAATCCCACTCATCAAAAAATTGATCAGAAACACTGATCGCGCACAAAAAGCCGGTCCGCGGAGCATGTGCGAGTGCGCCGGAGGTGCACGAAGCGTGCGGAGCGGGGCGGCGATCCTCCCTCAGCTGATAAGGAGATAAGAAGACGCTCGGTCATGTTCACTCGTCCTCGCTGAGGCTCCGGCTCGCTTCACATCACCTCGCTGTTTCTCTTCGGTTGATCGGGCAGACGAAGACGCACCCCCTTGCTCGCAGGCTCGCGGCGGGGCTTGCTGTCCGGCCCGCTCCTCACACCATGCTTCGCATCGTGTTCGTCGCTGTTGATGCGAAAACGCAGACGCTCAGTGACTCACTCGCACGACGCATCAGGGGCTCGGACTCGATGCTGATGCATCTCGTTACCTTCGCACCCTGAAGCGGCGCTCGTTCGGGCCACTGTGGCCACGACCCGCCACCCGCTTCGCTCCTCCCGCCCTTGAAAGGG
>JALOBP010000047.1 GCA_023228295.1 Methanoregula sp.
CCGCATCAGGGGTTATATCTCAACTGTACGTAAGAATGATCGACCGGTGCTCGCATCGATTAAAGATGCATTTGATGGTGATCCGTTCGTTCCATCAGCAGCGATTGGGGTAGTGTAAATAGTGACAAAAAATCAAATGAAAACTGCCACCGCGATGGTGGTTGTCCAGAGGCCGTTTTTGTCGCCCTCGGCCGACTGGCAGGTATTCTTTGTCTTGATGATCTTGCCGCTGGTCTTGTAGATCTGTTCGCGTTCCTGCCATGCCGCATTGACATCGAATTCGATACCAAGGGTTGTCGCAAGCATGGTTGCGGCGAGGTCCTCGGCATATTCACCGGTCCGCTTCTCGGTTTCTCCAAATGCGTGGTGTTCGGAGAGATAGCCGTATTCTGCAGAATCGCTGGGAAGTGCAAGGCCGATTGCAGAGGAGACGAGCCGGTTGGGCTCGTTGGTCTCGTTCCGGGCCATGACACAAAACGTGATTCCGCCGGGCTGGAGGCATTTTAAGCCCATTTTCTTGGACATTTGCTTACAATTCGGGGGGAAAATACTGGAGACGTAGACGAGATTGCATTTTTCTATGCCGGCTTTTCTGAGTGCCAGCTCGAATGAGGCCAACCGGTCTTTGTGGATACCTACCCCCTTGGTGAAAAAAATCTTGGTCGGCACAAACATAATTTCTATTGTTGACCCTTCCTTTTTTAAAAATTTTTGGTGGAAATGGGGAAAAACAGGAAGATAGTCAGGAAAAACCTGAACATTATGGTTTTTTTGTTGAATCGCGCTGATTTTTCAGATCTGCCGTGCCGGATAAATGGTTATTTTCCGGATTCAGCAAGGGAACTGATGATCGGGAGAAGCTCCGTCATTTTATTGATACAGAAATCCGCTTCCGGACATTCCCTGCGGGCAGAGAAACGATCCCCATATTTTGCATACACGGTCCGTATGCCAAGGTCCCGGGCAGGCCGTATATCCCGCCTCGGACTGTCCCCGACCAGCAGGACCGCATCCGGACCGGCCCGCATCATATCCAGTGCGCAGAGAAACGGTTCCGGGGCGGGTTTCTTTTTAAGAACCATATCGAACGTGACAATTCCATCGAAATAGGGAAGAAGGGCGGTCTTCTCAAGACGACGGGTGGCATCGCGGGAATGTGCATCGGTAACGATACCCATATGAAAACCCTGCTTGCAGAGTTCAGCCAGGGTTGAACCAACCCCCTCGTAGGGGACGATCGTATCAAGTTTGACCGTCTCGTAGATGCGGCGGGCCTGCTGATAATTTCCGTCAGCGGGTATATTCCGGTCAGAGAGATAATCCCGGATGTTTTCATGCGATTCGAATCCACGGCGACCGCTCAGGAAATACTCTTCAAAAAGAGCATTTCCATCCGTTTTTCCGACAGACCCGGCAACTGCCATGCAGGCTGCGATCTGTGCACCAACAAGGTCAAAGAGCGTGTTGTCCATATCGAACAGGATTGTACTGACCGGCAGTGTCATATCATATTACCGGTTGCTGGCAAATATGATGAGCATATAGTTTATGGCATATTTTTTATTATGTCGCTGGCTTAAATATTACGATACATTATGCACGTCACATGTGCGATCAAGAGGTGTTTTCTATAAAAGAACCCGTCATGGTCCCGATCATAGCAATCCTGATAGGTGCACTGCTCATTGCCTCGGGGATTTATTTCGCGGCAACAATAACAACAGCAGCGTGGATAGGTATTGTCCTGAGTATTGGTGGTGTTGCTACCATTCTTGTCGGCCTCGTTATGCTGGTAATCCTTGCCAGGGATAACACAGCACAGGAAGGTAAAAAGAAATAACCCGGTTTTTTTATTTCATTAGAGATTTGCGGGAATGCCTGTCATTATTTTTCATTTTTACGGATACAGGGTAATACCGGTAGTGCCAGGCTGTTCTTCACCATACCATGGGCGAAAATCGACTGTTCCGGATCCATTAAAAGAGAAAAAATGAACCTGTTTGCACCGATACCGGACGAGCAGGATCCATAACAGGATGGTACATTTGATATCAGGTATTATCCTCAAGACAGCATTTCCATGGATTGCACTGCTGAACTACCCAGATTTTCCGACAGTCATCGTCACGGGCCTTGATGATCCTCGTTGCTAATGCGGAATCGAGGAGTTGAGCCTCCAGAATGAGCGCTTCATGGAAACCCGCTTCGGTCCTGGGATAGGACCCCCGGGTAATCCACGTGATCGGGTGAGACTGCTGTCCGGTACTCATTTTATAACAGATACATGGCACGATGCCACTTCCGGTTCTCCAATTATTGTCTGAAATAATAAATTTTTCTGCATCATAAACCAGATATCAATAGATTAACCATGAGGACAGTGCATACCCTGATACAGCAGGTTGCCACCAAATGGATTCCACGTACCTCATTGAGATCCGTCTCGGACGAACCA
Source organism: Methanoregula sp. (assembly GCA_023228295.1). Taxonomy (GTDB): domain Archaea; phylum Halobacteriota; class Methanomicrobia; order Methanomicrobiales; family Methanospirillaceae; genus Methanoregula. The sequence goes on from JALOBP010000047.1 coordinate 2,456, forward strand.
AGTGGCGGATCAAGCAGGAGATTTTATCGCTTGGCGGCACCTTCGGAATTGAAGAGCACATCGAGCAACACCCCCATGTCACGATCTTCGGCCCGCTGGTCCTGAATACGGAATTCACCGAGGAACAACTTCTCATTATTCTTGGAAATATCTCAAGCCGGTATGCTCCGGTTCCGTTCCTGATCGATGGCTGGGAAAAACGCGAGGGCATGCATGGCAGCGTAATTGCGTTTGCTGTCCGTCCTTCCGGACCATTGATTTCTCTTACCCGGGCCATTGCGGAATCCCTCCTGCCAGTGAGTTCAAGCATGAATGCATGGGATCCGTATCCGGAAGAGAAATGGTTCCATGTTACCATTGCGAACCATCTGGATCCTGGTACTGCTGAAAAAATATTTGGCCATATTGTAAAGGATCATGCCGGCAATCCGGGCCGGCTGCGTCAATGGTGTGATCATATCTTCGGGTCCATCTGTGCGGTATTTTTCGGCAGAGCCCCGGAATTTCGCCCGGTACTTCTCGATGAGACCGGGCTCCGGCTCACGGTGATGAAAGGCGATGAGATCCTTGCAGAATTTGATTTTTCAAGAAAGGAATGGATAACCGACTGCCATGACCAATCCTGCGATTCATGGGAGATGACGCTCCGGGAATACCGCCGGAATGCCGGTTTTGAATGCAGCGCAATGGTTTTTCCGGAAGCCGATGATATCTTTGTCATCTCCGACCTGCACCTCGGCCATGCCAATATCATCCGTTACTGTTCCCGCCCGTTCCGGTACTCCGATGCAGCCGGCATGGATTCCATTCTTATCAGGAACTGGAATCTGGCAGTCGGTTCGGATACACAGGTATTCCATATCGGGGACCTGCGGTATGGGAGAGATGTACTTCCGGCTCAGCACTATGTTCGACAACTCTCCGGAAAGATTGCTTTTATATCCGGCAACCATGATGACCCGGAACTCAACGCGGAAAAGACCGCCGTTCTTGACTATGACGGGATCCGGTTCTTTCTTGTCCATGATCCGGCTGATGCACCCCCGGCCTTCGACGGCTGGGTAATCCATGGTCATCACCATAACAATGATCTCCGGACCTATCCGTACCTGGATCCTGTCGCCCGCAGGATCAATGTCAGCGCTGAAGTAATCGGGTATGTCCCGGTTAGTCTCCGCGAGATCTGTAATACAATCCGGAATGTGCAAAAGAACGAGGCGTTCAGCCCGGTCCTGCTTCGTTACCCCCACCATGCCTGATGTACGTTTGCACCTATCCCAACTTTTTTCCCGCGGAACAGAGAATTCCACCATAACGGGGATAATACAATGCTGTTTGAGAGGATCGTCGCGGAGGGAATCTCCCAGAATTCCTATGTTATTGGATCCGATGGGAAGGCTGCGGTTATCGATCCCCGGCGGGACTGTGAGATTTATCTTGATGTTGCAGAAAGGAACGCAGCCACGATTACCCATATCTTCGAGACGCACCGGAACGAGGACTTTGTCTCCGGCTCCCTTGAACTGAAGGCACGGTGTGGAGCGGAAATTTACCATGGTGCGGCCATGGACTTCTCGTTTGGCAGGCCGGTTCGTGAAGGGGATATGTTCACGTTCGGCTCCCTCTCGCTCATGGTCCTTGAAACTCCCGGCCACACCGAAGAGAGTATCACCCTTGTCCTGCGGGACCAGCAGAGCGGAGACATCCCGCTCATGGCCTTCTGCGGGGATACAATCTTCCCCGGGGATATTGCACGGACGGATTTCTTTGGCCAGGTACGGAAAGAGGAGATGGCAGCGAAGATCTATGACAGTATCGCCCGGAAGATCCTGCCACTTGGCGAGGGAACGATCCTCTGTCCTGCTCATGGAGCCGGTTCGATCTGCGGCGGCGATATCACGGACTTGCCTTTCACAACCATCGGGTCCGAGCTGAGAACCAACCCCCACCTGCTGGGGGGAAAGGAACCGTTCATTTCCCGGCGAAAGACCGAGTCCCCCTATGTTCCCCCGTATTTTAAGAAGATGGAGCAGTATAACCAAAACGGTGCGCCCCTCCTGCACCACCTGCCGCGACTCCGCCCGCTGACCGTTCCGGAAGTGAGCGCCGCAATAGGGGCCGGATGTCAGGTTATCGATATCCGTTCCCCGACGGCATTCGGGGCGGGTCACATTCCCGGAAGCTTCTCGCTCTGGCGCGAAGGGATCTCCTCATTCGCCGGATGGGTCATGTCCTATGAAAAACCAATTATCATTATCGATGATTTTAACCAGAATCTGCCCGGTATTGTCCGGGATCTTATCCGCCTCGGGTATGACAACATTGCCGGTGTTCTTGCCGGGGGATTTCCCGCCTGGTTCCGGAATGCAAAAACCATATGTACGGTCCAGACCTGCTCCGTCCAGCAGCTGGAAAAAAATCTCGATTCCGGCAGCCCGTATCTTCTCGATGTACGCGATATCAAGAACCGGCAGGCACACGGTCACATTGCGCGTTCAAATCACCGGTATGTTGGTGACCTGCCGGAGTATTTTTACGATATTCCCCGTAACGAACCCGTGTATATTTACTGCGATACCGGATTCAAGGGGAGCCTTGCTGCAAGTATCCTTGCAAAGCAGGATTACCAGAATGTCATTAATGTCCTTGGGGGCATGTCCGCGTGGATTAACGCCGGCTTTGAGGTCCTTCACTGATCGGGGATAATTCCCGGAACGTCAATTCAAAAGGTTTATAGTTCCCCGGTGGGAACGAAATGTGAGTACCTATGGATATCATCAGGATCCCACGGGCAGACAAAGCTGAATATGATAATCTGATTGAAAAAGGATACGTCTGCCGGATTGCGTTCCAGGGCGAGAAATATCCCTATATCTCCCCGTTCCTGTATGTCTTCGATGGCTCCTTTCTCTATTTCCTGTCAACCAAGTACGGGAAAAAGATTGAACATTTCCGGAAAAGCCCGTATGCATCGGTCGAGATTGAGAAATATACCAAAGATCTCTCGTCCTATACGTTCGTGACCCTGCAGGGATATCTGGAGGAAGTCCACGATTCGATCGAGAAGAAGATCATCCGGGAAAAATTTGTCGATCTTATCGTTGAACGCAACCTCTCCTGCAACATTCTTGCTGCGCTCGGGCATTCGCCCACGGACGCCCCGGTAGCAATTGCGGAGGAAGAGCGGTCCCTTGTCTGGAAACTGGCCGGGGTCAGGGATATCGTATCATTAAAGAATCTCTGATCATTTTTTATTTTCAGGAGCAATAAGGAGTGCCAGGTCTTCCGGCCGGGTTACCGGCGTATGGCAGGCTGTCCCGTAACAGACATATGCAGTGGCTTTCCCGTCCTGCGCAATCATGACACGCGAAAACGGGGCCAGCTCATCCAGGCCGGAGGATGCCGCATCGGGAGTCCGGCATATTACCGTGCCGTATGGCAGGTATACCTGCCATACCTGCGCAATCATCGCCCGCATAGCCGGATCTTCGTCCTTGCCTGCGATCAGGATGTCGGTTGCCGGGCCGAGCAGGAAGCCCAGGCTGCCCAGGAATGCAGGGTATGCCGAAGGGGATCGTCCGACAAGACCTGACATTGTTTTTGCAAGTGAGAAAGCCCGCTCATGGTAGACGGGGTCACCGGTCAGGTGCCCCAGCAGCACGAGGTTTTCCAGCATCACTGAATTGGACGATGGGATCACCCCGTCAGCAAACTCCTTTTTCCGGACAATGAGCGGGTCATGGTTGCCGGAGGTTGAGAAATATCCTCCATGTATATTGTCATGAAAATTCCGGGTAAAATACCGGTCCAGGGTTATTGCTTCACGGAGCCATGCCGGGTTAAACGTGGATTCATACAGCGCGATGAAGGCCCGGAGGATGAATGCATAATCATCAGCAAAGGCGTGAATCGCGGCCTCGCCATCGCAGTACCGGTGCAGCAGTCCTCCGTTTGAATCATGGAGCTGTAATTGGATGAGTGCCATTGCCCGCTCCGCAGCCACGAGGTACTGTGGATCGCCAAATGCCCGGTATGCTCCGGCAAGAGCTGCGATTGCAAGGCCGTTCCAGTCAGTCAGGATCTTCTCATCACGCCCGGGTCGGGGCCGTCTGTCCCGGGCATCCAGCAGTTTCTTTGGGATTTGCCGGTGCCGGGATTTACCCGATATTGTGCTGGATTCCCCGGTAGATTTTTGATCGGTGGCATGGCGGGGCAGGAAGAGAATATGCGCTTTTCTGCTCCCCTCGGGGATTATGAAATTTTCTGGTCCGTGTACTCCAAAAACCCCGGCTGCATATGCCCCGTCTTCCTTCCCGAGAACCTGGTCGAACTCATCGCGGGTCCAGACATAAAACGCCCCTTCGCCACCGGCATTGTCTGCATCTTCTGCACAAAAAAACCCGCCTTCGGGGGATTGCAGGTCAGAGAGGATATACGCAATAATATCCTCTGCCGTTGTCCGGTACTCCGGTTTTCCGGTTGCCAGCCATGCTTCGGTGAACGCGGCAAGAAGCAGCGCCTGGTCATAGAGCATCTTCTCGAAATGCGGCACCTGCCAGCCGGGATCGGTTGAATACCGGTGAAATCCCCCGCCAAGGTGGTCGTGGATGCCACCGCAGCGGAGAGCATCGAGCGTTGTCGTGACCATCTGCAGCGCGTCGGCCGATCCCGTACGCATCCAGTACCGGAGAAGGTAGAGGAGCATGACCGGCATCGGAAACTTTGGTGCCCTGCCAAAACCCCCGTGCACCGGATCGAACCCGGTTGCAAGGTCATTAAATCCCCGTATGAGGAGTTCATCGCTCACCCTGCCATCCGGTAAATATCCTCCGGCATCCTGAAGTGCCATGACGATATTGGCCGCAGACTGATCAATTATCCCGCGTTTTTTCCTTCCAGAGCAAGGTGATCCGGGACAGGATATCGAGGAGGCCGGGGATTCCGCCGCGGGTTTTTTTGGGATAATAGGTCCCGGCAAAAAACGGCTTTTTTTCCGGCGTTAGAATGACCGTGAGCGGCCAGCCCCCCTGCCCGGTCATCTGCTGGCAGGCAGTCATATATATGCTGTCAATATCCGGACGTTCCTCCCGGTCAACTTTTACCGCAATGAAATGCTCCCGCAGGAATGCGGCAACCTCGTCATCCTCAAACGATTCACGCGCCATGACATGGCACCAGTGACAGGCAGCATAACCGATAGACAGGAAAACTGGTTTGTCCTCTTCAGCTGCATGGCGGAAAGCCTCATCCCCCCACGGGTACCAGTCGACCGGGTTCTGCGCATGCTGCCTGAGGTAGGGACTCTTTTCATTGATCAGGTGGTTGTAAGGTCGCCGCTGGCTGGTATGGCCGGATGATTCACTTCCGAAATCCTCCTTCATATACACCTGGATTGACAGGGACTGCATATGAGCCTTTCAGCAGTACCAATCCAAAGACGACCCTTATGAATAAGCACAGACTAAGATCCGGTACCGGAAGAGCATGGAAACGTTCGGATTCTTCAACATATTCCTGGTTGGCGTTGTGGTTGTTGCCCTCTCCTTTATCCTTGATCATGTCTGGGCTGCGGCAATTCCGGTACGGACTCTCTATTACATCATCCGCCTACCCGGCGTGATACTCCACGAATGTGCTCACATGGCCGGGTGTCTTCTCACCGGGGCCCGGATACAGAACGTGGTCTTCTTCTCACGAGAGGGGGGATCGGTCATGTATACCCGACCGCTGATACCATACCTGGGCGATGTCATTATCAGCACCGCACCGCTCTTTGTCATCCCGCTCGTCCTTTCCGGAATCACCTGGTTTTTTATTACATTCCTCGGCTGCATTTTTCCGGTCTTCCCCCAGACCATCGTCTCCATGGACGCACTGATTACCCTGGGTGAAGGAATTGTTGGAACATTCCACAACAATCTCGTATCATCATTCAATGGCTGGTTTCTCATGTACCTCTACCTGACTATCAGCTTAGTCCTTTCCGCTGCCCCGAGCGGCCAGGATATGAAAAACGCATCCATTGGCATTTTTCTCCTCACGCTTGCAGGGATCATGATTGTCTGGAGTAAAATTCCCATCGCGATCTCACTTCTTGATGAATTCATGCGCCTGCTTGAGATCGGTTTTACACTCGGGTTTGTATATGGCCTCATTGCGCTGTTGATCTCCTTACCGGTCATACTCTGGTATGTTTACACCCGGACCAGGTGAGTCCTGCACGATCCATGAAGATCGGTATTAATTGATCCAAAAGGCAACATTTTCACGATATGGCACGCGCGACGGGATCTGGCAAGAATGATGAGAGTGACGCAGGTTCCCGTCTCACCCCGGTTATGCGGCAATACCAGGAACTCAAGGATAAGCACCCGGATACGATTCTGTTGTTCCGGATCGGCGATTTTTACGAGACCTTCAACAGTGACGCCGAACTCATAGCCCGTGAACTGGATATCGTTCTCACGTCACGGTCGAGGAGCGGCGATAACCGTATTCCCCTTGCCGGTGTACCCTACCATGCAGTTGACGGGTACCTCGCGAAGCTTGTAGGCAAAGGCTACAAAGTTGCAATCTGCGAACAGGTCGAAGACCCAAAGACTGCAAAAGGGATCGTGAAGCGGGAGCTCGTCAGGATCATTACTCCTGGTACGGTCATTGATTCTGCCATGCTTCCCTCTGCGGCAGCAACCTACCTCATGGCGGTCTGCCCGGATGCCAAAGGACATGCATGGGGAACCGCCCTTCTGGATATTTCGACCGGGGAATTTTTCTTTTCAATGGTGGATCACGATCTCCCGCTCCAGAACCTTATGTCCGAGATCGCCCGCTACCACCCGGCAGAATGTATCATCCCCTCCACAGTTCCCGCTGCACTGGCTGAAAAGATTGCCCTGCGTGGCGTCATCGTCACCCGGTTCCGCGATGAGGCATTTAAAAAGGAGAGGGCAGAAAAAGCACTTTGTGCCCACTTCGCGGTTGCATCCCTGGCCGGCTACGGGTGCGATGACCCGGCGGCAACCGGGGCTTGCGGGGCAGCCCTCGTATACGCGCAGGAGACGCAGGCCTCCCCGCTTGCACATATCACCGGCATCACCTCCCGTTCATCGTCCCAGTCAATGATACTCGATGCCATCACCCTGCGAAATCTCGAAGTAACCGAGAGTATCCGTGGTGGCGCGAAAGGTGCAACGCTGTTTGCATGCCTTGACCACACCAAAACCCCGATGGGCAGCCGGCTCCTCCGCCGCCAGCTGGTCCGGCCACTCCTGGACATCGCAAAGATCCAGGATCGGCTCGATGCTGTAGGATTCTTCGCAGATGCAACCACGTCCCGGCTTGCCCTGCGGTCAGCCCTCGCTCATTTTGCTGATATCGAACGGATTGCTGCACGGATCTCGTATGGCAATGCCGGGCCGCGCGACCTGGTTGCCCTTGCCGATACCCTCTCTGCCCTGCCGGATCTCAAGAGTAACCTTACCCGGTCCAATCCTGTCGCGATCCCGGAACTCCTCCATTCTGCACTTGTGGATATCCGTGATCTGCCGGAGACCATTTCCCTGATACGGAAAGCGATCATCGATGACCCCCCGGCAATTGCCCGGAACGGCGGTGTCATCCGCCAGGGTTTCTCGGCAAAACTCGACGAGATCCATACCGTGCTCCATTCCGGTAAAGACTGGATCGTGCAGTTGCAGGAACAGGAACGCGAGAAGACCGGGATCAAATCCCTCAAGATCGGCTATAACCGGATCTTCGGCTATTACATCGATGTCACCCGACCCAACCTGTCCCTCGTGCCGGCGCATTACGAGCGGAAACAGACCACCGCAACCGGTGAGCGCTACACGCTCCCAGAACTTCGGGAGAAGGAGGAACTCATCACCAATGCCGATGAGAACGTCCTCTTGCTCGAACGCGAACTGTATACCAACCTCATCGTGACCCTGCGGGACTGTGTCCCCCATCTCCAGACCATTGCTGCCGGAATCGCAGTGCTCGATGTCAGCGCTGCCCTTGCCGAAGTGGCAAAGACACGGAATTACGTGCGCCCGCAGCTCGACAATGGCGATGCACTGGTGATCCGCGACGGGCGGCACCCTGTAGTGGAGCAGGGTGTGAGCGGGGGATTTGTACCCAACGATGCTGATCTTGCCGGAAGCGGTACGCAGATCCTGATCATCACCGGCGCCAATATGGCAGGCAAGTCCACATATATGCGGGCCACCGCCCTTATCTGCATCATGGCACAGGCTGGCAGTTTTGTTCCGGCCCGCCATGCCAGCATCGGGATCATCGATCGTATTTTCACCCGTGTCGGCGCATTCGACGACCTCGCGAGCGGGCAGAGCACATTTTTTGTCGAGATGCTGGAACTCGCAAACATCCTCAACAACGTAACCCAAAAAAGCCTGGTCATCCTTGATGAGATCGGGCGGGGGACGAGTACGGCGGACGGCTGCTCCATTGCGCGGGCAGTACTCGAATTCCTCCATGGCAAAGGTGCAGCCGGGCCAAAAACCCTCTTTGCTACGCACTTCCACGAACTGATTACTGCTGAAGAAACCTTAAAGCGGGTGAAGAACTACCACTTTGCGGTCCGGGAAACAAACGATGAGGTTGTTTTTCTCCGGAAACTTATCCCCGGGGCAACCGACAAGAGTTATGGTATCCATGTTGCCCGCCTTGCGGGCATTCCGAAGAAAGTGACCGAACGTGCCGATGCTATCCTTTCAGAAGATATGAACCGAAGTGTTGCCGGGAATATAAAACCGCAGCGCTATACCCAGATCCTGCTGGTCGATGATCATGAAACCACAAAGCCGGCCGATCATCCTGCCATCATGGCGCTTTCCCGCATGAACCCGGACGAGATGACTCCCCTGCAGGCGCTTTCAGCAATCGCCGAACTTAAAAAATCCCTCGACGGAGGTAACAACCCGTGAGCAGCTGGGACAATGCACCCCGTATCCGCATTCTCGATCCTGCAACGATCAACCAGATCGCGGCCGGTGAAGTGGTTGAGCGGCCGGCCTCGGTTGTCAAGGAACTGGTGGAGAACGCCATCGATGCCGGGGCGGGTTCTGTTACCATCGAGCTGGCCTCAACCAAAGACGCCATTACGGCAATACGGGTGACGGATGACGGGTGCGGGATGTCGCCGGCAGATGCAGATCTGGCATTCGTCCCCCATGCAACGAGCAAGATTTCTGCTATCGGGGATCTCAACCATATCCACACCCTTGGTTTCCGTGGCGAAGCGCTTGCTACGATTGCTGCTGTATCCCGCGTGACCCTTGTCACAAAATCTGCCGGAAGCGGCCCGGTCCCGGGAACAAAGATGATAGTTGAGGGGGATAAGATCCTGGAGACCTCGGGCACCGGTTGTCCCGATGGCACGAACATCCTTGTCGAAGACCTCTTCTTCAACACCCCGGCGCGGAAGAAGTTCCAGAAGGGGAGGAACACTGAGCTTGCCCACATCCACGATATTGTTGAAGGCATCTGCCTATCCCACCCGGAGATAGCATTTCATCTTGTCCATAATGGTACAGAACAGCTCGTTACCGACCGGACCCCCCGTCCCCTGGATACGATTGCCCGCCTCTTCGGCAGCGAGGTAGTTCACAACCTCGTTTGGGTTGAACATTCCCTGCCGTTCATCGAGATCCGGGGATATATCTCCCGCCCGTCCCTCTCGAGAAAAGACCGGGCACGTATTGTCGTATCCGTCAACCAGCGGTTTATTTCATCTGCGGTCATCAACGATGCCATCAAGGCCGGGTACGGCACGCTCCTCCCAAAGGACCGGTTCCCGGTTGCGTTCCTCTCCCTGAATATTGACACGACCCTTGTAGATGTGAACGTCCACCCGACAAAAAAACAGATCCGGCTCTCGCGCGAGAAGGAGATCACCAACGCAATCCGGGCAGCGGTCCGGGAAACGTTATTCTCCCATGACCTGATTCCATCCGCGGAATCCCCCCGGTCATCCCCAGTAGTGCTGCTGGAGGAGATGCCCCCGGCTGCCCCGACCCTGTACATCCATTCAGACAGCCGGCCTCCAGCCGTGATCGCGGAGAGTACCCATACCGGGACGGTCTCCACGGACCAGCGGCTCCGGCAGACTGAATTGGCGGTTGGCACGGAACCTGCATCTATTGTATCCTCGCTTCTGCCGGAGATTGAAGTTATCGGGGAATTCGGGGGCATCTATATCCTTGCCCGTACACCTGCCGGTGAACTGCTCATTATCGATCAGCATGCTGCCCACGAACGGATCCTCTACGAGCAGGTGAGCGGTCAGGCTGCAGAATCACGCCCTTCACAGGAACTGATCAGCCCGATGGTCCTGCACCGGTCACCCAAAGAGACCGCAATCCTTAAAAATCTCCTGCCCGCCCTCGCCGACGAGGGTTTTGTTCTTGAAGGTTTTGGCGGGGACTCGTTTCTCGTCCGGGCGGTCCCGGTTATCCTTGGCCGGCTGGAAGAATCAGCGATAATTGACGAGATTATCAGCGACCTTGTCAGCGAGGAGGCAGCAACGGCCGTCACCGACCGCGAGCGCATCACCCGGATCGTTTCCTGCCGGGGCGCAATCAAGGCAGGTACGGTCTGTTCGCGGGAACAGTGCCAGCGCATCGTGGATCAGCTACGGCGGATGAATAATCCGTTTACCTGCCCCCACGGACGGCCGACCATGATCCGGTTTACAAGGCATGAGCTTGACGCCATGTTCCGGAGGATATGACCCGGGGCGGACCCGGTTCATTTTTCCATTGCCCCCACGTCAATAATTAATAAACCATATGGCAAATTCAATGGCAGCGTATGCGATACAGGATCCCAAATGAAAAACCGCTGTAATGTTTCCCCGGCCCCAACCAGGATCCAATTCACCCGGGAGAATCCAGGAGACATCGGGAGATTTCAGCAGATGGTTCTTACCTGCTATGCCCGCCATGGGCGTGAACTTGCCTGGCGCAAAACAACTGATCCTTACCATATTCTTGTCTCGGAGATTATGCTCCAGCAGACACAGGTAGACCGGGTTGCCCGGAAATATCCCCGCTTCCTGCAGGCATTTTCGGATTTCCCGTCACTTGCACACGCCACACTGTCGGATGTTCTTTTCGCCTGGCAGGGTATGGGCTACAACCGACGGGCCATCGCGCTCCGGAAATGTGCGATCCGGGTGATCGAGGAATTTGGAGGGGAACTCCCTGCCGATATCAAGATTCTCGCAACATTCCCGGGAATCGGGAAAGCGACTGCATCATCCATCTGTGCCTTTGCCTTCAACCAGCCGGTTATCTTCATCGAGACCAATATCCGCCGGGTCTTCATCTATTATTTTTTTAGAAACCAGGAAACGGTGACCGATGCAGAAATCCTGCCACTTGTCGGGCAGACATTGTACCGTAAGGACCCCCGGACATGGTACAATGCGGTCATGGACTTGGGTACCGACCTGAAAAACACCGTACCCAACCCGAACCGACGGAGCAAACAGTATTCAAAACAGGCAGCATTCGAAGGATCGGACCGGCAGATCCGGGGCCGCATCCTGAAAATGCTCCTTGCAGAAGGGCGCATGACCCAAAAAGCGATTGCTCTATCCCTCACTAAAGATTCCTCACGGATTGGCCGCATTCTCCATGACCTTGAAGAGGAGGGGTTCATTACCCGATCCGGCACATACCATGCAATCGCCTCCCGGTAATCGGGAACATCAGCTAATTCTGTGTCACACTGCGACCAGCGTATGCTTGATATACGAAAGTTTCCAATAACCCGATATATTCAGGATGTCATGGAATGACGGGCCTCAGTTCGATTCCGGATGATGTGAAATGGCGGATTGCCGCAGAATTTTCTGCACAATTACCTGCCCTGTATGACAAGGCATTCCGTTCTGCCGTTGGTGACCAGTACGATGAGATGGAGCAGGAGATCTGGATAGATGTTGCACGGACCGCGTTTGTGGTGGCAGGGACCCTCTCTCTCCCTGTGGGAACGGCAAAGGATCTTGCTGAGACAATGCGAACCGTAATGGTCATTCTTTTTGGCCCGGGCTTCGGGAGTGAGACCCTCGAAATCTCAAAAGATGGTGCAGTTATTATTGTCCGGCGCTGCCCCATCCTCTCACAGGGATATGAGTCCGGCATGGATGGTAACCGGATGTTCCGCAAATGCATGGCGTTCACCCTGACCGGCATACCTCTGCTGAACAAAAATTTCTCGGCCCGGTTTGTCCGTACCATGTGCACCGGTGAGCGTCAGTGCGAGATCAAAGTCCAGAAATGCGACCCAACGGTGCCAGCTGCGGCAAAAAAGTAGTTTTTGGCTTTTTCTGAATTCATTTGAAAATCCCATTCCATCATCGCTGTATTCAGGGATAATGAGAAATTATCGGCTCTGTCGAAATCCTCGTTTTCCCTGACATAATTCCCCCCTCTTGCGCCACCAGTCCGCTGTTGGGGACTGGGCGGTTACCGGTAATACGTCGTAATCGCTATTGGGAGTGCCCCAGTGGCGGGGCGAAGACCAAAAGAGCGTCAGAGTGATAGTATATGATTTTTACAGAGCAAAATTATCCTGAATACCGGGAGTCTGGAGGATTTTTCCGGGGGGTGCATCCCCCCGGGGGAATAGATGGTCATTCACTTGTAATTCCCATAAAAAAAGGAATGGATTCAGAAAATGCTTTATAACAATTATTTGGCTCTTCGTTATTTCAAGTGGGTAAGATTAACGATGAATTCATCTGCCATCGTATTCCATGAACCGCCGCGGGGGCGTCCCTTCGGGGGCGGCGGAGGTCATCGTAATGGGGGTTTGGGGGCGCTAGCCCCCATCAACGTCTTTACCAGGATCCGGGTTACCCACCCGGATCAGCGAAGAGCCAATTATTCTCGCATATTCACTTCGTGAAGCGGTTCCATCTCTAACTCTTCTAAGAAATTCATGTCTAACTTTTTGAATAAAGTCGAGAACTTCCGATCTTGATGCAAAGCTTGTCATGGAAAATTTATCTTGCGGTTAAATAAAAGGGGATGGCAGTTTATCCCAATTAATGTTGTGTTTTGCTTGTTGACCGGTGAGAATTTTCATTTCAAAGTAATTTTATATTATCAAAAGCAATTTTGATATGAATCAACATTTTCATACTATCCTCTAAGTGAGGTTGGTTAATGGACTCAAATCTACAACATCAACCAATCCCTTTTTTTGTTGTTGATCGCCCTATTTCCCTAAAAATCTTAGAGTATTGCGGGATCAATAATCAACCGTTCACTCTCGGATTAATGGGACACGGAAATACAACCAAGGAATTTCAAGAAGCCTTCAAAAATTTTGACAATAAAAATGTTAAAAAAATTGTCGATTCCGGAGTGTTCACTAAAAATGGTTGCATGAATGGATATGATGCACTTCTCTCAACTTATACGAATATGGGTGCTGATTTCGGAATAGTTATTGATATTCTAAAGGATAAGGAGAAAACACTCGAAAGTGCACATAGGGCATTAAAATCCTATGATAAGGAACATCGCCCCTTCAAGTTAATCGGCGTGGCACAAGGAAATAACATTCAAGAATATTTGGAATGCTATCAATCGCTGAAGGATATGGGGTACGATCACATTGCAATCGGTGGTCTCTTAAAGAAAAGTGTCAATTCGGCCCGTTATGTAAAAGTTCATGACGAAAAATTTCTCACGGAAGTTGTCTCCGAAATTCGAGAGATCTATCCAGCTGATTGGCTTTTTTTACTTGGATGTTACCATCCAAGAAGACATAAAATATTTGCAGAAAATCAAATATTCGGAGGTGATTACAAGGGGTGGATTTTCCAATATAAACCGCCGGAAGATTGGATTAAGAGTGAGCATCAATATCTGACAGAGTTTGAACAAAAGAATACTGTAAAAAATGTTGATCCTGAATTGGTAAAACATCGTTCAGAATTAAGCCAAAATCTTCATTTGAAAGATATTGCTCTAGTGGATAAAACCGAATACCGGGTTAAAATTAAGGAAATTGATACTTCTCTTATTAAACAACGAGAGCAATCTTCGGTTCATGACCCTGAATATCGAAGTCATCTAAAAACTCTTGAGACCATTTTCAATTCAGATGAAGAAGAATTAAGAGTTTATCGATTTGATCAGGTTCGCAACTATATCGAGTCGCAGGTTTATGCAAACTTCCGTAAGCGATTACTAATCATCGGATGTTCTGACAAAAAGAAGGCAACCAAAGGTTTTGCACGAGCGATCCAAATCTATGATGGTCCCAATTATCTATCAATACGCAAATTAAGAAACTCCTGCTCATTCCCTCAAGATGTTCAGCTAATGATAATCTCTGCAAAATATGGTCTCATATTCCCAGACCAACTAATTGAAAATTATGATCAGAGAATGACGTCATCACAAGCAATGAAAATGAAGTCGGAACTCAACAAGAAGCTTGGAATTTATATAGCAGATAAAAATTTTCAAGAATGTTATCTCAATTTGGGTAAAATATACAGAGATAGTGTTGCTGACACTCTAGACTCACTAGATTTCCCATTAAATGAGGCGAAAGGTAAAATTGGAGAGAAAAGATCGCAAATGCTTCAATGGCTGAAAAAATAAGTTTTCGTCATTCAAATTTTTTCATTTTATTGCCTGCCGACTCTTGAGATCCTTAATCTCCGTCTCTAAATCGGTTAATCTCTCCAGAAGATCTTGGAAATCCGGAAATTCTAAAGATCCAGATGGATCATTCTTGAACAAGACTTTCATTTTTTTATGAAACTCCCCATCTTTCAGCAAAATATCTGCACTTTCCGTCAACTTTCCTCGGCTTCGAAGAACGGGATCAAAAATGTCAAAAGCGATCTCTTCCGCCGCTTCGAGATATTCTCTATTGGAGAAATCCGGGTACTCCCACCATTTCAATGCTGTGACATAATCCGGATTGAGACTAACAATCGATGTTCCTGTGACAATACTACTGTCACGTCGTACCAAATGTTGACTGATCCTTTGACGTAGTTTGTCTGCAATCCCAATGTATGCGACAAATTTTCTCTGACCTTTTCCCCCGTATAATGCATAAATTGCGGGAGAATTAGGTAACGCAGAAATCTTGGGAATTTTGTGCATTTTCACTCCAATGAAATGGTTATTCGATTTGTATTACTCCAGTATCGAATTTTGAAATTATATCGTCAAACATTTTGTAAATTTCATTCTTTTTTATCAACGATTCTAAATCACAAGACATCAACTCAACTTCGAGAAGTCCAAGTTTTGTAATATTTAATACAATACACAATCGCTCTCCCGTTTCCAATGAAATTTTTTTCTTCCCCGAGATTATTCCATTTTTAACCGTTGCTTCAAAATTTTGATCTTCGAGTAATTTTGTTGCATGATCGGCAAACTTCTCTTGATATTTGAAATCCGTGAAATATCCTCTTAAAATTATCTTATTTCCAGATTGTTTCCATATTGTTGCCCGGATATGAGTCTTTTTCAGAACGGTCTCTTTTTCAAATAACTCTATATTCGCTTGAATCCCGAAAACCTTTTGAAAATTTTGAGAAAAATTTTCGTACTGTTCGTCGAGTAGGATTTCCACAAGTTTCACGGGGAAATCTTTGTCTGTTCCGATATCCTTTAGATTAGCTCGTTCTTGTGGTTTTTTAATATCTTTGTATAATTCATCGTAATATTGGAAGTCTCTCGCCCAACGAGCATATGTCAACATTACATATTTTTCAACATTAAATGTCATTTAATGTCTCTCCTAAATCGAGGTAATTGTGCATGGTTTTAAAACTTTTGAACAATTCACTTATCTTTTCGGATTTTTCTTTGTTTAGCGAAATGAGTTTTTCTTTCAGGAGTTCCGGATTTTTTGGTAAAATGAAATTGACGATCAGTTTTTTTTCTGATTTATACACAAATGTCGTTATCAAGCCATATCCAACATTTTTCGGATATTCATCAACAATTGTTCTCCAGTATGAAATCAATTGTAGAAGTGCTGCTTCTTGAGGCTCTCGGGAATTATTTATTATTTCGCGTCTTGCCTTACTCTCAACTGGCCACCATTTCGGCAACTGGATTGAATAATCTAGCCTCATAAGGTCCGAACACTTTTCCGAAATATTGGGGAACCTCATTAAAAAATCCGGAGTCTTCCGTTTTTTAAAAGGTCTTCGAGCGTCCAGAATTACAATATCACCAGGTTTTGACAGGAGAAAAGATGTGGCGAAAATTACAGCCATACATTGACCGATATTTCCTGTCACACTCGTTGCGTAGGTTTTATGCGTCAGCTGATCATAAATTTGTCCGCAGGGGAAATCGCCGTTCTTGGGCAATTCGATTTCTTCCGAATCAATGATGTAACTTCGAAAATGATCACCCATTTCTAAAATATGATAGCTGCCACTCCAATTGGATATTATCCCAAATGATTTTGGATCTACATCCAGAGAAGAAATCAAATCAAGTGTTGGGTCATCATCAAATCCTCGTTTAATTTCCACATCTATCTGCATTTCCAACCTCTTGTCGCAATTAGGATCTTTTTACGAAAATTCCCCTTTTGTGTTTCTTCTTTTATCTGAATTATCGTCTTTCATGCCCAACTTCTTTTTAAGAGTTTTATTTATACTCCCTTCGTACCTTCTTCCTGAACCTGGCCCCATAATCGGGTTAATTTTCTCCTTTTTCTCGCTCATATTTATCAAACTAACATTATTCGGATCTCTCTTAAATTTTAGTACCCCGGAAAAATCAATACCCCCTCTTCCCCGGCACAACCCCCCGCACCCCGCCTCGTGGATCCGGCACATCCCCGGCATACCGCGGGATCACATGACAATGGCAGTGCATCACCGTCTGCCCGGCTACAGCCCCAACATTAAACCCGATGTTGTACCCCGCCGGAGAGAACTCCCGGGAGATCAAACCCTTACATAAAGCAACCAGGTCAAGCAAAGCCACCCGCTCTTCCGGTGTCAGTGAGAAGAAATCCGGCGTATGCCGGAATGGAATAATCAAAAGGTGCCCCCGGCTGACCGGGAAGCGGTCCCAGCGGGCATAGCAGAGATCATTCCGGGCGACAATATCCTCATCGAGGGGATCGCAGAACGGGCATTTCATCGGGGACTCCAGGACTGGTACCCGAGAACATCAACCAGGTATCTGCATTTTTTATGAAGACTGGAAAAGGCCTGCTCCTGCCAGTCTGCGGCATCGGCATCTTTCCCGATCAGGGAATAGTGTATTTGTTCCATGAACAGGTCAGGGTCAGATTCGTTCATCTTGTTCCAGTACCCGATAATGTGTTCTTTTTGCCGGACAAGGAGATCCGGGTGAGGGATAAAATCACTCTTTGCCTGGTTTTCTGTTTTCAGGGCCGGTAAAATATTCCATAACTCATTGTTCTTCCATACCGAAAACGGGATCATATGATCCAGTGCTTTTTCATCAACGTGAGTAATCGTTTTGCCGGACCAGACTGATTTCAGGGTTCCTTCCTTCATTTGCAGCTGGAGGAAGAACGTCTTTGAATCCTGGATATCCCGCTCTCGTACCGGCTCGGTTGCAATAATCTTCAGTAAATCCCCGAAGGATTTTTTATTGCACATCGCATCGTGGGTCAACTGTGCCCAGCCAAAAAGGATGCTCTTGTCGCCGGTAACAAAGGGTCCGACTTCAACAAATGCACGGTGATAATCAGATCGTATAGAGAAAGTCCCGAAATTCCTGATAAGATAATCCCGGCTGATCTGGGCGTTTTTATCATATCTGGGCAATCTTTTTTCATGAACGAAGATTTTTTCATTCAAGGAGGTTCCCAGGTGAACCATCGGCATGTCGGTGGTTTTATTGCAGATTTCCCTGGCTAAATCAAATACTGCCTTATGGATATCTGCGGAAAACTTGCCCTTTGAAAGATCGACCGCAAATTTGGAATATCCACCTTCTCTCCCCCGGTAGTGTGCAATAACCGGATCAAATGATTGCCGGAATTTTGTTTTACGTACGTTATTTTTTTCACTCTTTTGCTGGGGGATTTTCTCTTCAAAGATGGGGTAATAATACAACATCCATTGCTCAATCATCAATCCAAGCGGAAACGTCACCCATGCAGGATCATTCCCTGCAATCCTGTGCTGGTCGGATTTCTCACAAATCTCTATTGCGCCCCGTAAAAGAGCGAACTTGTAGGTTGCATCCTTTCGTTCGCGTCCTATAAGCAGGGAATTGATTTTTTTAAAATTTTCAGAGATACCTGTGTTCATCCGTATCGGATTATCCTTTTTTATATGGCATAAGGATTCGGATTCATCCGGGGCTTAGCCCACGCGGCAAGGGGCGGAGCCCCGATGAGCGTCAAATCCCCCGTAATCATCCCCCACCACCTTTTTCCTCCCCCACCCCCAATCTACGATCTGAATGCCCCTCAACCCCTCCCAGGAAACCGCGATAAAAACCTGCGGTCTCCAGCTCGTCCTCGCCGGCCCCGGTTCCGGCAAAACGCGAGTAATCACAGAAAAAATCCTCCATCTCATAGACAACGGCACCCCCCCGAAACAAATCCTGGCACTCACCTTCTCCGAAAAAGCCGCCGCCGGGATGAGCGAGAGAATCGAACAGCAAAGACCCAACCTCAATGGAGAAATCCACACCTTCCACTCCTTCTGCAACCAGATGCTCAAAGAAAACGTGCTCGCGAGCGGCATCCCGGTCTAGGGCGGGATCATCAGCAGGACGAACCAGCTGGTGTGGGGCCTGCGGAACATCGATGCGTTCGGGTTCGGGCACATAAAAGTGGGGAACAATTCAGCGGAAGTGATCAAGGCGGTGATCGACGGGATCAGCGCATTCCGGGACGAGCTCATCACGCCGGCGATCGTAAAGGATATCCGCCGCACACAAAATTTTATACATTAGTAATGTAAACAAATTGCATAAAGTATACACTGGTAATGTACATGATCTCCGCATCGCAGCTTGAGGAACTGGTCCACACCCAGAAAGAAACATTCCTGGCAAAGGACCCGGGCATCCCCCGGGAGATCGCAGCAGAACGAATGAGCCGGACCAATGCCATCATCGTGATCACCGGCATCCGGCGGTGCGGCAAGTCCACGCTCCTGCGCCAGCTCTCACAGCGGTACGAGGATTTCCTGTACATCAACTTCGATGACGACCGGCTCATGGACTTTACCGTTGCTGACTTCCCCACGCTGATGCTCGTCTTTGAGAAGACTTCGCCCGGAGTAAAAACCCTCTTCATCGACGAGATCCAGACGGTCACAGGCTGGGAGCGGTTCATCCGCCGCATCCATGACGAGGGATACAAGGTCTTCCTGACCGGCTCCAATGCAAACCTCCTCTCGCAGGAACTGGGGACACGGCTCACCGGGCGGCATACCACCATAACCCTCTTCCCGTTCTCGTTTGCCGAAGTCCTGCAGTTCCGGGCCATCCGTACCGACCGGATAACGGCGAAGAGCCGGGCAGCAATCCTCGCAGAGTTCGACCGGTACCTTGCGGGCGGCGGGTTTCCCGATTACCTGAAGTCAGGGGATCCCGAGTACCTCAAGCGGATCTGGGACGATATCCTGTACCGGGACATTGTCAGCCGGTTCGGGATCCGGGAGGTGAAAGGCTTCCGGCAGCTTGCCCATTACCTGATCACCAACACGGCAAACCCGGCTACGTACAATGCGCTGAAGAATACGCTCGGGTTTAAAAGTGTTGTTTCGGTCCGCGATTATGTCGGGTTCCTGGAACAGGCATACCTCATCATCGAGATCTTCCGGCATGATTTTTCCTTAAAAAAACAGCACGTCAGTGACAAGAAACTCTACTGCATCGACACCGGCCTGCGCAATGCGGTCGCGTTCCGGTTCTCGGACGACAAAGGCCGGCTCCTGGAGAATCTTGTCCTCATTGAGCTGTTGCGCCGGAACAAATCCGTGTATTTTTTCAAATCTTCCCGGGAGTGCGACTTCGTTACTGAAGAGCGGGGGAAGATCACCGGCGCAATCCAGGTCTGCTATGAGCTCACGCAGGAGAACCGGGACCGCGAACTGGGCGGGCTCATGGCCGCGATGCAGGTACATGGCCTGAAAGAGGGGCTCATCCTCACCTGTCTCCAGGAAGAGACCCTGACGCAGGACGGTTTTATGATCCGGGTACTACCGGCCTGGAAGTGGCTTATCAGTCAGTCCTGAGCCGGTAGATCCTCAACTAATAATTGAGGAAAAATTAGTAGTTATTAGTAGTAGTACCACATCAGCGATACCCCGCCACCTTTTTCCTCCCCCGCACCAACTATACAATCTGAATGCCCCTCAACCCCCCCGGGAAACCGCAATAAACACCTGCGGCCTCCAGCTCGTCCTCGCCGGACCCGGTTCCGGCAAAACAAGAGTCATAACAGAAAAAATCCTCCATCTCATAGACAACGGCACCCCCCCGGCACAAATCTTAGCCCTCACCTTCTCCGAAAAAGCCGCCGCCGGGATGAGCGACAGAACCAGCAGAGACCCAACCTTAATGGAGAAATCCACGCCTTCCACTCGTTCTGCAACCAGATGCTAAAAAGAGAACGTGCTCGCGAGCGGCATCCCGGTCTCGGGCGGGATCATCAGCAAGACGAACCAGCTGGTGTGGGGCCTGCGGAATATCGATGCGTTCGGGTTTGAGCACATCAAAGTGGGGAACAATTCGGCGGAAGTGATCAAGGCGGTCATCGACGGGATCAGCGCATTCCGGGACGAGCTCATTACGCCGGCACTCCTCAACGATTATCTCCAAAAGAAGAGGACGGCAGAAGTCCCCGCTGAGGAGCGGGAGTACCGAAGCCTGCCCGAAGACCTGCTGAAGGTGTACAACTATCCCGGACATCACTTTCACCCCGCCAACTGGTTCCCTTATTGCCGGACAATTCCGATTCTAATTTAAAAGGCAGGATGCGATTCACGAAATGAAACGCGGGACCACAATTACAAAATCAGGAGATCTCCCGGAGGGGTACATAGAATTTGTTCTCACACTGAAAAACCGGATCCGGTCAGCACAGGTCAAAGCAGCAGTATCCGTGAACCGCGAACTTGTTCTTCTTTACTGGCAGATCGGGCACGAGATCCTGATACGGCAGGAGCGGGAAGGCTGGGGTTCAAAAGTCATAGACCGATTATCCCTGGACCTGACGCACGAATTCCCTGCAATGAAGGGATTCTCAGCCAGGAACCTGAAGTACATGCGAAAATTTGCCGGGGCCTGGCGTGACGTGTCAATTGTGCAAGAGCTGCTTGCACAAATTACCTGGTATCATCACATCGCCCTCATGGATAAGGTGAAGGATCCATCAGAACGGGAATGGTACATCCGCGAAACGATCCGCAACGGCTGGAGCAGGAATGTACTGGTTCACCAGATCGAGAGTGGACTCGTGACAAGGGCAGGAACTTCTGTCACCAATTTCCCGGCGACCCTTCCCTCTCCCCAGTCAGATCTTGCACTTGAGGTTGTCAGGGATC
>JALOBP010000048.1 GCA_023228295.1 Methanoregula sp.
GCATCCTTGATAAGGACGAGCCGGTTGTACCGAGGATACCGGCAGCCAGTAGCAGGTGGCATTCAAGAGAAATGCCTCCCACGGTTACCGGGCCCGGACTGATCTGTACCATTCATCAGGAAATGGTCGTTATTTATTATTAGCATACCCATATTGTAATCAGATGGCGCGCCTTGCAGTTGTTGGAGTGGGAAGGATTGGTGGCGAGGTTGCGCATATGGCTGCAGCGCTCGGGATTGTTGACGAACTTGTTCTGTACGACAGTGCCACGGACCTTTTGAAAGCGCAGGTTCTCGATCTCCGGCACACCGGCCTTGATATTACTATCAGTACGGATAAATCGGCGGTCCGTGATGCCGATGTCTGTCTCTTCTCCGCAGGACTATCGCGGAACCCCTCGGTCCGCACCCGGGCAGACCTGCTGGATGCCAACCTGCCGGCAACAAACGACTGCATGGGGATGCTTTTTGGATTTGGCGGGGTCCTCATCACCGTGACCAACCCGATGGATATCAATAATTATTATCTCTGTAAGAAAGCCGGCATCCCGCGGGAACGGTGCATCGGTTTCGGCGGCCAGCTGGACAGTGCCCGTTTCGGCATCGCACTTAATAACCGGGGCATCAGCGGCACCCCATACGTGTTAGGGGAACACGGCGAGCACCAGGTACCGGTTTTCTCGCGCCTGCCGGCGCCGGTACCGGAAGCGCTGCGGAGCGAGATCCTTTCTGAACTTCGCGGCGCCAGCATGGAAGTGATCAAGGGGAAAGGCGGCACGGTCTTTGGCCCCTCACTTCACCTTGCCAACCTTATCCGGATGGTCATGTCCGATACCCGGGAACTCACGATATGCTCTGCAGTGCTGGATGGGGAATACGGCCAGAATGACTGTTCACTCGGTGTCCCGGTACGGATCGGGAGCAACGGGATCCTCGCAATCGAGGAGTGGGACCTTGACACCTGGGAAAATGATCGGATGAACGAGGCAGGAGCGTTTGGCCGCGAGCTTGCAAAAAAGGCGGTATGCTGATCCATGACATCGCAGTCCGTGCGCCCTGAATCATGCAGTGCCGGGCCGTGCACCCTGAACTCGTTTGCCGGCCATCGTCTCGCCATTAACCAGGTGGAATACAGCAATTCCCCCGATGGGCCGGTGATTCACATCTTCGGCCGCGATGCACAGGGAAAGGCGATCAGGATCGATGTGACCGGGTTCAGGCCATACCTTTATGTACCTGCCGACCAGGCTGAAACCCTCCCGATCCCGCCACAGGCAACGCTGGAACCTGGAACTTCGTACCGATCTATCCGTGGCGAGCCGCTCCGGCGTCTCTACACCCAACGGCCTGGCGATGTGCGTGACGTGCGGGAACGCTACCGGCACTTCGAGGCCGACATCCCGTTTGCCACCCGCTTCATGATCGATACCGGGCTCACGGGCGGGATATCGGCTCCCGATACAACCGTGCGTTACCAGGATATCGCACCGGCAGACGTGGATGCCCCGGCCCGGACCTGCATCATCGATATCGAATGCATTGATGAGAACGGTTTTCCCGATCCCCAGCGCGACGCGATCATCTGTATCACGTGCCACGACTCGTTCGACAACGATTACACCACGTTCCTCCTCTCCCCTTCGGGTGAATCAGCGGATATTGCTGCCAAGGAGAAGGAGGGCGGCCTTGATAACGGCTGCTTCAGGAGAGGCACCCATCTCATCTGCACCTATCCGGACGAGATCTCGATGCTCCGGGCATTCTCCACGTACCTCATTGCCCGCGACCCGGACGTCCTCTCCGGCTGGAACTTTGTGGATTTCGATATGCCGTATATCACCGGCCGGATGGAGAAACTCGGCCTGCGGTCGGATACCCTTGCCCGCATCCCGGGCATGACCGAACGAAACGCCCTCCGGGGCCGGGCGCTCTTCGATCTCCTGACCGCATACAAGAAGATGCACTCTTCCCTGAAGGAGTCATACCGGCTCGACGCCGTGGCAATGGACGAATTGGGCCAGCAGAAGGTCCGCTACACCGGGACCATCGCCGATCTCTGGAGAAAACAACCGGCACTTCTCGTTGAATACAACTTCAAGGATGTGGAGCTCTGTGTCGGGATCAACCGGAAGGACAATATCATCGACTTCTACCGCGAGATCGCCCGGTACGTTGGCTGTCCGCTCGACAAGACCCTCAACTCTTCAAGCGTCATCGATGTGTATGTGCTCAAAAAAGCGTTCGGCAAGTACGTCCTGCCGTCAAAAGGGTTTGCCAATGCCGAGGAATTTGAGGGCGCAACGGTCTTCGAGCCAAGCCGTGGCGTGCGGGAGAACGTGGTGGTGCTCGACTTAAAATCGCTTTACCCGATGGCGATGATGACCATCAATGCTTCGCCCGAGACAAAATCTCCGGACGGTGAGCTCAAAGCCCCCAACGGGATCCGGTTCAAAAAACACCCGGACGGGCTGACACGGAGTATCATATCCGAACTTCTCAAGGAACGGGACGAGAAGAAGAACCTTCGCAACACCTTCCCTTTCGGCTCGCCACAATACCTGATGTACGATATGCAGCAGAACGTGCTCAAGGTGATCATGAACACCTACTACGGGGTCTCGGGCTATACCCGCTTCCGTCTTTTCGACCGGGAGATCGGGGCCGCAGTGACCTCTGTCGGGCGTGCGATCATCGAGCATACCCGCACGGTGATCGAGCAGCAGGGCTACAAGGTCATCTACGGCGACACGGATTCCTGCATGGTGCAACTGCCGCCGATGGATACGGAACGGACCATTGCAACTGCCCGGGCGATCGAGAAGACCCTGAATGCGAGTTACCAGGAATTTGCCCATACCGTCCTGAACGCCGATGTCCACTTCTTCTCCATCAAGTTCGAGAAGATTTACAAACGTTTCTTCCAGGCCGGCAAGAAGAAGCGGTATGCCGGCAACCTCATCTGGAAAGAGGGAAAAGATGTCAACGAGACCGATATCGTGGGATTTGAGATCCGGAGGAGCGACACCCCGCAGATCACAAAAGTAGTCCAGATGCGGGTGATGGAGATGATCCTTGCCGGTGAAGGATACGATGGGATCAAGAACTTCCTATCTGATGTCATCAAAAAGTACCGGGCCGGAAAATACTCGCTTGATGAGATTGGCATCCCCGGCGGGATCGGGAAAGCACTCGACGATTATGATAACGACGATGCGCAGGTACGGGGGGCCAAGTACGCGAACGAGCACCTGAAGACGGAGTTTGGCAAGGGAAGTAAGCCCAAACGGATCTATATCCGCACCGTGACCTCGAAATATCCCAAGACGGATGTGCTCTGTTTCGAATATGCCGACCAGGTGCCACCGGAGTTTGTGGTCGACTGGGAGCTGATGCTCGACAAGACCATCAAGCAGCCTATTTCAAGGATCATCGAGGCACTCGGCTGGGACTGGAACGACGTCGATCCCTCGCGAACAACGCTTGCCCAGTGGGGCCTCGGATAATTTTTAAATTTTCATGCAAGGGAATCGATATCGATATTTGCATTGAAAAATGCATGTCTATAAAAAAAACCGTGGTATCATGGCACTTTTTCCCCGGTACAATTAAAAAATGTTTAATAACGAATCAGACAATTGAATTTCGTACTTATTTCAGGGAAAAAATTAATAAATCCCCGGATATCGGGGAACAGGCAGGCGAAATACCTCAAATGACCAACGGGAACCCGTTCATCGACCGTGAAGAGAGCATCTCCGGCCTCTGGCTTATCATCATTCTTATCACCACGGTGCTCGCCATCCTGGTTAATATCCTGTCCCTCTCGAACGGGAACAATGCAGTCGCCCCGCATCTCTTCTATATCCCGGTGGTGATTGCAGCCTTCTGGTATCCACACCGTGGTCCGGCCTGTGCCGTTTTCATCGCCCTCGTCTACCTGTCACTTGTATACTTGTTTTCCGGCAGCGATGTTGCCATGCTCGTCACGTCTTCGGTAATCTGTTTCGTGATGATCGGTGTCTCGGTGATTGTCTCAAGCCTCGCCACCCGCATGCGGAAAAACGAGGTGAAGTACCGGGGCATTTTCAATCATTTGCAGACCGGTGTCGGGCTCGTTGATACCAGCTCCCTCCGGATCATCGAGGCCAACCCTTGTCTGGCCGGCATCCTCGGGTACACCGTGGAAGAACTCACCAGGATCCCGTTTCCGGATCTCTTTTGCGATGCAGATCAAAAAGATGCCTTCTTCAGCCAGCTGAACCCGGGCCACAGCATTGACAAATTCGAGGCCCGGTTCCTGTCGAAAAATGAAGGGAGCCGCTGGATGCTCATATCCGCTGGCCGGTTACCCGGCAACCAGGTCGTGGTCACCGTTGTCGATATTACCGATCGCAGGCAGAGGGAACTTGCGCTCCAGGCAAAAGACGATGCAATACGCTCATCCACCAGCGCGATTGCCATCACCGACCCTGATTTCACTATCACGTATGTCAACGAGTCCTTTGTGCGCCTGATGGAGTACCCGGGTAACGAGGAAGCTGTCGGCCGCACCATCACGGATCTTGTCAGTTCGCCGCAGCGCTTTGCGACCGTCCGGGATGCCCTCGTCAGGAACGGCAGCTGGTCGGGCGAGATTGCGCTCATCAGGTACAACAGGAAACCGTTCTTTGTCCTCCTCCGGGTGAACACGGTAAAAGACAATTCCGGCAACCCGACCGGTATCCTGGCGTCGTTCATCGATATCACGGACCGGAAGCAGGTTGAGGCTGCCAAGAGAAAAGCCCTCGAGCAGATCGCGAAAAATATTGAGCAGTTCGCTGTTCTTGGGGATAATATCCGGAACCCGCTCGCGGTCATTGTAGGCTTGTCGAGCCTTGCGCCGGGCGAGATCACCGGGAAGATCATTTTGCAGACAAAAGAGATCGACCGGATCATCGCCCGGCTCGACAAGGGAAGGATCGAGTCGGAGAAGGTCCGGGGCATCATCAGGAAATATTACCCGGCCGGGACCGGGGACTCAGTTATCCCGGACGAATCTGGTGCGATCCCTGATGAGGAGATCCCCGGCGGGTTCGGGAAGGCGTGAACGATTTTTTTTCCAAAAGTTTTTTTGGGTAATGTACTATTTCAGCCCCTGAATCCAGGAAGGATTTACAGAGTGAAAAATGGTAAAAATTGTATGCCCAAAATGTAATGCGAAAAAGTATATCCGTTTTGGACTGGAAAACACTGACGCTCCAGGGGCTTCGCCCCGCCGCTATGGCGCCCCGGTTGCGATAGTGCTGTATTACCTGAACCGGGATTTTAGGTAATACTGATGAATCGCATGCGCCCCCGCCCCCCAATGGGGGAGGGCTGGCGCAAGGGGGGCAGACTATTGTCAGAGTGAGATGTCAGGGGCTCGATTGGCACTTTACCCTTAAGGAAATGGACCTGCAATGCCAGGATAAATCCCGATATTTTTCCCAGGGGAATTACCGGTACCTGATCCGCCGCGATGCGCTCTGTCCGGGGCGACGGGATACATCGTCCCCGTCACTCTGGATATACAGGAGGATTCTCCGCGATCCGCTTATACAAAACAGCCCCTCCCGGACTCCCGGAAAAACAGGTTGTTTTTATTAATCCTGTTCGCAAAATCACTATATTGACTGAATGGAGGATCGCATGCATATTCCCGATTTCAAAAATCCCGGAAACTACCTGATCGCCGGTCTTGTTGCATTTTTTTCCCTTGCTGCACTCTGGCTCCGCCTCATCCCTATGCTCAATATGGGAAGTACGGACCTCCTTGACATGGTTGCCATGGATGACCCGATGTACAACCTGCGGCAGGTTGAACTCATCCTTGCAAACTTCCCGGGCTACGGCTGGTTCGAACCGATGACCAACTATCCCTATGGGACGAGTATCTACTGGGGGCCGTTGTTCCCGACAATTATCGCGGTATGTTGCCTTATTGCTGGTGCCGTCACCCGCCCGGAGATTATTGGCATCGGTCTTTTAATACCGCCGCTCATGGGTGCGGTTATCGTCATCCTCATGTATTTTATCGGCAGGGCATTCGGTGACTGGAAAACCGGGCTTCTTGCATCAGGATTTACCGCGATCGTATCCGGCCAGTTTTTTACAATCTCATGGTATGGGTATGTTGATCACCATATTGCCGAAGTGCTCTTCTCGACCCTGTTCTGCCTGATATACAGCTATGCAATTATCGCTGAAAAAGACGGGAAAATTGATCTGAAAAATATTGGAAGTTACAAAAATATCCTGTTTCTCGCATTCCTTGCCGGCGTAAGTTATCTTCTCGGTCTTTTTGTCATGCCCACGATGATCCTTTTTGCCCTTATCGTGGGAATCTTTACCATAGTCCAGTTCATCATCGATGTTTACCGCAACCGGACCAGCGAATACCTTCTGGTTGTTAACGTGACCGTATTTGCTATAGCCATCTTCGGCCTGTTGCTCTTTGGCCTGAAAAACCCGGGTATGGCCCTGTCCACCTATTCAATTGGCCATGTCTATGCCTATCTCGGGCTCATCGGGGGTACGGTCCTGCTCTATGGAACTGCCTGGTATCTCAGGGGCCGTGAGAAATTCTGGTATCCCGCAGTACTGCTTGTAAGTGCGGTCTGTTTCTCCGGTATCCTGTTTTTTGCGGCACCCCAGATCTATGAACTCCTTATCTCCTCCCTTCTCGCCTTCTTTGGCCAACAGCCAGTAACCGAAACAGTGCTGGAAGCCATGGGCTGGTCACTTGACCGTGCATGGTTGTCATTCAATTACGGGATCATCCTGTTTGCCGGGGGGATCATGGTCATGCTCTACAACAATGCAAAAGATGAGCACCCCGGAGAAGTTTTTGCCCTGGTCTGGTCGCTCGTCATGCTCCTCTCAACCTGGCAGCATATCCGGTACGAGTATTACCTTGCCATTAATATCGCACTCATGTCGGCGGTCTGTTCGGGTTTTGTGTTCGGGCGGTTCCGGGCCGATGTTTATCCACGGATCTCCGGCCGCGGGGAGATCCCTCTCCTGCCGGAAGAAACTGAAAAACAAAACACACGTCCATCAAAAGGGAAGCAGCGGAAAAAAGGTACCGTCAAGGTCAAAACGCTGCCTGCTGCCACGTACCTTCTTGCCATCCTTACCGTTCTTTGCGCGGGGACCGGTATTCTCTTCGTGTATTCATCCGCATCCTACAGTTATACCAATGCGATGCACAATCCGTTCAACCTGAATTCCGACTGGCGGGAATCCCTCGAATGGCTGGGAAATAATTCCCCGGAACCGGGCCTGGATTATCTTGCCATCTATGATGCAGACACCTTCACGTACCCGGAAACTGCGTATGGGGTCATGTCCTGGTGGGACTACGGGCATATGATTACGTATATCTCCAAACGGATCCCGAACGCAAACCCGTTCCAGCAGGGCGTGTCCGGGGATAATGGAGCTGCTGCATATTTCATTACACCATCAGAAGATACCGCCAACGGGATCCTGGACCGGCTCGGTACGCGCTATGTGGTAACCGACATTGAAATGGATTTCCTGAAATTCCCGGCAATGGCAACGTGGTACAATGCATCGCGTGTAGCGGATCCCTACATGATGAGCCTGCTGGTTCCCGGCGAAACCAATCCTGATACGGCAGAGCTGCGGGTCTTCAACACCCAGGAATACTATCTCACCATGATCTCACGGCTTCACAACTTTGATGGATCGATGATCCCTGTAACCGAGACACTTTACATTGAATATGCAGATCCCGGTGTCACCGGCCTGTCCCTTCCGGCCATTGTGAATGGCGGCACGATGAATGTAACGGAAGCTGAGGGACGGGTTGCGCAATACAATCTCAAGTCAGGGAAGAACGGATACCATGCACTAACGTTGAGCACATCGCTGGTAACGCCTGTTTCCGATGTCCCTGCACTGCGTCATTACCGGTTGATTCACGAGTCCCCTACGAATGTGTTCAATGAAAAGACACCTGATGTCAAATACGTTAAAGTCTTTGAGTATGTCAAAGGGGCCCGCATCACGGGGTCGGGGATAATTGAGCTGGATCTGGTTTCCAATACCGGGAGGAACTTCACGTACCGGCAGGAAAGCATTGATGGTGAATTTATCGTCCCGTACACAACGACCGGCAATCCCAATGGCGTGAAAGCAACCGGCAGATACCGGATAACCGGTTCCAGCCAGGAATTCGATGTGCCGGAAGCAGCGGTTATTTCGGGCAGCACAATTAATTAAAAACAAAGAATCTTTTTTTAGCTGGGAAAGA
This sequence comes from Methanoregula sp., assembly GCA_023228295.1. GTDB lineage: Archaea > Halobacteriota > Methanomicrobia > Methanomicrobiales > Methanospirillaceae > Methanoregula. Next base: position 8,296 of record JALOBP010000048.1, read on the forward strand.
AAAGGAAAACCGGCTCCCGCTTATTTCCCGCTCAGCCGCTCGTGCAGCTTCTTGATCTGGTCCCGCAGTGCAATTGCTTTCTCGAAGTCGAGGTTCTCCGCAGCGTCCCGCATCTGTTTTTCAAGATCGATGACCACGTTCGGGATATCGGTCTTCGGGATGTGTTTCGTGTCCGTGATCTCGACTTCCTTCTCCTTGACCGGCTTGATGATGGTCTGCGGCGTGATGTGGTGTTTTGTGTTGAATGCCACCTGCAGCTCGCGCCGCCGTTTTGTCTCGGCGATTGCCTTCTTCATGGAGTCGGTCATGGTGTCGGCATAGAGCACGACCTTCGAGTTCACGTTCCGGGCTGCCCGGCCGATAATCTGGATCAGGCTCTTTGCATCGCGGAGGAACCCTTCCTTGTCCGCATCGAGGATCCCGATGTACCCGACCTCGGGGATGTCGAGGCCCTCCCTCAGGAGGTTGATCCCGACAAGCACATCGAACTTGCCAAGCCGGAGCTCGCGGATGATCTCGCTACGCTCAAGCGTCTGGATCTCGGAGTGGAGATAGCGGGTCTTGATCTTACGGTCGCTAAGGAACTCCGACAGTTCCTCGGCCAGTTTCTTCGTGAGCGTGGTGATGAGGACACGGTCCCCCCGGGCAATGGTTGCCTGTACCTCGCGGATCACATCATCGGTCTGCCCCTCGATGGGCCGGACTTCGACATTTGGGTCTACGAGGCCGGTCGGGCGGATGATCTGCTCGACCGGTTTTCCGGACTTTTTCAGTTCGTACTCGCCGGGAGTTGCCGAGACGAAGACCACGTTTGTCATGTACTGCTCGAACTCGTGGAACTTCAGGGGCCGGTTGTCGTACGCGCTCGGGAGCCGGAAACCGTAATCGATCAGGGATTTCTTGCGCGAGCGATCGCCATTGTACATACCGTGGAGCTGCGGGATCATCTGGTGGCTTTCATCGATGATCATCAAAAAGTCGTCCGGGAAATAGTCGAGGGGACAGTAGGGCTTCTCGCCCTCCTTCCGCCCGTCAAAATGGCGGGAGTAGTTCTCGATGCCCTTCGTTGAACCGGTCTCGCTGATCATCTCGATGTCGTAACGGGTCCGCTGCTCGAGCCGGTGTGCCTCGATCATCCCGAGGTTTGGCAGGGTCTCCGAGAGCTCCTGCTGTATGGATTCAATCGCGGTCTTCCTTGCGCTCTCTGGGGTGACGAAGTGCCGGGCCGGATATACATAAAAATATTTCAGCTGCTCTTTCCGGTTGCCGGTGTTCTTGTCCACCTCGCTGATCCGCTCGATCTCATCGCCGAACATTTCGATCCGGATGATGTCGTTGAAGTAACCCGGGATGATATCGATCGTATCACCCTTGACCCGGAACCGGCCCGGCATCAGCTCGATGTCGTTCCTCTGGAAGAGGATGTCGAGGAGCCGGCTCATAATCTCGTTCCGGGAGATCTTCTGGCCGACTGCGAGCTCGAACCCCATGTTCCGGAAATTCTCCGGATTGCCAAGACCGTAGATGCAGGAGACCGAGGCGACCACGATTACGTCGCGGCGTGTCGAGAGCGAGGCGGTAGCCGAGAGCCGGAGCATCTCGATCTTGGGGTTAATGGCCGAGTCTTTCTCGATATACTGGTCCTTTGCCGGGATGTAGGATTCGGGCTGGTAGTAATCGTAATAGGAGACGAAGTATTCGACGCGGTTGTTCGGGAAGAAGTCGCATAACTCCGCATAGAGCTGGGCGGCGAGTGTCTTGTTGTGGGCGAGGACGAGCGTGGGCTTGCCTGCTGCCGCGATCACGTTTGCCATCGTGAATGTCTTACCGGAACCGGTCACGCCAAGGAGTGTCTGGTACTGTTTGTCATCGTCAAGCCCTTTCTTCAGCTGTTTGATAGCCTCCGGCTGGGAGCCGGCCGGGGCAAAGCTGGAGACGAGCTGGAATTCAGTCACGGTGCTTAGGATCTTGCAGGGGGATATTAAAAGGGATCGGGATGCGGCAGGAAAGTGAAAATGATTCCCCCTTGCCAATCCATTCGAAGCGTTATTTTCCCATAAACCTATCAAAACAGATGTATATTATATGATAAAATATACAATAATTACAGGTCAATCGCCCATCGATACCTTCCCATGATTATTGGAGAATTGAGTACCATGCGGAACAGCAGGATTTTTTTATTTTTATTTTTTCTCGCACTGCTTCCTGTCATCACCACACCGGCCGTAGCAACCCCGATTTCCATGCTCGTTGGCGGCCAGGTCACCGGAATGAATGAGACCGGCCATAGTCTGACCATCATTGCAGATTGTGATCGCTTCAGCTGCAGCAGGCTGATGACCGGTACATACGCAGGAGATGTGACGAGTGATGTGGTTTTTACCATGCTCCGGCCGGGAGACGACGTTGCGCTGATGTATAAAAGCTGGATGGGGCAGTATCCCTGCGATGAGGCGGAATACAAAGGCCAGTGCGAGATGAGCGCCCATGATCCAATTCCCGTTGGCCGGTGGGCCGGCATCTCGCGGGTTGTGCAGGAAGAGGGTACCGGCCGCTGGCTGACAACGGATGTTTTTGGCGATCCGGATGAGAGTCGGGTGCAGCTGGTCAACAATTATTCGCTCGAATACGAGGCCGGGCCGGAGCTCGCGACATGCCCTGTCAGCCAGCCGGTCTGGGAATGCAATGCCGGGTATGTGAATATCAGCATCCTTCACGGCACCAGGACAATTACCGAATCACGTGTCCTGCGCAATACCACCTTTGTGTATGAAGATCCGGCTGATAAAACCAATATCACCCTGCGTTTCCTCGGGGGCAAGGCAACCCCGCAGCATATCGTAAGCCCCGGGGGAGCTCCCTATGCGGATATGGAAGTTCATGTTCAGCCTACACCCGTACGAACCGTGCCGGATATATCTGTCCTTCCCGGGTCTTCAGCACCATCCACAACACAACCCGCCCCGCTCCCGTTGTTCATATCAGCAGTTGCTCTCTGTATCGCAGGGATAGTTGCACGGAAGAGAATGTAATAAAATAATGTGTTTTTTTCCGGATGGAAAACAGCATTGATAACCCGGGCCAGGTTACCGGCAATGCATTGCAATCACAATGGGGGGATGTCACGAGCGTGATGGAGTATAACCCCGGTAGCGTCAGGATTTTCTCAAATCATTTCGGAAGAGCGGAAAGATCAGTCATACTCCCGGAACCGCGCCGGGTTCTGCCCTCTGATCCACCAGCACTGGATCAGGAACCCGACACCGTCAAGGGCCATGATTCCCGCTGCAACCAGGGCAATGGACATGACGCGGGAACCGGCCTGCGTGAAGTCCCGCAGCCTGCCGGAGAAGGTGGATCTCACGCAACACCGGTTCGTGTCATCGGGCAGACATTACAGCCGGCCATCTCCCCAAAGCAGAAGAGGAACCGCTCCCTGATGGTTGTCGGCAGTTTGTCTTCCGGGATTGGTACAAACCCGAAGGTCTTGTAAAACGAGATGAGGACAATGGTCGAGTGGATGAAGATCTGCTCGAAACCGCAGGCCTCGATGAGTGCCTGGACCGCGAGCCGCGCATAGCCCTTCCCGCGGAACTTCTCGCTGGCAAAGACGCAGTCCATCTCCAGCCCGTCCGGGTGCCGGGTGCACCGGGCGGTTGCAGCAAGGCTGCCGTTATCAAATACCGCAAAGATCCGCTCATCCGGCATGTCGTTCTTCTGGCTGCGGTATTCTTCCCATAATTTCTCAGCGAGCCCGAATTCATCTTTTTTTAGCTCGCGGACTTCCGTTGCCCGTCCGGTCCCTGCCATGGTAATGGAGGTTTTCATTCCATTCCTATTTGATGGTGTTCTTTTGTGATCAGGGAATCGTCAGGAATGATTGGTTCATCTATATGTATATACGGCCGGGACATTTTTCCTGTTAATTAATATACATCCATACCCTCACGTTTCTAAATGGAACAGATTCTGTTCACCACTACAGGACTCCGGAGACCGGAATTGTACCGGCAGAATGGCGATCATGGGAAGGAGCATACCGTATCATCTGGTCTCTCCTCCCGATCGCTATCGGCATCGTCCTGATCGTGGTTCCTGTTTTTGCCGGGGCAGATTTTAATGGTTCAGAACAACCTGCAGGAACCGCTCATGAGATTGTGAAGATCGGCACCTATGTTGTCGACTTCAACCGGGTCGATGTGGAAGCCGGATCGGTGTGGGTGGACTTTTACGTAAACCTCGAGTCCGATACTAACGTATCCCTCAACGATATCGAGCTGACGAACGGGCTGATATCCTCTGTCAGCACCGTCAGGGACACCCCCCGTGAAAACGAGTATCGGATTGTTGCAGTCCTGACCGCTGAACCCGACCTCCGCCATTACCCGTTCGACCGGCACCCCCCCTCCATCAAACTCGAACCTGAATTCAGGAACGAGCAAGAGATGGTCTTCGTAACTGACCCGGCAGACAACGTCCTTGATCCCGATGCCGATCTCTCTGGCTGGACATTTACCGGCACACGCTCTGCTATTACAAATAATTCCTGTGTCCCGGACGAGAAACCCTTTTCCCGGGCAGTCTTTTCCTATGGCATCAGCAGGGATGCCATGTCAACAATCCAGAAATTTTTCCTGCCGATCTTGCTCATCATCGTCTCGCTCTCATCGCTGATGATGAAGGTCTCCTCCAGGTTCGGCCTGGACGCCTCGATGTTCCTTGCCGCGGTGTTCATCCACTGGCGGGTTAACGATGCAATCCCGGCCATTACCTATGCAACCTTCCTCGACCTGTTCATGATCATCACGCACGGGACGCTCGTTATGTATCTCCTCTCCAGCATTATCCTCCAGAAATTTACCGAAGACCAGAATACGGCCCGTGTCAGACAAGTCAACTACTGGTCACTGCGGGTTATCCCGCTGGTCTCGTTTGGCCAGTATTTCCTGCTCTTCCTTACTCTTCTGATCTAGCCCGGCTGGCCGGCCGGGCATGAGCGGGGCATGAACCCGGAAGATCACATGACGAGGATCATTACTGGTGATCGCAAAAAGGGGAATGCCCGGAGAAAAAAAGAAGATTCGTATTGGGAGAGCCACGTCACCGCGTTAATGAGCGTGACCCTGCCGTACCCTACCTTCGGATCTTCTTCACCCGTTCCCGGATATAAATGATCTTCCCGACATTGTCCTTTGCCTGCCGTTCATCGATCTCGAACAGGTCGAGGGAGCGTATGAGGTCGAAGAACTTCCGGAAGCCGTAATTCCGCGAGTCAAACTCCGGGCTCTTCTTCTGGATGTTCTGTCCGACAAGGCCGAGTTCGGCCCACCCCTGTTCGTCCGATGAATCCTCGACACTGTTCTTTAACAGTTTTAAGAACTTCTGGTCCTTCTTCATGTCCTTGAAGACCGTGGTGTCCCGGTACACCGGCGGGGCGGTTCCGACCGGTTCCGTTGGCCGCAGGATCTCCGAATAGATGAATTTGTCACACGCATCCACGAATGCCTTGGGGGTCTTCTCCTCCCCGAACCCATAGACCATCAGGCCGGACTCACGGATACGCGAGGCAAGGCGGGTGAAATCGCTGTCGCTCGATACCAGGCAGAAACCGTCCAGGTTTCCCGTGTGGAGCAGATCCATGGCATCGATAATCAGCGCACTGTCTGTTGCATTCTTCTTGGTCGTGTAGTTGAACTGCTGGATAGGGATGATGGAGTTGGATAACAGGACATCTTTCCATCCCTGGAGCTGGGGTGTTGTCCAGTTGCCGTAGATCCTTTTCACGGACGCCACGCCATACTTGGCAACTTCGTCAAGCAGGTTCTTGATGATGCTGGCCTGGGCATTGTCCGCATCAATCAGTACCGCCAGCCGTTTCTGGCGTTCTATCGGGAGTTGTTTATAATCCATTGATTCATCATTCGTTTCGGAGAATTTAATCTTGAGTATTGATCCCTGGTGCAACAAGACCAGAAACCGTTCAATCCTCGCTACGGCCGGAGTAAGGCGCCCCCATCATTTTTTATAAAAACCCTGTCGGACGAGAGATAGCATTATCATTGAAAAATACCGAAGTTAATGCAGCAAGCCCCGGCATTGGTTACCGGTGGAGGAATACCTTGGATATCACAACAGTTGACCGCGAAGGGAAGATGGTCCTGTCCGTTAATGGCAGGGTCGATACATCAACAGCACCTGCTCTTGAACAGGCAATCAACAAAGAAATCGATGCCGGGAAACGGAAGATCCTGCTGGATTTTTCTGGTGTGTCATATATCAGCAGCGGCGGCCTCCGGGTCCTGCTTGCAACCGCAAAGAAACTCAAAACCCCCGGGGATAAATTCGGGCTGTGCAGCCTGACGCCCGAGGTCTTAAAAGTCCTCAAGCTCGCCGGGTTCACCTCCATCTTCACAATCTATCCGACAGAGGGTGAGGCACTTCTTGGCTGGTAACGACCAGCTCACCTCCTTATCGTGGCAACCGCTGCCGGAAGCAGCGGGGGCAGAACTCTACCTGCTGATCCGGAAAATCGATACTATCTCTTCCAATTCTTATCTTATTGCAACAGCAGATGCCCTCATCCTCATCGATCCCGGCGGCCTTCCGGAACAGGTGGACCAGTTGTCCCGGATCATCACCGAATGCCGGGAAAAGAACGACCGCCCGGTCTTTGTCTTCTTAACCCACGCCCACACCGACCATTTCATCGGGGTCCAGGCCTCCCCGGCCTTTGCTCACCCGGATGCCGCGATCTTTTCTGTGCAGGAGACCGGGGCCGCTGCGCTTGAGCGGGGAGATGGCGGGATCACCCAGGCAACCCTGCTGAATTTTTCCCTTGTCCCGATGACAATCGCGCTCCCGCTCCTGACCCGTGAGCGCAGACAGTACCCCCGTGTCCCAGTCCAGCTAGCATTTCCCAACGGGGCTGAGGTTACCATCACCCGCGAACCGGCAGGTGACGGCCCGTCAGCCCTTGACCGGGAGACAATTCGGTTCGGTCCCGGCCCCGGGTTTGAAATCTATCATACGCCCGGCCACAGCCCCGACAGCATATGTCTCCGCATGGGATCGCTGCTCTTCTGCGGCGATATTGTCTTTGCAGCAAACCCGGGAGTTGCTGGCCAGGTCGGGTGGTCGCAGGAATGTCTTATACGGTCCCTGAACGGCGTTGAAGCCCTTCTTTCCAGCGGTCGGATCGAAACCGTCTGTCCCGGTCACGGGCGGGTTATTGCGGCAGCGGATGCATTACGGATGTTTGCCGGGGTTCGAAAGGAAGCCCTTGCCCTTTCGAACATTGCTGAACTCAACCCTGATCGTGTGGCCCAAACCGCCGCTTTTGCTGAGGACAGCATGGAGCAGATCAATGAACTTTTCACGATCATGGCAGGCCGCCTTTATTACGTCTCGTGGGTCATGGACGAGCTGGGTGAATCCGATCTTGCCGAGAAGATGACCACGCTTATCCGTGGCGATACCGTGGACGAGCTCATGGAAGCATTCCGGGATTTTTCTCTGGAGCACCACCGTGGCGAGAATAATTCCATAAACCTCGCCCTCAAGGCCGGTCAGGTTATCGGGAAACTCCAGCGGTCGTTTGATCGCGATGAGCTCTCGCGTATCATCGATCCATCCTTTGTCCAGCGGGCGGGCCGGCTGCTCTCGGATTACATCACGATGTTACGCGGGTTTACACCGCCCACGGAGATTACGGTGCAGGATATCCGCACTCTCACCGATGCGATGGTATCCGGCCTCTCAATTCCCTCCTGTTCGGATGATGACCTCTTATCGAGTCCGGATGATGACGATGTGTTTGCAAGCCTCCTGCTGGCACGGATCGGGGCCCGGCCGCTTCTCGAGGATATCGAAGTCAGTGTCAATGCCGGGGACGCACAGTTTTCCGGTCTCATCGACCGCGATGTCTTTGGCGACCTGCTGATGTATATCCTCGAAGACCTTGTAGGAACCATGACCAACCGGATCGAGATAGATCTTAAGAACGCTGGCCTGGAGATCCTCATCACGGTCAGTGGTGCTGTTCCCGCGAGCAATACTCCTGGCCAGCGCAAGACAAAACGGTTCCTGCCCGGCCTCTGTAAACGGGCCGGAGGCCGGCTTGTACAACGCGAAGATGGGGGGATGCTCCGGTTTGAGATCGCGGTCGAAGCTGCATCATGAAACCACAACGCCGCTCCCCCAGAACAGACCTGCCTCCACTGCTTGAATTTTCAAACATTGATGTATGGCAGGGCACCAAAAAAGCCCTCAACTCCCTCGCGGTCACCGTTGGCGAAGGGGAGCATGTCGCCATCCTCGGCCCCAATGGTGCCGGGAAATCCACGTTCATCAAGACGGTAACGCGTGAACTCTACCCGGATGCAAACGTACCCGGTCTCGTTTACCGGGTGCACGGCCAGGATGTCTGGGATGTCTTTTCCCTCCGTTCCACGATTGGCATTGTCTCCAACGACCTGCAGTACACCTTCACCCGGGAGATAATCGGCCGGGAAGTTGTCCTCTCGGGATTCTTTTCCAGTATCGGCCTCTTTAACCAGACCGTGACACCGGCCATGGACCGAAAGGCAGACCTGATTCTTGCCTTCCTTGAGATCGAACACCTCGCTGACCGGGCTATGACGACGTTGTCCTCGGGAGAGTCACGGCGCCTGCTCATTGGCAGGGCGCTCGTGCACAATCCAAAAACACTCATCCTTGACGAGCCGACCAACAGCCTCGACCTGCACGCTCTCCACGCGTTCCGGCAGACATTGAGAAAAGTTGCCCGGTCCGGTACCGGTATCATCCTCGTCACCCACCATGTCCATGATATCATCCCGGAGATCTCCCGGGTGATCCTGATGGACGAGGGCCGGTTTATCCGGGACGGGAAGAAGGATGCCGTCCTGACCAGCAGGGAGATCGGCCGGCTCTTCAGAGTCCCGGTTACCGTCCATGAAGAAGCGGGCTGGTATTACCTGACCGGGTATTGATTTTTTAAAACGTGCCTGATTCGCCCGGTCTTCAGATTGCCTGCGATACTCCGGCAAGGGAACGGATCAGCCGTTGGGTCTCTGCCGGCGTTCCGGTCGTGTTGACGAGATACACGGTTGTCCTGTTCAGAAGTTCCGTGAGATAGCGGGTGCGGATGGCTTTCTTGTAGGAATTATTGACCAGGAGATGGGGGTTGAAATAGTTGTTCTCCTCAAACATTTTCATTGCTGCATCCGGACCCAGGGTCTCTACGGTATTCCGGTCCTCCGGGTCACGCTTGAGAACGATGATTATGCGAAGGGTGGTCAGCGGCAGGATGCGTCCCTTCCCGATGATCCAGCGGATGTCCGCAACCGCCCGCTTTTCGTTGTCATAGTCGCCTGCCTTCACAAGCCCCTCAAATTCCTTCCAGACCGTCTCGAGGTCCTGTCGGATATAGAAGTTCTTCTCGGAGCCATAGGCAAGGATCTCCGGGCCGAAAACCCGGGAGAAGAACCAGTCGTCTCCAACAATGCGGGTATGGGGATCTTTCAGGAGGCCATAGGTCTGGGTGGTCTTGCCGGAGCCCGAAGTCCCGATGAGGCAGAGTCCGACACCCCCGATATCCACGCAGGCGCCGTGGATGGAGAATATTCCGTGTTCGTCTTCGAGAATATCCCCGGCAAGGCTCAGGGCAAGGGATTTCACCCACCCGTAATACCGGAAGTTGAGGAGAAATGCAGTCTTTGAGACCGGGTCGAAGATAACCGTGTCGGCTGAATAGGCAGGATCATCAAAGAGGTAGATCCGGCCGTGGGACCGCACGTTCTGGGATATGGCGTAGAAATTCTCCTGCCACGTATCTTTTATCACCAGGTTATCGGATATGAATTTGATGCAGCATCCGTAGATCTCGGATTTGATCTCGTACCGGATCCTCGGGGTGAACTGCTGGACGAGCGTTTCCTTCTCATCCTGGGATATCAGGGTAATCGTATACATGGCCTCACCTTGTGATTGCGGATGTATTCAGATACCATGCAGGGATAATTAAATTATTGGCCGGCACGCCATCCCCCCGCTCCCCACCACAGGTATTATCGTGGCCTGCTGTGATGAAAGCTCATGATGCGTCTGACACCCCACTGCCTGGTCTTCCTGTTCTTTGCAGTTTTTTTGCTCATCTGTGGCTGCACCTCTGAACCCCCGATCAAAGAGCCGGTAGTGTCCGTGAGCGACATCTCGCTTGCCGATGTCTCGCTAAAGACAATGACCGTCAACACAACTGTCTTCATCGACAACCCCAACCAAGTAGGCGGGCACCTGAACACGGTGATGTTCGATGTCTGGTATCTTGATGGCGGCAAACCGAAATATCTCGGTCATGGCGAACAGGCCAATATCGCCATAATCGAGAACGGTAATACCCGTGTTGAGATCCCGGTCATCATCAGCAACCTGCAGGCACTGTATGCCCTCGGGTCGCTCTCGCAGAAAGGATCGATCATCCTTATGGTTAACGGCTCGGCATTTGTTGATGTGAAAGTGACCTCATGGGAGATGAAGTTTGAGGATGAGCGGGAGTTTGCGGCAAGTGAATTCGATGCGTATCTCCCTGTCGATATGCCTGGTTCTGTCAATGTGACTAAGGGAATCGAGACCGCGAAGGATATCTGGTTGCAGATTTCGACATAAGCAAGCTAAAACATTTTCCTTTTTTTCTCTGTAGCAAAAATGTGACATTGTCAGTTGTTACTTCATGAACCTGATGAATACTATTGGCCCCCCACCTCAGGACTTATCCGGGGCTCGGCGGGAATGTTTACCGTTTTATCAAAAATGAAGAGTAATTGAGGCCGCCGCGGGACGTCACCCGGGGCGGTTATATCCCCTCCAAACCAGGGGGTATGGGGTCATCAGCCTCCATCTTTTTATCGGTGTGTGATTGAAGAGCAACTTCAGATTCAAAAAATGTTAAAAAAACTCATCTCCTGAATCTCCAGCGCTGCACTTTTCATCTTCCCGGTTCAACCCTGATCACTACTCTGTGAGTGAACCATTATGCCCCACACCCCAGTCATCTCGGTAAAGACTCTTGTAGCAACATTCCCTGAACCGGAATTTGTCCCGGGTGGCGACCGGCTGTGGATCGTAACGCGAGGACCGGCCGTCATGGTCTCCTCTGGCCCGGAACCCACCGTGATCATGGAAAAAGATCCCTCATCAGCCGGACTTGCCATCGGGGGAACCCAGTACCTTGGCCTTATGGGCACGATTCCCTGCTATGCAACCGGGCTCGCATCTGATGCAAAAGTTCCGGAGGGATACTCGTTCTCCGGTGCCCGCGAATTATTCGGGAAGATTCCGGATGATGAAGTTGCACTTGCAGCCTATGCGCTGCGGATTCTCGACTATGACCGCACCACCCGCTTCTGCGGCCGGTGCGGGGCAAAGACCCGCTCACTTAAAACCGAACGGGCCCGGCTCTGCACGGACTGTAACCGGATTGTCTATCCCCGGATCTCCCCGGCCATCATCGTGCTGATAAAAAAAGGCGATGAGGTCCTGCTCGCCCGCTCCCCACGGTTCCCGAAAGGCCAGTACAGTGTCATTGCCGGTTTTGTCGAACCCGGGGAATGCCTGGAAGAAACGGTTCACCGCGAAGTCCTGGAAGAAGTCGGGGTAACCGTAAAAAACATCCGGTATTTTGGCAGCGAACCCTGGCCTTTCCCGGACTCGCTCATGCTCGGGTTTGTGGTCGATCATGCCGGCGGTGAAATTGCCATCGATAACAATGAAATTGAGGATGCCGGCTGGTTTTGCCGTGACAATCTCCCGATTCTTCCTTCGCAATTGAGTATCTCCCGGGCACTCATCGAGGCATGGCATCGACATGAGATCTGACTCTTCTGAATAATTCCCGGGCCTATCTTTTCTGGTTTTATACTCCAATCTTCCTTTCAGCAAAGAACTTATCGTTAACACTATGTGATCCGTTGTCATTCTTAGATCTATGTTCCAGCGCTTACCGGAAAAGGCGTCGATGATCCTCCTTCTGATGATCCTCATCTTCTCCGGCTGCAGTATCGTCTATATCTCCGTTGTCACGACCAACGCCCTCAAAGAGCAGGCACGGGAGGATATCGGGGGATTTGCCACGTTTGCTGCCAGCCAGATCAATGGTGATACCATTGCAGCTATCGGGCCCGGGGATGAACGGACCCCGGAATTCATTGCCGTACAGGATACCCTCATCCGGATGAAGATGGCGTTTCCCGATATCAAGAACGCCTACATCCTGCGTCTTGAGAATGGCAGGGTCACTTTTGTTGTTGACGATGATTACGGGTTCATTCAGAATGCTGCGCCGATCGGCCAGCAGTACTATGCCCCGACCACGGAGATGCTGGACGGTTTTTTGTGGCCCATGGTTGAACATGAATTTGTCTCCGACGAGTGGGGCACGACCCTTTCCGGGTACAGCCCGATCCGGAACACGAAAGGCGATGTTGTTGCGCTCGTAGGTGTTGATGTCGAGAAACAGGCGGTCATCAACAAGCAGAACATCATCAACTGGACCTCGTACATGATCGTCTTCCTTGCGATCCTCATGGCGGTGTTTGGTGTCCTTGGTGTCGAACAGGTGCGTTCACGGTTGATGAAGGACCTGACCGACCGTGAGATCCGCTTCCACGCACTCTTTGAAGAGACTTATGATGCGATCCTCATCATTATTGACGGCAAATATTCGGACTGTAACACCAGTGCCGAGAAACTGCTGGGGGGGGCAAAAGATACGATCGTTGGAATGAGTTTCCTGCTTCTCTCGCCCAAGGTCCAGCCGGCCGGCCGGTCATCGGACGAGATGATCGATGAAAAGCTCACCCTGGCCCTTGCTGGCTACCACCAGCGGTTTGAATGGCGGCTTCATACGCTTGACGGGCTGGAATTCGATGCCGAGGTGAGCCTGATCCGGATCCGGATCGACGGCACCATTGCAGTCCAGGCAATTATCCGGGATATTACGGAACGGAAGAAGGCCGAGGAGGCCCTGCGCCTGAGCGAGGAGAAGTACCGCAGCCTATCAGAAGCTTCCCCGAATGCGATCTACATCATCAACAGAGACGCAAGCATCTCCTATGCCAACAACTACGCACTCCGCATGCTCAAGAAAAATATGGCTGATGTTAAGGGGCGGCTTCTCATGGATGTGTTCCCGATGGAAGATGCGGAGATGCAGATCCAGATCATCATAGGGGTCTTCCAGCACGGCCATGACGTCCGCCGGGACGACCGGATAAGCATGGACGGGAAGGAGCGGTGGCTCTCCAGCATCTACACCCCACTCAAGGACGATGTAGGCCGTGTAACCGCGGTGCTCTGTGCATCCTACGACATCACCGAACGAAAAGCAATGGAGAACCAGATTGCCTCTTCCCTGCGGGAGAAGGAATTCCTGTTAAAGGAGATCCACCACCGGGTGAAGAACAACCTGCAGGTGATCTCAAGCCTCCTCTCCATGCAGGCTGACAAGGCAACCGACAGGAACGTCATCGACTCGCTCATGGACAGCCAGAATCGGGTGAAGTCGATTGCCCTTGTCCACGAGAAACTCTACCAGTCAAAGAGCCTCGACAAGATCGAATACGGCGATTATCTCAACAAGTTCGTCATGCACCTGTTCGATACGTTCAGCGTGGCACCGTCACAGATCTCCTGCAAAGTCAATGCAGAGAATATCTTTGTTGACATCAACCAGGCAGTCCCCTGCAGCTTAATCATCAACGAGATGCTCACGAATTCCTTAAAATATGCGTTTCCCGGGGGAAGGAAGGGGGATATCGCGATAAATTTCATAACTGATGGCAAAAATTACATTCTTGACTATCATGATAATGGTATAGGAATCCCTGAGGGGATCTCGTTCGAACATACAGAATCCCTTGGCATGAAACTGATTTATGGCCTGACACAGCAGCTCAATGGCACTGTAGTCTTAAAACGGGAAGAAGGAACAACGTTTGTTGTAACCTTTCCCCGTATACAAAAACCTGGTGAATAAGTATGGAACAAGCAACAATCCTGGTCGTTGAAGACGAATTCATTACCGGCGCGGATCTCCAGAGCAAACTCAAGAAGATGGGATTCAATGTCCCAATTGTCGTAGATACCGGTCAGAAAGCGATCGATGCCGCAGCCGAGATCAATCCCGACCTGGCCCTCATGGACATCACCCTCAAGGGTGATATGACCGGCATTGAAGCTGCCGAGGTCGTTGGCAGGCGGGGCATCCCGGTGATCTTCCTCACTGCCCATTCCGATGAGCCCACGGTGGAAAAGGCCGTGAAGTCGGTTCCGTTCGGGTACCTTATCAAGCCGCTCGATGAACGTGCACTCAAGACAACGATCCAGATGGCGCTCTATAAGAACGAGATCGATGGGAAGGTTCGGGAGCGCGACACGATCATCCAGGCTCTGATCAATGCCAACACGGAGCCCATGTTCATCATCGACCAGAGCACGAATGTCCTGGTCATCAATAATGCGATTGCTTCGTTGCTCACCCCCTCCCAATCCGTAGGCAGTGGCCTCCTTCTTGAGGCTCTCCTGACAAACGGTCTGGTCTCCCCGGGTCTTGTTGCTGCTATCCGCGACCATTTTTACGATGCAAAACCGTACCAGTTTGAAGAGGAATATAATGGTAAATGGATCTCGTATACCATTACGCCCCTTCTCAACGTGCAGGGCCGGGTTGACCGTTGTGCCGTCCACAGCCACGATGTTACCGTCATCAAGCGGGCCGAACAGACCACCAAAGCCCTCAACCTCCGGCTTGAGATGGAGAAGCAGAACCTCCTCATGTTCGAGGCGATGATGAACAGCATGGATGATTTCATCATAGGTACGGACGACATGGGTTTAATCTCGTTTGTCAACGATGCTTTTGTAAAGCGGTTCGGCTACACGCTCAAGGAAGTCAGGAACGTGCACATCAGCAAGTTGCAGGATCCCACCGATCACTTTGCCATCGACCAGAACGCGTTCTTCGTGGACAAGAAGCGGGTATGGAACGGGACGTTCACCGCGGTGAATAAATTTGGTTTAAAGATCAAGACGCTGCTGAAGAGTTCGCCGGTTATTCAGGGCGAGCAGACATTGTCCCGGGTGTTTGTGCTAAGGGAGAAGCTGAGCTGATTTTTTTAAAATAAATTTTAGTTGGTAAATGATTTCCTCTACTGTCCCAATGTGATTTTCTTTGCGGCAGTTGAGGGGGTGTTCCCCAATATGCGCTAACTTATCGCAAAATTTTTCGACGACAATGACAAATAAGAATACGCACCGAACAACTGGCGGATCCGTTTTCGATTGCCTTCAGCAAGCCCGTTTCTGATATTACCCCAATCAGCGATACAATTTTTCAGAGATAAAAAAGGATTAATCGCATTTTTTAACAGGTGAAAAGCGAACGAGGTCTCTCTCCAAAGGTTGGATTGAACGGGATCATCGTCACAAAATTTGGCGCAGAGGGTATCCCCAGGGGGAAAAAGAGCGGCCCCGGTCAACAATAGCGTTTGTTAAAAGCGCCACAACCATCTTTCCGTGCAACCATGCT
>JALOBP010000049.1:0-7270 GCA_023228295.1 Methanoregula sp.
AATAGCACTTGCCGGGAGACGGGAAAGATGGGAGAGCCCGCCTGCCTGCGCCATAAGCCGGGCTGCAACAAGCCCGCCAATCAGGGCACTTGTGTTGGGAAGGACTCGATTTGCCCGCGATGATACCTCTTTGGCAAGGTCAACGCGGGCTGCAGAAAGGGCTTCAATTTGACCGGCAACATTTCCGAGTGCCCCGCGGCTTTTCTCCCGTATCTTTCGTACCATCAGGTGGGACGGGGTGCGCCGGTATTTACGGGAAAATGTGGGCTGACGGATCTGGTACCATTCCATCACTCGCTCTGAAAGGAGGTTGATAACCGTGTCCATCTCGTCCAGCGTCCGTACCATGTGGAGCAGTTCGGTATCTTTTCCTGCGTACTGTTCCCGGATATCACGTTCCGCTGCAACAAAACAGACCTCACGCAACCGGGAGATATACTCCGCACGGTCGCGACAGATCCCGCAGGATACCGCCAGTTCCCAGTTGAGAGGAATATGGGATTCCATATTCGTATGAATGGCCCGAATACGTCCAGCGATATCCCTCGCATCGCCAGAAACCGGGGTACACGATCCGCCCTCGACATCCCCGAACCAATATGCCGGCATATAGGACAACTAAGGGGTGTATACCCGTATAAAACCATACATCGCGAGGGTCAAAGCGTATGATTTCAGAAGACAATTCCAAAGGAATAGAATATGACCGGTATCATGATGGATCCCATGCAATAAACTGCCGGCAGGTTTATGTAATGGGGGACGAGTCCGGTCGCAGTTGCAAGGATCAGGATAAATAGACCAAATGGCCCGGTAAGAAGAATGCAGAGAAGGACAATGAAACCAATAACCCCCCGGTTCAGCAGGCTGCTGTCAAGTCCATTGAGAAGACGGGCATAGCGAGAGAGAGCGATTGTGATCAGGTACGCAAGAACTGCAGCAAGTACACCAACAACCATCATGGCACTCATGGACTGTGGTGGGAGCTCCGCAAGGGCTGCCATGACACCATTGCGCATCCGTGAAAGAGCAAAGAGGGCGGCAAGGCCGATGAATGCGTTTGCCGTATTCGCCGCATTTGTTGCAAGAATGTAACCCCGCCGGTCCTTCTCATACCCGATGAGGGATGCGAGCACCCCGTTTGCCGATGCCGTGGACAGTCCCGGCAGCCACCCGACTGCGATACCCGCCGCAGTCCCGAGTACGGAGCATTTCACCACCTTGCGGTCTTCGAGGGTTATCCCACTGAAATGCTGCTCCGGCACTTTTCCCCGGGATGATGTCATGAGGATGGAGATGCCAAACAGTCCTGAAAGCAGGGGCATCAGGATCGCACTCTCCCCGCCAATGGCATGCCACCCCAAGAAGGAATAATGGAGCGCAAAGCACCCCACAAGGCCCGATGTAACAAAGACCGCAAGCGCCCAGCCCGGGGCTTCACAAGTAACGATCATGTACCCCACTGCCGCGATCAGGAGAATCCCAATCCACCAGTCGAAGTACGGCTGGAGAGCCGGGAGTAAAAGGAAGCACAGGACGGAGAGAGGTACAGCAAGGATCATTGCACAGGCACCGCCAAGTGCAGCGATCCGCACCGCTTCCTCCCCTTTCCCTTCAACGCAAAGTGCATGCGCAGGAAGAACCACAAGGGATGTATCCGCATCCGGGACACCGAGGAATGTGCTGGGAATGGCATCGACGAAGGTATGGGTGATGAGTGCGGCAAACATTGCCCCGGCAAGGGCCAGGGGACCCAGAACCGAGAGGAGGACTGCCTGGAGGCCCAGCAGGACACCGGCAAGAGTATTGGCATGTACACCGGGAATGATCCCGCTGATGGTGCCAAGAACGACACCGATACCCACACCCACCAGGATTTCAAGCATAAATTATAAACGTCATTATATAACTATAAACCAACCGAAATGCATACCCTCATATCATTACGAGGCAATTTATCCCTGAAATGAAGATTGCAGTCACCCGCCTTGCCGGTAAAGAGAAGAGCGATGCGGCACGTTGTGACAAATCCGGGCACTCCTGTTACAGCGTCCACCCCCTCCGCTCCGAACTCCGCAACGAGGTCATCGGTAATTTCGTCCGGGCCGCGGATGCAGGAGAATTCGACTGCCTGTTCTTCACCAGCGCCCTGCCGGCAAAGATCATAGCACCCCTGCTCAAAACCCATCCCCGTACGATCGCCATCGGTCCGCAGACGGCAAATGAACTGGAGCAGGCAGGAATCCCCTCGGAGATCCTGCCAAGTTTCTATTCCCGCGATTTTGTGCCCTACCTCGGGGACTGGATTAAAGGAAAACGCATCGGGATCCCCCGGGCCGATGTACCCAACGAGAAACTTATCAGTGCAATCGCTGATGCCGGGGGGATCCCCCGCGAGTTCCGGTGCTACGGGCTCGAACCGACAGGAGAACCCCTCTCCCTCGAAGGTGCAGCTGCAATCCTCTTCACGAGCGCTATGTCATATACCAAAGCGGTCTGGACCCCGCGTCCTGATCTGCTGGTAATGGCAATCGGCGACATTACCGCCGCAGCAATGCGCCCGGGCGGGCACCCGCCTTCAGTGGTTGGCGATGGATCGCTCGAAGGCACGCTTACGGCACTGAACCAGTACCTTGCAGGAAAGGGAACTCCTGAAAAAACAGCAGTCGCCGTGGGAAAAGCCCCTGTTCATCTCTGGAGCCGCCCGGGGATCATCGTTGTTGACAAGCCCAAAGGGCCTTCCAGCCACCAGGTGGCGGCATGGGTGGGCCAGATGCTCGGTTGCCAGGTGGGACACTCCGGTACGCTCGACCCCCAGGTCTCCGGTGTGCTCCTGATCATGCTGGGAAATGCAGCCCGCCTCGCTCCGCTCCTCCTCCAGCATGACAAGGAGTACATCTGCCTGATGCGCCTCCACGGGGATGTTCCCCAAGAGAACATCCTGAAGGTTGCCGGGGAGTTCACCGGCAGGCTCTACCAGCGGCCCCCCAGGAAGAGCGCGGTGAAACGGAACCTCCGTATCCGCGAGATCCAGAAACTTGAGATCCTCGATATCGAAGGAAGACTTGTCCTCTTCAAAGTTGCGTGCGACGCAGGCACCTACATCCGCTCGCTCTGCCACCACATGGGATTCGCGCTAGGTGTCGGGGCACACATGCAGGAACTGCGCAGGTCGCGTTCCGGCACATTTGACGAGAAGACGATGTATACCCTCCACGAGGTGCAGGATGCGGCCGTTGCCGCACGGGAAGGAGACCAGACCCGGCTCGCCTCGATGATCCTGTCGGTCGATGCCGCAGTCCCGGAACTGCCGGCGGTCATTATCCGCGACACCGCGATTGATGCCATCTGCCATGGTGCGAGTCTTGCCGGTGTGGGCATCATCAGCTGCGCAGAGTTTGCGAAGGGGCAGACGGTTGCAGTCGTCTCGCAGAAGAACGAGTTCGTCTGCCTCGGGAAGACGCTGGTACCATCATTGGCATTCAAACCCGGGGAGACCGGCCTCGTCATTGCACCGACCACCGTCTTCATGGCACCCGGCACGTATGCGAAGGGGTGGACGAAATCTGACAAGGTGATTGTTCCTAAGCCAAAGCCCAAAGGGGGGGAGAAGAAAGCGCCATCGAGAAGCCCCGGGAGAAATACAGAGCGGAGACCGGGGGCCCGCCCTTCCTGGAACAGGGGGCCAAAACCTGATGGCGGGTTCCAGAAGAAGAGATACCATTAAAAAAATACCCGGCTTATACATAGGATACACTTTTTGCTGAGGTAGTCTAGCGGTAGGGCGCAGGCCTGGAAAGCCTGTGGTGCGAAAGTGCCTCGGGGGTTCAATTCCCCCCCTCAGCGTTTCTCTCATTATGCAGGTATTTTCTATTGGATTGAGGGGGTGATACCCCCTACCCCCATCCTATAAAAATTTCAAACGGGGGGTTACCTCCCCCCTCCACATTTTTTTCAGAGGAGTGACACCCATCCTGCATTATCTGAAACCAGGATCCACATTTCACTATATATCGAAAAAATTACCGCTTGCCGGCTTTTCCGGCAACGCATGCCCGGGCAAAGTCACAATAATCCGGGACAACTTCGAACCCGAGGAAATGCCGGCCCTCATCATGCGCAACAACCGCAACGGTCCCGGAACCAAGAAAAGGATCAAGCACCAGATCACCGGGATTGCTCGAATATGCAAGGATCTTTTTCACCAGTTCCGAGGGAAGCTTGGTAGGGGTTTTCTTCCGGCCTTTCCAGTACTCGCGGTTGATAACCCACACATCCTCCGGGTAATGATCGATCTTGTTGAAGGTGTAATGCTTCGGGTCTTTTACCACGAACAGGATGTGGTAGTGGCTGGTCACGTATTTCTTCTTCGTGAAGACCCCGAACTGGTACTTCCAGATCAGGTGGTTGACCGTTGTAAGACCCGCTGCATCAATCCCTTCGAGAATGTCCCGGAGCCGGTTCCAGCCGGAGAATATGTACATGCTGCCGGTAGGGGAAAGAACACGTGCGGCTTCCAGTATCCACTGCCGGGTAAAATCCCCGTATTCCGCTTCGGGGACCTCCTGGTACCCCTCAAGGACATTGCTCCCCGTCCGGTTATAGTTCAACCGGTGGGCTTTGAAATCAATGGCAAAGGGGGGATCGGTAACGATGAGATCGATAGACCCCCCCGGTATCTCCGGCAGGAGCGTGAGGGCATCGCCCTCGTACAGGGTGTCCTCGCAGAATTTCCCGAGGCACCGTTTCATCAGCACTTCCCGCCGAATGCCCGTCCTGCCACGAATGCCTTTGCATTGATCTCCACGGTCTTCTTCGGGACAAGTCGTTTCACGGCCTCGATAAGAGATGCCGGCTTGAGCGGCATTGCGCTGCACGCCGTTCCCAGCATAACGACATTCTGGGAGAGCGGGCTCCCCGCTTCAGTGGCCATCTTATCCGCATCGAGGACACGGAGGTTGAACTTTTTCAGTGTCGCGATGATCTCCTCATCCTTTGGCAACGCGAGTTTCTGGGTGAAGACCGACGTCGGGAGTACCATGCGGCTGTTGGTCACGAGCAGGCCATCCTTCTTCAGGTAGTGCGAGTACCGGAGCGCTTCGAGAAGGTCGAACGAGATGAGGAGATCTGCCTGTCCCGGCGGGATGAGCGGGCCGTGGATTCCCCCGATCCGTATGTGGCTTTCGACTGAACCACCGCGCTGGGCCATGCCATGGGTCTCCGCACCCTTGACCGGTTTATTCTCGATGAGACATGCTTCACCAAGGATATTGGACGCAAGGATCGTCCCCTGTCCCCCGATACCTACGATCAGGACATCGAAACTGCTGCTCATTTCTTTCCCTCCCGGACAATTGCCCCGAAAGGACAGAGATCCGCGCAGACTGCACAACCGTTGCAGAGCTCGTTGATGCGTGCATTCTCATCCGCAAACTCGATTGCGGGGCAGCCGAACCGCACACAGGTACCGCAGCCGTTGCAGGCCACCGTATCGACCATGTACTTTCCGCGCTTCACCCCGTTGCGCCGGGCCATGATCACGCACATCTGTTTTGCGATGATCACTTTTACGCCACTGCGCTTCTTTGCTTCATGCAGGAGATTGACCATCCCCGTTACATCGTACGGATCGACGGATTCAACGAACGTGGCACCGCAGGCACGACAGATTGCTTCCAGGGAGACGGGCGGGCTCTCGACACCACATGCCGTTGCTCCGGTGTTCGGGTTTGGCTGGTGGCCGGTCATTGCGGTGATGCGGTTGTCGAGGATTACGACAGTCATGTTCGCACCGTTATAGACCGCGTTCAGCAGCCCCTGGATGCCCGTGTGGAGGAACGTTGAGTCCCCGATAGTGCAGATGACATCGCGCGGTTCACCGGTATGAGCGATACCGCTTGCAACCGTGATGGACGCGCCCATACAGATGGTCATATCGACAGCCCCGAGCTGGAGCCCGAGAGTGTAGCATCCGATGTCGCTTGGGTAGATGGCATCCATGAACACCTTCTTAATCGCGTAGAACGCGCTGCGGTGGAGGCAACCCGCGCAGAGAATTGGAGGACGGGCGGGGACATCCGGCACGGGCTGGACCACCGGATACGGATTCCTGACAGAAAATCCTGCCTTCTCCATGATCGCGGCAACTGCCGTTGGTGAAAGTTCACCCTCGTACGGGGCATATCCATTCTTCTTGCCAAAAACCGGAACGGTTCCCGCAACCTGCCGGACGGTCTCCTCGACTTCCGGTGCCAGTTCCTCGATAATGAGCACATTCTCGTGCTTCCGGACAAAACCGGCCAGCCAGTCCTCGTCGATCGGGTAGGCACCAATCTTCATGAACGAGACACCGTCGGGCAGTAATTCCTCAACATAGGATGCCCCGATCCCGCTTGCAATGACAGCAGTCTTCCCCTTAATCTCGTAGTGGTTGAACCCGAGTTCCACGAGCCGTTTTTTCAGCGCGGGCTGTTTCTCGTTGAGCTTCTTATGCAGGATCCGCGTATGGACAGGAATGACTACGTACTGTCGCGGGTCTTTGTGGAATTCACCTTTGCGCGTACTTTTGACGACATCTCCCAGTTCCACATCGCCTTTGGAATGGCAGATGCGAGTGGTGGGGCGGAAGATGACCGGCAGCCCGAACTCCTCGGAAAGGGCGAACGCTTTGGGAATCATGTCATGCGCTTCCTGCACACCGGATGGGTCGAGACAGGGCACCCGCGCAAAGTGGGCATAGCACCGCGTGTCCTGCTCGTTCTGGGAACTATGGGCGAACGGGTCATCGGCGCTCATGATTACCAGCCCGCCGGTCACACCGGTGTAGGCGCTGGTCATCAGCGGGTCGGCTGCTACGTTCAGTCCCACGTGCTTCATGGTGCAGAGTGCGCGGACACCGCACCATGCAGCTGCGAGCGCGTTTTCGAGCGCTACCTTCTCGTTCACCGACCATTCAAGGTAATACGAACGGTCCGGCTGCATGCGCAGGGTGTCGACTACCTCGGATGAGGGGGTGCCGGGATACCCGGACACAAAATCCACGCCTGCTTCAAGGCATGCATAGGCGATTGCTTCATTTCCCAAAAGATACCGTCTTTCCATGATCCCAATTCCGTACATATACCGTGATTTTCTCTGACATATCCCTATCTGATTGATCCGGATGGGGGCGGGGATTCACAACCTATAAAAACTCTGATGGAGTAGTTATTAGGGTAAAATTCAGGCAAACTTTTGGGCCCGTAGCATAGCCCGGTGGTGCGCCCGGCTG
>JALOBP010000049.1:7280-23581 GCA_023228295.1 Methanoregula sp.
ATGCCCCGCGCGGATCCTGAAATGTGATCTCCCGGTTGGCAGTTTCATTCCTTAAGAGGTAAAATAAAAAAAAAAGACATGTCCCGTATTAATTCTTCCGGACAAAGACGTACCCGATCACCTTCTCAAGTGCGGCCACGAGTTCTTCTTCGCCTTTAAGGTAATCGTGCAGTGCCGAGTAGAGCATAAACATTACATCATAACCGTACTGGTCGATTATCTGCTGAGCCGTGATCGGGTGAAGGTAGGAATCGGTGAGGAACCCGTCGAAACTGTACATGACTTCAAAGAAGGATCCTTCTTCTGACAGAACACAGAACTGGTCAACTACCTGCACGGCAGGATTGTCCGGGCGACAGGGTGCGGGATCGGTCTTCCCGAGGATGATCATCTTCTCAGTGTAATACTGGGGATCGTAAAGCTCCCCCTTGGTATCCTGCTTTCCTTTCTTGAGGATGTTGAGGCCAATCGTTTTAACAACCGGCTCGGCAGATTTTGCCATACGTTCGAGTAGTTTTACGTCGTTTGTCCGTATTTTTTCAGACAGGGACTTACCCTTTTCCTGGAGTTCGGCGAGCGTGTCAATCTTCTCTTTGAGTTTTTCAAATCCCTTCTCGATCTCATCCATAGCGTTCACCAGATACGGCGTATCAGTTGTGAAGTGTTACTGCCTGCGCCTATAAAACCGCTCCTTTCTGATATCCGCAGGTCATTTTCACCGATATTTATGTCACGCGTTCCCCGATAAAGAAATACTTCCGGTCTTTTTTCAACCGGGCATTTCCAGCGAAGCCCACGGGCAGGTTCTCATTGATCACTATTCCGAGATAGGCGGGTGATCTCGCCATAACAGACCCCGGGCGGACTGCCTCCGTGACAACGAACGGGACCGTTGTTCCGATGAGCGGATCGTTGATCTCCGCGTAAATCCGTTCCGCGTGCTGGTTCATGAGACGGGAACGGTCTTTTTTCACGGAGTCCGGGAAATCCTTTTCAGTGGCAAGGGGGGTGAAGGGCCGTTGTGAATAGCGGGTTACATTCACCTTATTCGGGTGGATGCGTTCGACCAGGGCAAGCGAATCGGTGAATTCATCTTCCGTCTCCCGGGAAAAACCAACAATCATATCGGTCATCAGAGTGATATCCGGAATTCTTTTTCGGAACGCCTGCACGATCTCTTCATATTCATCAACAGTATATTGCCGCCCCATACGCGCGAGGATCGCATCGGATCCCGATTGCGCCGGCAGATGGATGAACCGGAAGATTCGGCGGGCGAGGAACGCATCAACGAGATCATCGAGAATATCAATAACAGTGGCCGGGTTCATCATGCCGACACGGAGCAGGGCGGGGGGAGGAATATCGCTGATCTGGCGCAGGAGGCCCGGAAGGGTTTCACCGGTATCTCTCCCCCAGGCACTAACGTCCTGTGCCGTGAGCTGGATCTCAGCTGTACCGGCACGGGCAAATGCCCGGACCTGGTCATGGATCTCTACTGCAGTAAAACTCTTTAGTGGACCCCGGGCAAACCGGGTGATACAATACGTGCACTTCCCCATGCACCCTTGTGCCAACTGCACGATTCCCGTATCTCCGGAAGTAACGGTATTTACTTGGCGATAAAATTGCTGGATGGATTCCGGGTCGATGAACACGGGATTGCAAACACTCCGTATCGCATCAGCCTGTACTGCAGGCATACATCCCGTTACGAAGAGTGTGCGGTCCCGGAACTGCGAGAGGCGACGCAGCATTCGCCGTTCGGTCGGGCCAACGACAGTGCAGGTGTTGACAACGATCGCATCCGCTTCCCCATCGGTTGAGACTACGGTTGATCCATGGTGTATGAGGATTTCCACGAGTTTTGCTGTATCCCCGAAATTATACCGGCACCCGTAGGTCTCGATATATACCCGCCGACCGAACAACAGTTCCAGCCCGGCATCCGTAACATTGGGTGGTGTCTCGGCCATTGTTTTTTCTCTCTTATCCTATGGCACCTGCCAAATAATTGCCTTATTGCCGCATCCACCATCAGCACAACCATTAACCGATTACACCCATAATCTGTTAGACATGATGAAGATCGGGCTGCTGGGATGTGGCAATATTGGTCATATCATTGCAGTCCATGCCAGCGGTTTTGCAATTTCCGCGGTCTACGATAAAGTACCCGAACGGGCAGAGGAGATCGCGGCACTTGCCGGTGCACAATCTTATGAGGATTTTGCATCATTCCTGATGGCCGATACGGATATTATTGTGGAGGCTGCCTCGGTCAATGCTGCTCGTTGTTACACGCTCGAGGTTCTTAACGCAGGAAAAAATATGGTCATCATGAGTGTCGGTGCCCTCACCGACAAGGGCTTTCGCGACCAGGTCCGGGCAGCCGCCATTCAGAAGAATAAGAAAGTCTATCTCCCGAGCGGGGCCATCTTCGGTTTGGACAACCTGAAGATCGGCCGGATCTCCCGTATCAGCAAACTGCTCCTCAGGACAACGAAAAGTCCGACGTCTCTTGGGATCCCGGCCGATACCCGCAGGATGATTTTTTCCGGCAAGGCCAACGAATGCATCAAAGCATTCCCCAAGAACGTGAACGTCTCGGTAGCAATGAGCCTTGCTGCAGGACAGGATACAGATGTGGAACTCTGGGTTGACCCGGAGGTTGACCGGAACATCCACGAACTGTTCTTCGAGGGTGATTTCGGAGAGGCTTACATTAAGGTCACCAACCTGACAAGCCCCGACAACCCGGCAACAAGTTACCTTGCCGCACTCTCCATCCTCTCACTATTGGAAAAGCTGAGTGACCCTATCATCGTGGGAACCTGAAACGTGGATTTGCCCTATGGTCACGATAGGTTACCTTCTTCGGTTCATTGAGGAGGATGCTCCCAAGGGAGACATCACCTCGGACGTCATTATCCCGGATGTGCCATGCCACGCCGTGATCCGGGCGGAAGACACAGGCATCGTTGCCGGGCTTTTCGAGGCCGAAGCACTCTTCTCCTATTTTTCCGTCAGGGTTGCCCCCCAAAAGAAAGACGGGGATTCGATCAGCCCGGATGAGGTCCTCCTCTCACTCGAAGGCAGTGCAAAGAAGATCCTCCTTGTCGAGCGCACGGCGCTTAACATCATCGGCAGGATGAGCGGGATCGCAACCCGGACACGGGCTCTTGGCGACATCGTTCGCTCAAAAAATCCATCCTGCCGTATTGCGGCAACCCGGAAGACCTGCCCGGGATTCGGTGCCCTTGATAAAAAGGCGGTCCTGGTCGGGGGCGGCGATCCCCATCGTGCTAACCTTAGCGATGGATTCCTCATCAAGGATAACCACCTTGTTATCGTCCCACTCAAAGACGCGATCATGAGGGCAAAGGGCTACTCGGCCTTCAAGAAAGTCGAAGTCGAGGTCGAGACAAAAGAGGATGCGGTCACTGCTGCAGAGTCAGGAGTGGATATTATCATGCTGGATAACATGAGTCCCCGGCAGGTTACCGAGACTCTGGACATCCTGAAAAACGCGGGGCTGCGGGATTGCATCACGATCGAAGCTTCCGGGGGTATTGATGAAAAAACACTTGGGGATTATGCTGCCTGTGGTGCAGATGTAATCAGTATGGGTTCGCTCACCCACACGGTCAGGAATTTTTCGGTGACCCTGGAAATTTCCACAAAATAACTACACATTCCTCTTTTTTTACGAAATTGTTCCGGTTTTTTGTCATTTATTGATTTTTCATCCGCAAAACCAGTAAAAAACCGTAACCGGTACCGGGAAAGGTTAATAGTCCATTATCACGAAAAGGTCGCTGTAGGATTACAATGGCTAATGGCAGCGTAACAGATCCTGATGCTGGATCTCCACGGGAACCCACAGAGAAACTTGGGATACTGGAAGAACGCAGGAAAGCGCGAATCCTGGGATATATCGCACTTCTCAAGGATCCCAACCTCACGTTCCGCTGGAAAGCGGCAGAGGCACTGGGAACCGTGGGTGACAGCACGGCCATCGAACCATTGCTCGAAGCACTGAAAGACCCGTATGTGGATGTCCAGTGGCTTGCCGCGAAATCCCTGGGCAGGATCGGGGATAGCAGGTGTGTGGAACCACTCATCAACGCATTGAAATCCGAGAACAAGTGGCTCCGTATCGGGGCTGCATGGGGCCTTGGGAAACTCAAAGATCGCCGCGCGACCATGCCGCTCATCGCACTGCTGAAAGATAAGAAAAAGACCGTGCGGAAGAACGTTGCATGGGCACTCGGGAATATCGGAGATGAGCGGGCAGTGGCCGGTCTCACCGAATCGCTACAGGATT
The DNA here is from genome assembly GCA_023228295.1 of Methanoregula sp. GTDB lineage: Archaea > Halobacteriota > Methanomicrobia > Methanomicrobiales > Methanospirillaceae > Methanoregula. Next base: position 11,608 of record JALOBP010000049.1, read on the forward strand.
CGGATGAGGATGTGCGGAATGCAGCACAGAAAGCACTTACCGCCATTGCTCGGGATAAAGAGATGCGGACGGTACCTCCAGCCAGTGCATAGTTTCACTTCAGTTCAGGGGATATGATTCCCTGACAGGAATCTCCAATGGAATACTTCCGGCCTTCCGTTCAATGCACCCGGATATCTCCTGCTGAACTTACCACGATCTCTTTTTCACCTCGGTACGTTTCCACAATCCCATAGAGAGAGATCTGTTGACCTTTCTGGAATGCGAGGCCCGGTGCAACCTGTGCCGGGATGAAAACAGATACATTCCGGATGCGCAGGATCACGTGTCCGCCATTTTTCGTAAGCGTGGCCTGATCTATCGTGCCTTCGAAAAAAACCAGTTCACCATCCGCAGACGTATTGGTGAACGGGTGGGAGAACGGTTGTTTTCCCATGACCGTCAGTATGCCATGGGCTGCGATGACTACCGCGGCAACTACCAGCAGGAGAAGGATCGCGGCCCGTTCCTGGCGTCCAAGCATAATCTTCTGTATAATAACAGAACTATAAATTACCGACAGGTTCATATGTTAACAGTGTTAACATATTTACCATGTATCCTACAACCTTACCACCATCATCAAAGACGGTGCTGGCAATCCTGGATGCGGGTGGGGCAATGACCCACAAAGACTTAGTCGAAAAAACCCGCCTTGCACCGCGGACGGTGCGGTATGCATTGAAAAAACTCAAAGAACGCCAGCTGATCATCGAGAAGTTTAATTTCCGCGATGCACGGCAGATCATCTACCAGCAGAAGGCAGCACAAGACAGTAAACCCCAGACCGCATTCGTATGACAAAGTATACCTGTACCCTCATGCACTGCGATACAATGGTGCGGAGCCTGTTGCCCCCTATGCGGGCAGAAATGGTCAGCCGCCTCGTTCAGAAGCATGAGCTCAGCCAGAGCGATGCGGCAAAAAAACTCGGGGTCACCCGGGCCGCAGTCTCCCAGTACATGAGCAGGAAGCGGGGTGCAGGAGAAGTGGAGATATCAACCGAACTCGACGCGATCATCGATCGCTGGGCACTCGCAGTCATAACTGGCGTGAGTGATGTAAATTTATGTGACGTGTGCCAGTGTGCACGGAAAAAACTCTGAACCTTCAGACTCTTTTATCGCAACGGTTGGGCTGTGCCACACATTCCCTGTTTCAGGTTTACCGGATGTGACGGCGGTAGTACAGCACCAGCAATAAGGCAATCATCCCGATAAAGATCGCGATCTTGACGTAGTCAAATCCGCCACGCGGGCTCTTCACCGCAGGAGCCCAGTCGTCATCGAAAACATCACGGAAATAGCGGGCCACACCCGGATGATCAATGATCACGCCCGCTTCACGGTTAAAATTAGGCGAGTTGCTATTCCAGTTGATGCTGCTGACCAGCACCTTCCTGTCATCAACGATGACACCCTTGTTATGGATTTTATCCAGTTTATTGGTTGCGAGATCCGCGCAGCGTGCCTCAAGTGGAATCTGTTCGGACGTACTTATGTAATTGATTAAGGCAACCATCTCATCATTGTCCTGGGTATCCTCTGTATTGTACCAGTATGAATCCAGCAATACCTGTACATGAACCCCGCGCCGGGACGCATTGATGGCAGCTGCAAGATACGGGTTGAGCGTCTGCGGGGTTTCATTGGTGATGTAAGCTTGTTCAATCTCAATGCTGGTTTGAGCTGAATTGATCAGGTCTGTGATCTCCTTGCTTGTGTCGGGGGCTATTACCGGTCGTACTGTGGCACCGGTAAACTGTTGCGATGGAAATTCACACCAATGCTCACTTGTGGGAGGTTGTTCAGGATTTCCCGGTGTTCCGGCATAGGGTTTTACCGATACATGGTGCAGATCTGTCGTGAATACAGTTATGAAATAAGCTGCAAGATCGGAATCCTCAAGGTAGACACCCCAACCACGGTTCCCACTCATCCCTTCCGGGGGAAAACCGCTATACTTAAAATTTTCGCTGGTGAGAAGGACTGCACGCTTGTCGATGACGAGGTATTTGGCATGGTCGTAGCGGTAAGGTGCGTGTTCCCCTTTGGCGGGAGACATCGCATATACTGGGATCCCGCTCTGGTTAATCCGCCAGAGCGTCGCTTTTTCTTCAGAGCCGATTCCACCAACCGGCCCCCCTTCCACAAGGACAATAATATCCACATTGCGGTTTTTTGCAGCGATAAGCGATTCTGTCATGACCGGGCTTGAGAACTCATAAATATTAAGGAAAATCTCATCAGTTGCAGAATTGACTGCAGCAGTAAAAATCCCGCTTGACGAGTCCGGGGAGACAAACGCAGTCACATTCACATCGGAAAATACTGCGGATTCAAACCGCGACTGTCCCAGCATGCGGGGGCGGGGATCCCAGACACCATCCTGCTGGTAATGAACCTGTCCCTCGCGTGCCTTGACATCTTCGGGCCAGGAAATGCTCTGGACCAGATTTCCGTTCTCGTACAGCATGAGTGTGTCCCTGCTGTTTGCGAGGCGCAGGGTTGTACCAGGTATGACATCAGGCACATTGGGGGAATAGTCAAGCCATTCAAAATCCGGCACTGCACCATGACTCTCACCGTAAGCCGGCCCGCTGCGCGCCACAGTCAGCGTCCCGCTGATCCGCGTGCCGGGGGGGAACCGAAAGCCGCCTTTGCCATCCGAGATCACAAAACCGTCCAGAGAACCATTACCGGAAAGGACAATATACTCATCCGCGTCATCATGAAGGTAAGGATCTGCACAGAACTCGGTGATCATGATCGAAGCACCAGTGCTAACACATGCCATGAGGAGCAGGATGACTCCGACAATCCGGCGCATAATAGTACGGTGAGTTATGATTTATATATAATATTGCGATTTATTATTCGGAAACCATGTCCATGTATCCGGAATACATCCCACCAATGACGCCAATGGTAGTGAAACTCGGCGGAAGCCTGTACACCCATGTGACGGATCTTGCTCGGGTTCTTGGTCGCTCACCCCGCCCACTTTTGATCGTCCCGGGCGGGGGGCATTTTGCCGATGCTGTGCGGCAAATGGAGTTATCCGATGATGATGCCCACTGGAACGCCATCCGGGCGATGGATCAATACGGTACGTATATCTCCACATTCGGGTTAGCAACAACAGACCGGCTTTCTATTCCAGGAACCACATCTATACTTCTTCCATACCGCTGCACCCGACACTTTGATCCCCTCCCCCACACGTGGGACATCACATCAGATACCATTGCGGCGTGGATTGCAGGCAGGCTCGGACTTGACCTGCTTGTTCTCAAATCAGTGGACAGTATACAGATGAGTAAACCCCTTGTTACCACCATATCGCAGTGCGTTGAAACGGATGTTGTCGATCCCTGCTTCATCCCCTATGTACTTCAGCATCGCACCAGGGCTGTGATCATCAATGGAACCAAGCTGGATCTTGTTGCCGACTTTTTGCGGGGAGAACAAGTTCCCTGCACCTGGATCGGTACAACCTTTTAAAGGTACCAAGAGAAATGTTATAGGAATCCGTGGAGGAGCATAAATGTCAGATACGAAGTGTACATCCTGCAACGCTCCGCTTGCAGAAGAGGGCGCAACCAAATTCGGCTGCCCCGCGTGCGGTAATGAGATCAGCCGGTGCTACCGGTGCCGGGAACAGAGCATCCCCTACGTCTGCCCGAAATGTGGATTTGGGGGACCGTGAAGTATGGGCAGTGTAGCAGTTATCATGCGGGTTATGCCCGAATCACCCGAAGTGAACCTTGATCAGCTTACCGTAGCTCTCAAGGAGAAAGTGCCGGGCATCCAGGATATCAAGGTGGAGCCCATCGGCTTCGGACTTAAGGCAATCAAGTTTGCCGCAATCGTGAACGATGCCGGGGGCGAAACGGATATGCTCGAAAAGACTATCGGCTCAATCCCCGGTGTCGAACGAGCAGAAATTGTTGAAGTCACGTTAACCTGATATCAGGTTATCCCGAACACATTTTCCCTTATTTTTCAAGGGCTTTTAAAACAATTCGGGTATTTTCCCTGATTTTTTCTGCGGATTCGCGGAATGCGATGACTTCGGTTTCATCAATACGGATCGCAATGGGAAAAACACCGTTGCGATTGATACGAGCTGGAACACCAATACAGACATCGCCGATCCCATGCACCTCTGTTTTAACAAACGCGGATACCGTCAGGATACGATTTTCATCGGAAAGAACCGTTCGGACAAGGGTTGCTATCGCTTCGCCGGGCCCGTAGACTGTTGATCCCTTGTTCTGGATGATGGACTGGCCGCTGTTCCGTACAGAATCGATGATATCCTGCATCGGGAGGTTTGAGAACTCCGGCAGGTTCGAGATCTTGATGCCGCCAATTGAGGTTGCAGACCAGAGCGGAACCATGCTTTCCCCGTGTTCACCTATGATACGGGTATGAACTTCGCTCACATGAACCTTAAAATGCATTGCGATCTGCGATTTCAGGCGCATTGAATCCAGATGCGTGCCAAGACCGAATACCTGCGTAGGTTTCATTCCTGAATACTTCAAGGCAACACAGGTCATAACATCGACCGGGTTGGTAACTACGAGGATCTTGCTGGATGGCGCAATTTCGCCAATCATCCGTGAGAGCGGGGCTATGATACATGCATTTCCCATTGCAAGATCCATCCGGTCCTGCCCCGGGGCGCGCGGCGCGCCCACTGTCATGACGAAAACTTCGGAGCCGGTTGCATCCTGAAGGTTGGTACTCCAGTTGACCCGGATATCCGTGCCCCGCGCAGCAAATGAATCCCCGAGGTCCTGCGTGATGCCTTTGAGGAGACCCTCGCGCCCTTCCCTGCCAAAAAGAAGGATCTCATCTACATGAGGTATGGCTGAAATGGCGTGAGCTGCAAACATCCCGACATTGCCCGTTGCACCCAGGATGGTTACTTTTGCCATAGTAATCGTAAGAATGGGGACGTGTTATCGGTCGACTGTACGTTTCTGCGCTTGCTTAAACATTCATCCTCCGCCCCGTTACCCCATGGGCGCCGGATGTCTACGGTAAGTCTGCTCCCTTCCGGGCCTGAACCGGTCCCCGCAGCAACAGGTCGCCATTCCCTCCGGAATTTTGATACCTGGCCATCGACCTCATGGGACGAGGTTTCAACGTCAGAACGCACAAGCTCCCGCAGGCCGAATGCAGCCTCGGTCAAACTTCGCCCCCCGCGTACCGACGGTTTCGGGTTACAAGTGACGCCGAGCCACCCGGGCTAGTCCCCATATACCTTTGTTCATTGGTCAATAAAGGCTTTTTACCTGAAACAATGTTGGATCAGAATATTCCCGGATGTATATCAGGGAACAAAGACTTCCCCCCCCACATTTAGAATCCATTCCTGCCGGATCTTCTGCAGTGCCACATGATCAGTCTTATCAAAAATATCAAGTGCAGTCACCGGTGCAGAACCCGGGGGTATGACATCGAAAAGTGTGTGGAAATCCCCCTGGTAAACCTCAATGATCTGCTCCCCGGTTGTTTCTGCGATCTTTATCGGGTTCCGGCTTACCGGATGCTTCTGCATATCATCTATTTGCTCGAAGATCCGGACCCTTTCTATCCGGAGGTACTCACGGTTCACTTCAAGGTTGAACGCGGACCAGAATGCAGACGCATACCATGCATCATTCATGATAACTCGGGGAACACCAAGGCATGCTGCAGTAAGACCCAGCGTCCCCACGCCGCAGCAGGCATCGACAAAACACGGTACTGGTGGGGTACCGACATGTTGTAGTACAGATTGGATCTTCGGGTACCCTGCACGAGGGAACTCAATATGAATAAGGGACTGCTGCTTGTAGATGACCAGCGGACCGGTCGCAAGGGGGAAGATATCTGCCCTGACATCGCAACCAGCAAGGAGATCATATATTCGGGGAACGGATTTTAGGTCGGGACTTGAAATTCCCGGAACAAACTCCCCGGTCCTTACAACCCCCCGCACTTCGGGTACTTCCCGGACAAGCCGTTTGGCAGTGTTCGGGATAACGCGGGACGAGAGGAGTACAAGTGAATCATGCGGCAGGAACGGCGGGCGATCCAGGGCAAAACCGGGATGAATGAGAGGAGATCCTGCAGCAATCAGCGGATCCTGCAGAGTGAGATCCCCGTCCTCAACCATGATCACATAAATATGGGCGAACACTTCATCGATGAACCGTTTCCCGCACGAACACGGCTCTGCATAATCCAGCAGAGTATGAGGACGACGTTTATCCAGAGAGCGGATACTGCATTCCGGGCACGGGAGGAAAATTGTGGGGAGCGTGGCAAGGAGATCTTTTGCCGACCTGACGCAGTCCATCCCGCATACCGGACACTTCATGGTGCTCGATATGAATGTTCCGGGATACAAAGGTTTTCAAATATTTTTCAGGGGTTTTATAGAAGAGAAAACTTGGCAGTGGGCCCGAAGGGATTCGAACCCATGACCGCCCGGTTATGAGCCGGGCGCTCTAACCGGACTGAGCTACGGGCCCCTAACGCCCCCCACAGGGCTCGAACCTGTGACATTCGGATTAACAGTCCGACACTCTACCAACTGAGTTAGGGAGGCACGCTCAATGCGTCCTAAAATATTCTTTTTGGGTACTTTTAAAGGTAACTATGAGATTACTGAAAATAATCAGTGCGGGACCTGTCGACATGGGGAAACCATCAGTTCCGCTTCATGGTTTGCAACAGGTGAACGAGATCGTCGATATTCTCGTTCAGGTCATTAAAGAGTTCCAGGGTCCGGGGTGTAGCAACTGCCCCTTCGGGGGATGCCCGGATATATCCTTCCTGCTCAAGGACGTGCAGCGAGTACCGGATCCGGTGGGAGGGGAAGTCCAGCAGCTCGGACAGTTTCATGATGCCAATCGGCTGGTGATCTGCAACCGCGCGCGCAACATCCAGATGGCGGCTCAGTAGTTCGATCTCATCTTTCATCTTGTTCAGCATGGAAGATACCCGACAACGATCTCAAATACAATTGTTACTTATCATCCGTATTATCCGGTTGCTCATCAAGCCATAGTTTCGTTGCAAAATATTTTTTCTGGAAAAAATACGCAAGGACAACGGCAGCAGCGAGCAGAACCGCAACCGAGGGGTAGCGGAACTGCAGGGGGATGAGGAAGAGAGCAAGAACAGCAAGGGCAACAAGCAGGATGATGGCATTCAACTGGAGCGCGAGGCTGTAAAACCTCCACCGGAACTGTTCTTTGGCTTTGGCATCCATTACTGGTATGTCAACCCCGGAATAAAAGTACTTGACGTTTCACCACACACTACTAGAGTGATGGATCCAATATCTGATGCTCTTCAAAAGGCTGGTGCCGACACATTTGTCATGTATGCATCGTCGCGGGATGCAGACATGAGGTATATGACCCGGTTCACTACCAGCGATCCGTTTGTCTATTTCAAGAACGGTGGCGGGAACGGCGTCATCATTGTATCCCAGATGGAAACGGTGCGCGCATCGCGGGAATCTCCCGCTGCCGTGATGACAAGGACGCAGGCCGGACTTCCGGATATCCTCAAAACCGAGAAGGATCCGCTCCGGGCAACCGCCCGGATGATTGCAGGCCAGGCAGGTAAAACCGTGCTGGTACCCCCCCATTTCCCGGTGGCACTTGCACAGGCTCTGGAGGAATATTGTACAATCGTTGTTGACAACGGGACTGTCCTTGCAATGCGGGCAAAAAAGACCCGGGCTGAGATCCAGATCATGAAACGGGTCCAGGGCTTCACGCAGGCTGCCATGGGACATGCAGTCTCACTCATAAAGAAATCTACCGTGAAGAAAGGGATCCTCCACTACAAAAGCAAACCCCTGACCTCGGAATACATACGATATGCCATGCACTGCATGCTCCTTGAACAGGGGTGCAGCGCAGTCGACACCATCGTTTCCTGCGGCAAGGACACCGCAATCCCCCATATGACCGGCACGGGTCCTCTCCGGGCAAATGAGCCCATCATCATCGATCTTTTCCCGGTTGAAGACGAAACCGGTTACTATGCGGACATGACAAGAACCCTCGTAAAAGGAGAGCCTTCAGATGAAATACGGGAAATGTATACAGCTCTGCAGGAAGCAAAGCGGCTTGCGATCTCACACATCCATCCGGGTGTATCCGGAGCTTCCCTTTACCAGGAGGTTGTCGACTATTTCCACGATCACGGTTACCACAGCGACACCCGGGGATTTGTCCACAATCTCGGCCACGGGGTCGGCCTGCACATACACGAGATGCCAACGGTCGGTCCTGCGGGAAAAGCACTCGAAACAGGCAATGTAATTACCATCGAGCCCGGACTCTACTATCCGAAAATCGGGGGCGTGCGACTTGAGGATATCGGCGCGGTAACAGCGAAAGGATTTACAAATTTCACAAAATTTTCGGAGGAGCTTGTTGTATGAATGATGAAATTTTTGAAAAATACCGCGAGGCTGGCACTATTGCATCCACCATTCTCAAAGACGGGGCACGGGAAATCCGTGAAGGTGCATCCTATCTCGAGCTGGTGGAGTCCATCGAATCACGGGTGCGCGATGAGGGGGCAGCCCTTGCATTCCCGCTCAATGTATCGCTCAACGAGGACGCAGCACACGACACTGCCTCTGTGGGAGATACACGGATTTTTAAAAGAAATGACGTCGTAAAGCTGGATCTCGGCGTTGAGGTTGACGGGTATATCGCTGATACCGCAACTACCATAGATCTCGGAGACAATTCACTTCTCCTGCAGGCATCGGAGGCTGCACTCGATGCAGCAATCCGTACAATCCAGCCCGGTATAATAGCCGGCAACCTTGGTGCTGCCATCCAGAGAGAGATCGAGAGCAGGGGATACCGTCCCATTGCAAACCTAACCGGTCACGGGCTTGACCAGTACGTACTTCACCGCTCGCCTTCAATTCCCAACATAGGTAACATGAGCGGCCCGGTGCTCGAAGAGGGCATGGTCTTTGCCATTGAACCATTCGCAACAACCGGTAGTGGACATGTAGGAGAAAAGACGCGGAAAGAGATCTATTCCCAGATATCCACCAGACCGGTACGGATCCCGGCGGCACGGACTATTATCGAAAGTATAAAAGACCGCAAAGGCTTGCCGTTTTCCCGGCGCTGGCTCCCGGAACGGAAACTGGATATCGCACTTCCCTCTCTCATAAGATCTGGAGTACTCCATGAGTACCCGGTTCTTGCAGACATCCCCGGTTCCCTCGTTTCCCAGCACGAACATACGGTTATCGTTACAGCTGATGGCTGTATTGTTACCACGCGATGAGATAGACTTATTCAGTCTGAAAATGATTAATTAAGGTTACAGCCATGACCGGAGATTCAGAAAACCTGCGTATAATGGAAATCGTGCTGACCGCAGAAATATTCAACCAGAACCCGGCACTCGATATCAATGACCTGCCCCCACCATGCCGGGAGATTTTCGGTGCCACCGGGGGTGCAGAAGTCAAAAGACCGGTGTATGTCAGTGACGGCCTGATCAAACGATCCATTTCGATTGCGGATGCACACCAGAAACTCAAAGAGAACCCGTTCATCACTTACGAGGAGTTCGGCCAGCGGCTAAAAATCACCGCGCTTGAGCCGGCAGCCCAGTGGTTCTTAAAACAGGGGGGCAAACCCTGTATTGAGAAAAACCCGGTGCTCGCATTTTTTTATGCGAACCTTGATTCCACAAGTGTTGATTACCAGAAGGTTCGTGCGGCAAATCCCCCCTATGAAGACACAAAAGCGCATCTCGACACCCGGCTCTCCAGACTCATTGGCGAAGATGAGAAGCTCCGGGGCGCTCTTGATCTCGTCATCATCAATGCCCCTGAAGAGGTTGAACAGCATATCGGGGATTTGATCTGCACTGCCGAACAGCTTGCAACCATAGAGAAGATCCAGCAATCCCTTGTTCACCGGGATTTCCTGCGCCGGCACCGTATTTACGAGATTGGAAAACTCCTTTTTGTCGGCCCACCCGGGACGGGGAAAACGTCCATGGCTCTCGCCATGTCCCGTTCCATGCACATGCCGATTCTTGAAGTGCGCCTCTCGATGATCACATCACAATATCTCGGGGAGACATCGAAGAATATCGACCGTATTTTCGAACTTGCCAAGAAACTTTCCCCGGCAATCCTCTTCATCGATGAATTCGATTTCGTTGCAAAGAGTCGCACTGCTGATGACCACGGAGCCATGAAACGCGCGGTTAACTCGCTCCTAAAAAACATCGACAAGATCAATCTCATCAGGAATGGGGTCCTGCTCATCGGCGCAACCAACCACCCGCAGCTCCTTGATGAAGCCGCATGGCGGCGGTTCGATGAAGTCATAGAATTCGCACTTCCTGACGAGAAGATGCGCAAGGAAATCTTAAAGACTGTCACGTCCACCCTTCGCTGTTCCATCGATTATGAAGCGCTGGCAAAACAGACCGAGGGCTTCTCCGGTGCAGATCTCCGCATGATGATCAAGGAGGCAATCCTTTCAGCACTCATGGATACGCGGCAGAATATTGAACCCGCTGATATCAAGAAGGGCATCACCATGGTACAGAACCGGGAAAAAATCCGGCACCAGAACTGGATATAACCATGAAACTCACGCTGCTTGGCACGGGCGATGCAATAGGTACGCCCAGGATCAACTGCGACTGCCCGCAGTGCAATCATGCTAAGAAGAACGGGGCCACACGCCTCCGCACTTCACTTCTCATCGAGAACGAGGGGAAACGTATCCTTATCGACACCTCACCGGATCTCCGCCAGCAGCTCCTCCGTACAGGCTCGCCTCACATCGATGCCGTGGTCTGGACTCATGGCCATTACGACCATTTCATCGGATTTGGCGAGTTTTACCGTGTCCAGAAGATCCCACCGGTCTTCGCTGCGCCCTCGGTCCTTAGTTATTGCTCGGATCTGTTCCACTTTCTCTCATTTGAAAAATGTGCAGTCGACCCGTACACGTCTGTCGAACTTTTCGGTGTCACGATTACACCATTCATAGTCACGCATCCACCTGCATTCACCTGTGGGATGCTCTTGGAAACAAAAAAATCACGGATCGGGTTCACATCGGATACAAACCGCAACATCCCGCAAAAAAGCCTGGATCTTCTGACAGACCTTGATTTACTACTCCTAGATGCCCTGGTGCCATCAGGTATCAGCATCGCGAAGCACATGAACTATCCCGATGCATGCACACTCGCACAGGAGCTAGCACCGAAGGATTACCGCTGCGTTCACGTAAGCCATCACATGCCATGGGATCTGCCCCATCTTGGGACCGATGGCGAGACATTCGAGTTCGCGTAAAACCGGTCCTGCAGAGGATCTTCTTCTTCACGTACGGTCTGCACGCCGACCCATACCTTAATAGTTTTCAGGTGCCCAACATAGGTGCATGATTGTAAAAGTACTCGAGCTCGAAAAGGACAAGGTGCGCCTCATCATCCAGGGGGAGGGCCACACGTTCATGAATGCCCTCGTGGAGGAGATCTTGAGCGATCCCGACATCGATGTGGCACGATATATGATTGAATTCCAGTTCTCGGATCCCGAACTGCTCGTCACCACCAAAGGCAAGAAAAACCCCCTGCCCATTATCAGGAAAGCCTGCAAGCGCATTACCGGTCACTGCGATGAACTCCTCAAAGGCTTAAAGAAAGTTAAAGCCTGAAAATTTTCCCAATACATTCCAAATACTTTTTTCCTGAGTTCTTCAAAGGATAATTCATTCTTGAATGCTTGTATGGGATTAAAAAACAAAAAAAATGGCTCATCGCTATTCTGAGTGGGTAAGTGAGTACTGAAGTGGGGGCTGCCGCCCCCACGCCCCCATGCAGGATAGACTCCGCCGCCCCCGACGGGGCGC
>JALOBP010000137.1 GCA_023228295.1 Methanoregula sp.
GCAGCTGACGTGGCACTGGAAGCACTCCAACAGCTGGAGAAAGAGAAGGTACGTACCGACAAGGAGGATGCCCTCTGGACCATTTACGGGGACGCCAACATCGAGTATAAGATCCGGGAACTCTTCGGGAAAGCAAAACAGCAAATCAGCTGCATGATCGGTGAACGGTACCTCCCGTTCATCCAAAATATCAGAATTAAGGATATTTCACTGCAACTCATGGTGATCTCGGATGATCCGGATCTTGAGAAAAGACTGAAGAAATTATTTCCTGGGAAAAATGCAGTCATCCATGTCATCTCCTCCGAACAATTCAAAATCCCGCCACCATTTATCCCGCCGGAATTCGAGGAGATCCATAACCTGATGAAAGTCGAACACATGCTTGAGCTGATCGTTGACGATGAGGAACTCCTCATGGTCCCGCCGTTTATTTCCGGCAGCGTTTCGGTCCTCAACACTAGGAATAAGGGAGCAATCCTCCAGATGAAAATGATGAGCCAGCTCAACCTGAAACGGTTCATCACAAATGAGGAATTTCCGAATCCCCGGCAACTCCCTCAAAAGAAATCGCGAAAATAGGCCGGTGTCCAAATACCGGGTTCCGGAACGATGTTCCCTCGTGCATGAGAGAGGGGCAGGGGGATTCTCCCGGGAATCACACTACTGGCATCAATCCGGGATGCGACCCGGTGATTGACCGACCGCCCTGCGGGGTTACGACAAACGTGTTCTCGATACCGACAAGCCCAACATCCGGGATCCCTTTCTTGGGTTCAAGGGCAAATACCATCCCTTCCTCCAAAGGTTCGTCAAACCCTTCCGCAATGACCGGCGTCTCATCAATCCAGAGCCCGATCCCGTGGCCGAGAAACTTCACCCTCCGGTTGCCAAAGCCCATGAAGTTGGTCAGGAACGCGGGTTCAAGATCTGCCATAATATTCCGGTAGATCTCCGAGGGGATAGCGCCCGGTTTCAGCATGGATGCCATCGTGTCCTGTATCTCAACGCACCGCTCATGCTCACGGATTGCTGCATCGGGGATAGGTTTTTTGAACATGTACGACAGGGTCTTGTCAGTCTGGTAGCCATTGCACCCGCACCCGATATCGATCACGACAAGATCACCTTTGGTAAGTTTCCGTTCCCGGCAGCCCATCTGCGGGACCGAGGGGTGCATGCCGGAGACGCCGCCAGGGGTATCCACGCAAATCGGGCAGATGGAACTGGTGCCAAACCCAATCTGGCCAAGGAGCATCTCGTTGAACATCCCGAAACGGATGATGCCCTGGTGGCCTTCCTCCACCATCACAGAATAGAGATCGCAGGCGAACGTGACCTCATCAATATCTTCGATAAGCATCCCGGGCACGAGATCCTCAAGCACATGGCGGTGGATCTCCCCGGCCCGCCCCATGAGCGCCAGCTCGTATGGGCTCTTCCTGGACCGGACAGTGGATACCTCTGCATCTACAGGTTTTACTTCCGTGAATGGCAGGTACTTCTGGATCCGCTGGAGCTGGGAGACCGACATCAGGTCGGTCTCGAGATATACTGTTTTCGGGATATTCCCCATGCCCGCCGCCACGTCCCGGTAACTCCGCATCTTCCGGAGATCAGGGAAGAACGACTCGTCCACTGCCCGTTCGTAACTCTGCCGTACCCAGAAGACCGCGTCGCCATCCTGTGGGATCACGAGGAGGCCGTCCGGCATGGTGCCCGTGAAGTAGTAGAGAGGGACCTTGCCGGTGATGGCAGCCATCTCCCAGCCGGGCTGCGTTTTATCCATCCGGGCACGGAAACGCTTCATGCGGTCATCAAGTTCGGTGAGCGGGACTTTCATGTCATTAAAATGGGACGGAAGGAGTGATAAAAATGGTGAATTGTTCTTAAAAGGGTGAGTCTGAAAAGAGGATGATACTATGGCAGAATTACCGAGTGGATTTCTCCATCTCCCACCGCTTCATCACATCGGACCCTTCGATAAAGACGAGGCCGTGCTTCTTTGCGTAAAGCTTTGCGTCCGCCTTCGTCAGGGCGTACCCACTCTCGTCGTCCAGCATCTCGCAGATAGTGACTGACGGGGTGATCTTTGCCATTTCAGCCATGGCAATGGAGAGCTCAGTCTGGCCTTTTCTCACATCGAGGAGCCCGTCCGCTGCCCTGAGGAGGGCCATGTGGCCCGGTGTGCGGAAGGATTCGTGGAAGTTCACGCTGCCGCCATTGAGGGCCAGCTTCACCTGCTCGGCGATCGCGTTCACGGTCAGGGCCCGGTCGCGGTCGGTGATGCCGGTGAACGTGTTGCGGTGGTTGACCCAGAGCGAAAAGGACGAGTGATTCTTCCGGTCGTACGGGATGTCGCCCTCGCGCTCGGCAACCGCAATCGCCCGCAGGGCATCACTGGCGAACGGGAGGCCGAGGCGCTGGGCGGCAACCGGGTGGACGGCCGTGCAGATCAGGCCACCGCCGTCTTTTCGCATCTGGAGGATGTGCTTGGGTGTAACTGCATCGGAGCGGATCGCAAAATCCGTCTCACCCTCACGATCATCGAAATCGTAGAGGAGGATGAACTTCCCGTCCCGCAGCGCTGCAAGCGCCTTGTCCATCACGGCCCCACCTCAACGCTGACACTGTCCGAGTCCTCGACACCGAGTTTCCGGCGCAGGGCAATCGGGGCGATCACTTCAATGATGTCCTCAGGATAGTGCGTCCGGCCGGGAACGACAATCCCGCAGGATATGGTGCCGATCCTGCATGCGATGCACTTGGCATCGCCGAAGGTCCGGCCATCGGTCGAGAATCCCCTGACCCGGGTCCATTCGAGCGCATCGATCTTCTTCCGGACCGGGAGGCTCGCGTGGTTGAGGCGGATGTTGAACGTGCCGGGATACGGTTCGAACCCGAGGTGGGTCTTGAACTGTTCCTTGTAGGCAGGGAGGCTCATGTAGTACTTGCCCTCGCCAATCCCGGATACAACGGCGCCGTGAAGGGCGTAGGTCTTGCCGCCCTCTGCAAAGATCCGCGTGTATTCCTGGTACTCCCGCCGGAGTTCGTCCTCGCCCAGTTTTGTCACCGTGACGTGCTGGCCGTCCGCGGTCATCGTCCGCGTGATGAGACCGGCAGTCTCAAGGCTCTTGAGCCGGCGTGATGCCGTCTGCTGGCTGATGGCAAGCATTGTTCCGATACTCTGGGTCGAGACAAAGACCGGGCCTTTGCACCCCCCACGGAGTGCAATGGCCTTTAAGCACTGGAGATCTTCAGCGGGAGTCATGCTTACCAAAATTGAGTTGCTTATTATTTATGAGTTGCCTTCCGGCACGCTCTCCGTCGTGTTTCGTTTCCTGTCGAACTTGCGTTCGTTAGGTATATAACACCCGGGCTCCTTGATCATGAGCATGAAATCCGGGTTGCGGAACCAGCTTGCCGAGAAGATGGCAGGTGAAATTACGCTGTCGGACTCACCGGGACATGCCCTGAAAAAGTGGCGCATGAACTTTGAGATCGCCCCGGGCGTCCTCTCGGACCGCCTTGGCGTCTCCCCGTCTGTCATCAGCGATTACGAGAGTGGCAGAAGGAAAAGTCCCGGCACCGCGGTCGTCGGCAAGATTGTCGACACCCTCCTTGCTATCGACGAGGAAGACGGTGCAAAACACATCCAGAAATTTTCAACCATGCTCTTTGCCAATGTCGAAGATGACGTGATCTATGATCTCCACGAGTATGATGCATCCGTCCCGCTCAAGGATTTTGCGGATATAATCGGCTGCACCCTCCTCTGGGGATCGATGGAGAAGGTCATCTTCGGCTACACGGTGGTCAACAGTCTCAACGCGATCATGCAGCTCTCCTCCGATGAGTTCAACCGCATCTACGGCTGGAGCACGGAGCGGGCGCTGGTCTTCACCAATGTCTCGACCGGCAAATCGCCGATGGTCGCCATCCGCGTCACGCCCTTCAAGCCGCGCTGCGTGGTATTGCAGGGCATCGATGCCGCGGATGTCCACCCGATTGTCGAGAAGATGGCGGAGAAGGACCGCATCACGGTGTTGTGCACGAGTATGGAGATTGATAAAATCGTGAGTACCCTGAGGGAACAAAAATGGTAGGCATCATAACATACGGTGTACACATACCGAGATACCGCATCAAGGTCGAGGAAATTGCCCGGGTCTGGGGTGCAAACGCATCTGATATTACCGGGGGTCTTGGCGTTTTTGAGAAGTCCGTCCCCGATATGGACGAGGACGCGGCAACGATCGCCGTCGAAGCGGCACGCAATGCACTGCTGCGCCGGAAGGTCGACCCGGCCGAAATCGGCGCCGTGTACGTGGGCAGCGAATCCCACCCCTACGCCGTCAAACCGACTGCATGTACAGTAGGCGAAGCGATCGGTGCAACGCCGACCATGACCGCCGCGGACCTCGAGTTTGCCTGCAAGGCGGGAACCGCCGGCATGCAGATCTGCATGGGGCTTGTCAAGAGCGGGATGATCAAGTACGGTCTTGCCATCGGTTCCGATGTCTCGCAGGGTGCGCCGGGCGATGCGCTCGAGTACACTGCGGCAGCGGGCGGGGCGGCTTACATCATCGGGAACGATGACCCGATCGCGACCATCAACCACACCTGCTCGTTCACCACGGACACGCCGGACTTCTGGCGCCGTGAGGGGCAGAACTATCCCCGCCACGGCGGACGGTTCACCGGTGACCCCGGTTACTTCAAGCACGTCAAGGGCGCAAGCACCCTGCTCCTGGAGCAGACAAAGAAGACCCCGAAGGACTTCACCTACGCGGTCTTCCACCAGCCCAACGCGAAGTTCCCGCAGAAGGTGGCAAAGGACCTCGGCTTCACAAAGGAACAGATCACGCCGGGCCTCGCGGTTCCCCGCCTCGGCAACACGTACTCGGGCGCATCCCCGATCGGCCTTGCCGCAACGCTCGATATCGCAAAACCCGGCGACACCATCTTTGTCTGTTCGTTCGGGTCCGGTGCAGGAAGCGATGCATTCGACATCACGGTAACGGACGCGATCAAGGACAAGATCAACCGCGGCGCAGCACCCAGTGTCGAGAAACTCTTACAGAACCCCATCTACCTGGACTATGCAAAATATGCGAAACACAAGGGGAAACTGGTGATGCAGGTATGAGAGACGTAGCAGTTATTGGTGTCGGCTGCACCAAGTTCGGTGAGCACTGGAACAGATCGTTCCGGGATATGTTTGTGGAGGCAGGGGCACTTGCCCTTGAGGATGCCCAGCTCTCGGGCGAGAAGATCGATGCCATGTATGTCGGCAACATGAGTGCCGGCCGGTTCATCGAGCAGGAGCACATCGGCGCCCTCATCGCGGACTACGCAG
>JALOBP010000138.1 GCA_023228295.1 Methanoregula sp.
AGCCGACAACCGCGTTGGTTACAAGAAGCAGGAGGATGATGGCAAAATCTTCCCAGTGCGATATTGCTGCCGAGAGGATTGCAGCAATCTCGATCATCCACGGGATCGGGCCCCAGAAATAGGACATGAACTTGAGGAGCGGGTGCTTCTTTTCTTCCGGGATATCGTTAAAGCCGTACTGGATCCGGAGTTCAATGGCTGCGGCACTGGTCAGGCCGGTTGCAGATTCATGAGCGGGTGCAGGTGAGTCTGCCGTATCCGGGGGAGTTGTAACACCGGTCATAATATACGAGATCCTGTCATGCCCGGTTGAGAGTAACCGCAAAATTTCTTATAACTTTCGATAAAAACACCTGCTCATATCCATCCGAAGAACATCCTGTCGGTTACTGCCCGAATCCCAATGCGGGGTCAGCAGGGGGCAGAACCATAACTATGGGAAAACTTCAGAATTAAGAATCCCCTCAATCCACGTCACAGATAACAATCACCGGCTGTTTCGTGTTCATGATAACATCATTCACCGTACTGCCGAGCAGGAAATCATAAAAACAGCCTTTTTCAGACGAGCTTATCCAGATGACCGATACATCTTCCTCATCGGCAGTCTCCGCTATCACGCAGGCAGGATCCCCTGTTTTTACGATGGTTCTGGATTGTATTTCTTTTGCGGCAAAAGTCTGACGGATTGCCCGGGTCTGACTCTCCGCTGTCCGGGCATTTTGTGTAATTTCACTTCTTGTCGCGTCCGGGGATACGATAATAAGGATGATGACCTCCCCTGCTCCCGTCATGGTGCCGGCAAGGGCTATTACCCGTTCAGCATGCAAGGAGAGATCTGTCGGGCAGAGAATCCGCGAGAAGATCATCGGACAGAACTTTTCAAATGTTTTCCCGGTCAGGGTCTCGATGATTTTATGGCGGATAACGAGGACATTAATCCTGCTGATACGGCAGAGAACCCCGGTTGATATATTGCCGGTAAGCATCCCTGTTTTGATGCCCATTCCATATGCACTGATAATAATCAGATCGACACCGTTTTTTTCTGCGATCTCAAGAATTGTCCCCGGAATATCGGGCGATATTGTTAATACCGGCGTTACCCTGATGTCCGGGCACAGTTTTTCAAGGTAGTTTCTCTCCGTTTGGAGGGATTTTTCCGCGGCACTGGTGACCAGTCTTTCAATAGTCTCCCTCCCCATCGGCACCCGGATGTCTTCGATTACGTGCAGGAGAATAATTTCACGAATCCCGGAAATGCCGGTAATACAGTCCGATATACACCGTGCATGTTCTGAAAAATCTGTCAGGATAAGTACTTTTTCAAACATGGTTCACCCCGGCGGCAACCGTGCCGGGACTGACTGCTGACAACATGAAAGAAATAACCCCTTTCAAATAATACATACGACTTCCAGTATTTATGGATATCTGGATTGGACTGAGATGAAAACCCGGTGATAGTAATCTTAAATTTCCTTATCATTTTCGAGCGAAAAATCCTGTGCACCGCTGAAGATCCCTGGATTGATAAACCCGGTAACGATACCAGAGCATGCGGTAACAACTCGCCAGAAACCGGGACAGGTTGTGCCTCTTCGTTACACCATTTCGTTACGATCATAACTCCGGATAACCGTACCAGGACAGGATGACACTCGAACGAATGATTGCGAATGATTTTGCACTGGACAACGAGACCCGGTTCCGTAATGCAAACCCGTGGAGCATAGCGCTGCGCAACATGGTTCTTCCCATTCTCATTCTCGCGTCCTGGAGCCGGCTCTGGCAGGGTGGTATGCCCTTGTCCTGGCAGCCATCCTGCTCTGGACGTGGTTCAACTCCCGGATCTTCCCGGCCCCCGGCAACACTTGACCCCGGGGCGTCAAGGCAGTGTTCGGTGAATGGGTATGGCTGAACCGGCCGCCCCGGTCCCTCACCACCGGTCTGTCCCGAACCTCCTGTACGGCGTCTCTGGTGTCGGGATGCTCTTTGTGTTCTGGGGCGTGTTTACGTTCGATCTCTGGCCGACCATTTTTGGCATGGCGCTGGTCTGCCCGTAAAAATTCTGGTTCCTGGGCCGGAGGGCATGGCTACGGGAGGATATAGGGGATGCTAACGATGAATACTGGATCTGAAGGCCAAGACGGACCTGTGAAGGTTTTTTTAAAAATTTCATTTCGGAAGGGTTTTTGCTGATTGGCAAAACAATGGGGATCTATATTCAGGTTGTGGGCACATGAAAAAGGATAAGATCAGGATCACGCTTGACAACGAGAAGGAGACCCTGCTCGTGCCTCTCCTGTGTAAAGCACGGGAACGTGAAAAAGAGCTCCCGATCCTCTCCGACCATGTTGCAGCAAGGCTGGTTGAACGCATTGATTATGATTTTTCTGCACTGAAAATTCCCAAAAAAACCCAGGTTACTCTTTGTATCCGGGCAAAACAGTTTGACAATTATACCCGGGCTTTTCTCGATGAACATCCGTCAGCCGTTGTCATCCATATGGGATGCGGGCTCGACACCCGGTATTTCCGGGTGACCGATGGAAAAGTGGCGTGGTATGATCTTGATTATCCTGATGTCATCGCGTTGCGCAGGCAGTTCCATGATGAGACGGATCGATACCGCCTCATTCCTTCATCCGTGATGGATTTCCGATGGCTGGACAATCTTGCGGGAAAATCCGGTCCGGTCCTCATCATTGCTGAGGGGCTGTTCATGTATCTCCATGTGGAGGAAGTGAGATCCCTCATTATACGGTTGCAGCAACGATTCCCGGGATGCCTCCTGATATTTGACTGTTTTTCTGCACATGCCATAAAGCGTATGGCGGGGCACCCGTCCATACAAAAAACCGGAGCAGAGGTTCACTGGGGAATTGACGATGCCAGGGAGATAGAGACCTGGAACAAGGGAATAACCCTTCTCGAAGAATGGTATTTTACCCAATCGGACGAGATCCGGAAACTGGATCACGTATACAGGATTCTCTTTAAATTTGCCGGCCTGTACCCTGCTGCAAAAAAGGCCCACCGCATTGTGGCATTCAGACTGAACTGATGTCAGATCCTACACTAATTCCTGCACCGGAAGTTTTTTCGGCAATGATACCGGGATTTGAGTTTTCGTTTCGGATTCTCTCTTGCGACAGTTACGATCTCTCTTCTGTTATCTGCCTGTGCTGAACCTCCCGGAGGATGGCCCCGTTGCAATCATGACAATTATCAGATCCGGGCCAGGTTGTTTGGGAGATTTTTGTCAACGGGATTCTGTATGATGTCTGGCTGGTGACATGGAATACTACCTCTCCTGCGTGACCGGTTTTTTTCCGGATTATCGTGCATTACGGCGTGGGTTGAAAACCGTGTGATTTTTTTGACAAATAGTGTCCGGCGGTCATAATACCCGCCCTGACAGAATTTTAGTCCGGGCGCATTCCAATCCCTGTTCAGGTTTTCTGGCCAGCAAAGTGGGAATAACACAAAGGGTTTAAAGGGTAAGCCCCAAGTTGAATTTTACTGAGTGGTGCATTTAGCTACACCTAATTTCTGTTCATAGTAATCCGGAAATTTCCGCACCGCTTGACCCCTGCCCTCTTACGGGTAAGAGCCCAACCCCCAGAATGAGGAGACCCGAATGACCCTTAAGTACATTACATCAATTTCCGAACTCGACAATCTTGTCGGTCTCGCCCCAAAAGAGAGAGAGATGATGGAGACCGTAACGGAAAAGTTCCCGTTCCGCTCCAACGAGTATTATATCTCGATTATCGACTGGAAAGGCACGCACGATCCGATAAGACGGATTGTTGTTCCCGATTCTCGTGAAATCAAAAACGGGGGATTGGCCGATCCTTCATGCGAGCAATATTATACCCAAAAACCCGGTCTTCAGCACAAATATGATCAGACCGGCCTTTCTCTCCTCACCGATGTCTGCGCCGGCATCTGCCGTTTCTGTTTCCGCAAACGCCTCTTTTTGTCCTCTGAACAAGAGATGGTGAATGATGTTTCTGAAAATATCGAATATATCCGGGAACACGAAGAGATAACAAACGTCCTTTTAACCGGAGGAAACCCCCGTATGCCCGAAACCCGACAACTGGAACCGGTTCTTCGTGAGCTCCGTGAGCTCCTCCATGCAAATTTCGTCCGGATTGGCAGCAAGGTGCTTGCCTATACTCCGTACCGGGTCATCATGTCCTATGTAACGGGCACGATTTGGATGGCAGGCAGGACCACAAAACCTGTATTCATGCGGTACCCCCCGGCAGCCGACCCCGCAGACGCCGGGAAGGACATGGTCTGCCGGCCAAACCCCAAGGCGCAATGGTTCTACGATTATTACGATCAACTGACCGATTTCAGGCCAAAAAAGGTGTGGTTGTCCTAAGGGGGTTCGAAGACATGACAACATCTCCCGGCAACCCCGATCAAACCCCCCAGTCGCCACCTTCTTTCGATCCAGCCCAGAGGTTTGAGCACCTGAGCGGGCAGGTAAAAAATACCGTAAAAGACCTTATCTCGATCCTGAAAGGACATTCCCAGGGTGCGGAGACAGCCGGTGATCCTTCCATGATCCAGAAGACACCGGACCACAGCGAGGCCCCGGAGTACTGGAAAGACTGGCGATGGCAGGTCCGGCACGTTGTCCGTGACATCGATACCTTCCAGCAGCTCCTCGGGATAACATTCGATCCCGCCGAGCGGGAACGCCTCGAAGAGACCATCCGTAAGTTCCCGTTCAGCATCACGCCATATTACCTGTCGCTGATCGATGTGAACGATTACAAGAACGACCCTATCTTCAGGCAGGCATTCCCATCACCCAAGGAGCTGATTGTCGAGCACTATGAATTGTCCGACCCGCTGGCAGAAGACAAGGACAGCCCCTGCTCCTGCATCACCCACCGCTACCCGGACCGGGTCCTCTTCCTCATCAGCAATACCTGTGCCATGTACTGCCGGCACTGCACCCGCAAACGGAAAGTGGGTGACGCGGACTCGATTCCCGACCGGGAAGAGATCCTGAATGGGATCGAATACATCCGTGCCAACCCGCAGATCCGGGATGTCCTCCTCTCCGGGGGAGACCCGTTCATGCTCAGCGACGATTACCTTGACTGGATCTTAACCGAACTTCGCGCCATCCCGCATGTCGAGGTCATCCGGATCGGGTCCCGGGTCCCGGTCGTCTTACCGTACCGGATAACCGACAACCTGGTAGCAGTCTTAAAAAAACATCACCCGCTCTGGGTCAATATGCAGTTCAACCACCCCAAGGAGATGACGGCATCAGCAGAGGCTGCCGTCGCAAAACTTGCCGATGCCGGTATC
>JALOBP010000050.1 GCA_023228295.1 Methanoregula sp.
TTTCGATGAAAGGATTGCCGTCATTACGGAAATGATTGGAAAATACGTAGACCTGGATGCGTTTTCTGCGCTCATGAAAGATGCCGCCCCGCCACAATCTGCAGACAACCAGTTTGCCGCTCCAAAAAAAATGGATGTGAGGATCGGCGTCGCGTTCGATGAGGCCTTCAACTTCTACTATGCCGATCTTTTCGATATTCTCCGATCATTCGGCGCAGATGTTGTCCGGTTCAGCCCCATCCACGATGCTCTTCCGGAAGCGGACGGGTATATCCTCGGCGGGGGCTACCCGGAACTTTTCCTTGACGATCTGGAAAAGAACGACCGGATGCGGGAGGCTGTCCGCGAGGTTTCACGGAACGGGACCCCGGTCTATGCCGAATGCGGCGGCCTGATGTACCTGACTGAGCACATGACCTTAAACTCGGGCTGGCAGGGCCGGGAAACGGAGCATACTGCTGAAATGTGCGGCGTTTTCCGAGGGGAGACCTGCATGCCGGCACGTCGCGTTGTCAGTTATGTTGAAGGCACGTCTGCCTCGGGATCGCCGCTTGGCGCCGGTTCATTCCGCGGCCACGAGTTCCACTATTCCGAAGTGAAACTCAACCCCGGAACAAAGTACGCGTATCGTCTCACCCGCGGTATCGGGATCCAGAACAACCTTGACGGGGCACATGTCAACAACACGCTCGGGAGCTATACACACCTCCACCCCGTGGCAAGCGCCGGCATGTTTAAACATTTCACCGACCTTTGCCGGAAGGTAAAGCGGGTGTAATCAGGTTTTCCTCCTGAAAAACAGGACCCCGGCGCCATCGGGCGCCGCTATAGTTACTTCGCCTCAAAATCCACAATCTTGTCCACAAATGATGACATCTGGGAAATGATGACCGGGTCGAGGCCTTTTTCCACACAGAGGAATATGCCGGAGACATCGGACAGTTTGAGCTTGTTGATAACAAAGTGCAGGAATTTTGCAGCGGTTACCGTCGGGGTATGGATAAGCAGCATGCTGACCGAGTCAAAGAGGATGCATTTCTTTCCCTCCGGCATCAACTTCAAAATTTCAGTGATGGCGATCCCGAGATCGGTGAGGTTCCCCGGGTTGTT
The DNA here is from genome assembly GCA_023228295.1 of Methanoregula sp. Classification (GTDB taxonomy): domain Archaea; phylum Halobacteriota; class Methanomicrobia; order Methanomicrobiales; family Methanospirillaceae; genus Methanoregula. Next base: position 1,111 of record JALOBP010000050.1, read on the forward strand.
CACATACCGTATCTTCGGGCCAGGCGTTGCCGTTCCCCCCGAGTACAGGGTTACGGTGTCGACAGCGTAGATAGTATCCGGGTCGATACCGTCAGCTGCATACATCTTTTTGAGTATTTTGAAGGGCTGGTTGACCGTTACGACCAACGGGACACATTTTTTTTCCATTAATTTTTTTAAGAAGATGAGGTTCATTGCATGGATTGAATCGGGCTGTGCAAGCAGCAGGTAGAGTTGAGGTTCATCTGTAATATCGGGTTTTTCACTTCCTTCCACGAGCTTCACTTCCCAGAAAAATAATCTTTGAATGCATCGGGAATATCAGTCTCATCGTTTGTTACCTTATCCGAAATCTCCTTAAGGTTTTTTACCATCTGCCTGATGTTGTTGGTCTGTATCTGGAGCTGCATCCGTAAATCCTCGGCATCATAGACGCCGGTTTTTGCCACATCAACGATATTCTGCAGGTTGGCGATCGTGAGCTCCATGGGTTTACTGACACGAGATACCGCCTCGTCCATGTACGCAATAAGGGCAACCCGTCGCTCTTCTGCCTTTTTCCGGTCCGTGATGTCGTTGAAACTCTCGATAAGGTACTCTTTTCCGCCAACACTGGCTTTTGCAACGGTTTTAAGAATGGGGACGCGCTCCCCGCTGGCATTGATGATCCCCCCCTCGGTCCTGTCAAAATCCTGGTGCATGTCAGTTATGGGACACTGTCCTGCCAGGGCAGGGCAGACAAAATTATGGCATGTCCTGCCAATGATCCTGTCGCGGAGAAGTCCGGTTATCTCTTCTGCAACGGGATTGGCATCAACGATGATATGGGAATTTGCATCGACTATCAGAATGCCGGTCTGAATTTTGTCAAAAACGAGCCGGAAAATATCATCGTTGGTTGATGTATTGCTATTTGTATTGCCGGAAATCAATCCCTGTTTTTGCGTCATGATACTGAATTCTCCTTTAATTATTCTGCCAGTTAATTTTTCTTCTTCATGATGTGGATACTCTTTCCTCCTATTAATTCTTATACGCCCGGCCGATCAAAAGAAAAAACTACAAAACCCCGGGCACCCCATCACATTCTATGATCATCTATTATGATGGGAAGTACCTGCCGGACGACCAGGCAAAAGTGTCTGTTTTCGATCACGGTTTTCTTTATGGTGATGGCGTGTTTGAAGGGATCCGCGCCTACAACGGCAGGGTCTTCCGGCTAAAAGAGCACATCGACCGGCTGTACGATTCTGCCAAGACCATTGATATCAAACCGCCCATAACCAAGGAAGAGATGACCGAGGTGATCTGCGAGACCCTGAGACGGAACAACCTGACAGATGCCTACATCCGCCCGATCATCACCCGTGGCGTTGGCGACCTCGGTCTTGACCCGCGCAAGTGTCCGAAACCCTCGGTTATCATCATCGCCGTGACATGGGGTGCAATGTATGGAGACCTGTACGAGAAGGGCCTTAAGGGAGTTACGGTCTCTGTTCGGCGCAACCCGGCCGAATGTCTGCCCCCGAATGTCAAGAGCCTCAATTATCTCAACAATATCCTTGCCAAGATCGAGGCGAATTACAAGGGTGGCGATGAAGCGATCTTTTTTGACACCAACGGGTACCTTTCCGAAGGATCGGGTGACAACCTGTATGTAGTCAAGAATGGTGAGATCATTGTCCCTCCGACACTCAACAATCTCAGGGGTATTACGCGTATGGTCATCCTCGAAATCGCAAAGTCTCTCGGGATTACCGTAAAAGAGCAGAACCTCGGGTACTTTGACCTGTATACTGCCGATGAACTGATCTGTTCCGGCACGGCTGCAGAAGTTGCACCCATCACATGGGTTGATGGCAGGGTTATCGGCTCGGGAAAACCCGGTCCCATCTTCCGCCAGCTGAGCGCCGCATTCAAGCCAATAACAGAAAAAGAAGGCTATCCCATCAACAAAAAATAATTTTTTTCTAATGTTCCTCCACCCGGAAAATGCGGGGAACGTCTTTTTTATTGGTGATCTCATTATTTTTTTAAAAACCTGGGTTCAGTGTCTCTCTTCCGGAAATTACCCTGTGACGTGCAAAAGCAGGATTTTTCTTATCCCTGGCAACAATGTCCCTGCGCGGGAGTTCATTTTCGTTCTCCTTCTCCGGTTGCCCAATGGATTATCACCGGGTATTTGCCATAACCTATTTATGACGTTGCGTGAAACTAACTAGAGCAACGTGCTGCTATAGTGTAGTCCGGCCAATCATGCGGGCCTTTCACGCCCGCGACTGGGGTTCGAATCCCCATAGCAGCATTTTCTCAATTTATCGTTCAATTCTCTAATTGCAGTTTCCTGGCAGCGCCAGCGATACAGGATCTCTTTTGAGTTACCCTGTCTTTTTGATATCCGGGCTATCTGGTGTCCGGTGATTCAGTAACCAAAGGACGTTCCGGAACGTACTGGGAAAAAAGAGAGAGATTATTCACTTACTGTTGCATTTGCCGTTGAATTGCTTTCTGCGGCAGCTGTATCTTCGGTTGGGATTGTGGTAATAAGGATCGTTGGTTCCGGAGTCGGAGTTGCTGCCGGTTTCAGGCTGACCTGGATCTCCACCATGCCTTTGGGCGCAGTGGTGCTCTTTTGCATGACCTGTTTCCCATCCTTGTACACTTCCACGCTCATCGGGTCTGCGGAGCCATCAACTTTCTGGATATTTGCAACTACCGTACCTGTGCTGGTCGAGATCTGGAAGAACTGTTCCCCGGTTCCGCTGATCTCTTTTAATGCATTGGGGGTTCCGACCGTGCCGGAAAACTGGTTGGCATAATTGATACGGACCCATACACCCGTTGCGGGTATTGCGAGAGCCGGTGCCGTTGTAGTCTGCATCGTGATCTCATGTGCTGTAGTTGTGCTGACCGTGACTGTGGTTGTGGCCGGTGCCGTGGTTGCAAGAGGGACAACTGTTGGGATTGGCGTCAGTTCTGGTGTCTGTCCATTGATCATCTGGAGGGGGTTGGCAAAGAGAAATATGCCTGCAATAACAGCAATGATGATCAAACCGGCAACTGCAATGGCAATGATCTTTCCTTTTCCGCCAGACGGGGTTGGGATCGGTGGCGGGGGTGGGATTTCCAGTATCCCCGGTGGTGATTCCACCGTAGGTGCAGTGGATGGAAGAACCGGCCATTGGACTGCAGGCTCCGCGGCCGGTGATTCCGGTTCAGCAGCAACGGTTACCGAAGGTGCCTGGGCATGCTGGGTTTTCTTTACAGGCAGGGCCTCATGCCTGCGGGGAATCGAGTCTTCGATGAGCGGCTCAATGGATTGGATGACCCGTTCGATCGGGCGCTCATTTACATCTGCCGGTTGGCCGTAAATGGGTGGGAGCGGTACTGCCACCTGCGGGGCGACCGGTGCCGGTACCGGTGGGACTTCCGTTATTGTTGCCAGTGGGCTGACCGGTGCCGGTACCGGTGGGACTTCCGTTATTGTTGCCAGTGGGACGACCGGTGCCGGTACCGGTGGGACTTCCGGTATTGCCGCCAGTGGGACGACCGGTGCTGGTACCGGCTCCGGTACCGGAACGGGACGGGGTGATACCGGTTGTACCAGCACAGCATCTAAATCGCTGTCTTTTGCAACCGGTGTCCCGCAACGGTTGCAGAATGCCGACTCTGGTGGAACGCGACTCCCGCAGCGATTGCAGAATGAACCCACTGGCAGGGATGTGGTCTCGATAGGGGCTGGCATGGCAGGTTCTGATTCAATGATCTTTTTCATCGGCCGGGAGATCTCGATCCTCTTCTTCTGCAGGGGTGCATTGACTATCTCGATCCGCGGAGGCTGGATTGCGGGTTGAACCGGCTCAGTTGCAGGTTGCGGGATCTCATCGTCCAGTGTGGGGATATCCGGAAAAACGGGGTGTTCGATGGTTTGCGACACATGCTGGCGCAGGATCTTCACCCATTCATCGCATTCCCGCTTCCGCTCGCCACTGGATGTCTTGGAGGAGAATGTCAGGATCATCTGGCGGGTTGTGCCGGTATTGGTGATGATCGAGAGCGTGATCGTGGGATCGCGGATTGCATTCTCTCCGCTGTCCACGTTTTTCAGGGTGGCAAGGAGGATCTCCTGTGGCGGCATTGTCTGTTTTTTACTATCGGTAAGTATTAACCGCCGGCTGGTGAGGATTGCCTCGAACGTTACGGATTTAACTTTGACATTCTTTGTTTCCAGGATTATGGACTCGTCATTATAGAGATTAGGATATGCCATGCAACCGCTCCTGATAATATCTGGGTTATCTGAATAAAATAAGTGTTTGTTATTGATAGATAGAAATACTGTTCTTTAGAGCACTTCGCAATTATTCAGGTAGGGCCTGAGGATCTCCGGAACAACAACCGATCCATCCTCCTGCTGATAGTTCTCAAGGATTGCCCGGATTACCCGTGAAGTGGCCACCGCCGTTGAGTTGAGTGTGTGGACATGCTGCTTTGTCTCAAAGTCGCTCTTGTCCCGCACTTTTATGTTGAGGCGGACCGCCTGGTATGCCGTGCAGTTGCTGCAGGAGACCACCTCCTTGTACGCATTCTCGCGCGGCATCCAGACCTCGATATCATATTTTTTTGCGGCAACCGTTCCTATATCCCCGGTGCAGATGTTGACCACCCGGTAGGGGAGGTCAAGACCCGTAAAGATCTCCTCGGCATTTGCCAGCAGTTCTTCGTGGTATCGCCACGAGTCTTCCGGCATGCAGAAGATAAACTGCTCGACCTTGGTGAACTGGTGGACCCTGAACAGGCCCTTTGTGTCCAGGCCGTGCGCCCCAATCTCCCGCCGGAAACAGGGAGAGATCCCGGCAAGCTTTACTGGCAGGTCTTTTTCCTCAAAGATCTCGTCCTGGTACATCGCACCGATCGGGTGCTCGCTCGTGGCGATGAGGTAGGCATCATCGCCATCGATCTTGTACATAACCTTCTCGAAATCGCCAAGGTCCGTAACCCCTTCGTAGGAGGACCGGTTGATCATGTACGGGGGAATGACCGGGGTGAAGCCTTTTTTCATGAGAAGGTCGATCGCGTAACGCTGGAGTGCCATGTCCAGCAGGGCAAGGTTTCCCTTGAGGAAATAGAAACCTGCCCCGGAGATCTTGGTTGCCCGTTCAAAATCCGCCCAGCCCCGTTCGGCAGCCAGCTGGCCGTGGTTCCTGACCTCAAAATCAAAGGAACGAATTGTTCCGACGGTCTTGAACTGGACATTCTCTGTATCGTCCTTTCCTGCCGGTACACTGTCATGCAGGATATTGGGAAGGCGCATGAGGTGGGCTTTGATAGCATCCTGTATCTGATCCTGCTCGGCATCATTGGCCTTGATCTTCCCGGGGAGGGCTGCAGCTTCTGCGATCAGCAGAGCGGCGTCCTGCCCGCCTTTTTTTGCTGCATTGATGTCGCGTGCGATCGTGTTGCGCCGCTGGCGGAGCTGGTCAGTATCTACTTTCAGCTGCCTGGAGCGTGCATCCTTTGACAGGATATCATCAATCCACGAAATCTTCTCCGGATCATTGCGCTTCTGTAAATCAGCCTTGATTATCTCCGGGTGGGCCCGGACGAATCGTATATCGAGCATGAAAAAACCCTCCTGGTATCCCCGTTCCGTTATAGTGTATGCACGTTAACCAACATAATTTATCGTGCGGGTTTTCATGTATTTTCCCCATGTGGGTTCAGTTGTTTTGCTGCTTTTTATCTGCCAGCGCCATAACAAACTCTCTTTCCTTAATGCAGGAACGGTCGCTCTTGCAAACCCCGTTTCGTGAGCCGGAAAACCAGAGCCTTTTAGCAGGTACCCTGATGGTTTTTCTACCCTCCTTTATCATCTCATGCGCCATAAACAAAAATCAAAGGAGGATCATGACCGACTTTTTCTATATCTGCAGACACCTTGTTGGAACACAGGAAAACAAGGGCAGGGAATCTGCCGAGCCGGGCTGCACCCGTAAGCTCATGACAGGAACTTATTGTACCGCAGATTCGGAAAGCAAGGCAGCAGAAGCAAAACAGCACTGCCCGGGTGCAGATTTCCTCAAGATCCTCAGTTTCAGGAAGAATAAGTAACTGCAGCCTGCGGCTGGTGACTGGTCTGGAACGATCGGGAAGTGGCGGTCAGTTGCGTAGTCTGTAGGTAAAGACCCGATCAATGACGGTGTAGGAATCACCGTTGTTATATGTTATGATAACTTCGACGCGATCGGTGAACTTGGTTCCCTGCAGACTGGCCCCTTCACCAATAGTCAGCGGCCTGAATGCCTGCTCCATCACCTGCCCGTCGGAACGGTACAGGCGAACCAGTACCTCGCGGACTGCCCGCTGGCCTTTTCCGCCATTGAATATGACCGTTACCCTGTTGGTAATGGGATTGCGTTCCTCCTGCAGCCAGATGAGGTAACTTTCCGGAGGTACCTGCGTGGGGCCGGGAACGAGTAACGCTTCTCCAGTGGTCTCTTCCGGCCCGGGAGTTGCCGTTATTGATGCGGAGATTCCCGGTATTGGTGCGGAAGGGATTGGATCGACCGGTGTAACGCCGTACTGCGGGTTCGGGAAGGCCGGAATATGCACGTGACCGGTTATGATGGCATATGCGACAACGATTCCAATGATTACAATGCCGGCAATGACATGCATCGTTTTTGGCCGGGGTACCGGCCTACATGCCGTCCGGGGTTCCGGGACAGCGGGCAGTATGGCATTATGGATCGTGTCGGAATCCTCAACCATCTTATCCATTGTGCCGGGATCAGCTGCCGCGGTCTCCCGTCCTGCCAGTTCCGGTTCCAGCATCGCAGGATGGACGAACTCATCTTTTTTCAGTGCTTTCTTCTTTGCTTTCCGGCTTTTCGATGACTTCCCTTTTTGATGATAGGTGGTGGGCGGTGCATCATCGGGAACGGAGAATTCTGGAGTTGTCCCGACCGGTGTCCCGCAGGATTCACAGAAGTTTGTGCCCGGGGCAAGGGGGAGGTTGCACTTTTTACAGGCCGGTGGGGGTGATACCCTCAGCCCGCACGAATCACAGAATGCAGATCCGTGCGCAACGGGTTTCCCGCAGTTGGGGCAGTGTTGTTCCTCCTTCTTTTTTCGTCTGAATAATCCCATGGGGCCGGCACCTTACTTCCGGGACAATCTGCTGAAGACCATTCTTCTTTTTACATATAAGGATTCATTGAACCTGCAGGTTATACGCATGTTTTTTCTGCTCCCTGTTTACTTCGGTCTTTGCACTATTCTACGGCGATGATAAATATTGTGGAGTGAAGCAAAGCCTCTTGTCCTTACACTTACACTTTATCAGTGAAATGGGAGCAGCGCATCCGGCCCGGAGTACAAAGAAATGAAGATTGCTGTCTGTGGGAAAGGGGGCGTGGGTAAGACTTTTATTGCCGGTAGTCTGGCAGAGTATTTCTCCCGGCACGGCCAGTCAGTAATTGCCATTGATGCAGACTCAAGCCCGAATCTTGCATTATCCCTCGGGCTTACGGTCGGGGAAGCATCCCGCATCGTACCCGTTGCGGAGAATGAAGATCTTATCCGGCTCAAGACGAGAACTGATTATTCCGGTGTCTTCAGGCTTACCTTCACCATAGATGATATTATTGAAAAGTATGCGGTCAAAACACCCGCCGGCCCGGGTCTCCTTATCATGGGCACGGTAAAAGCGATGGGTTCCGGCTGCACCTGCCCTGCCCACTCCGTGATCAAGGCCCTCATGCGTCATCTTGTGGTAGATCGGGACGAGATTGTCATTCTCGACATGGAGGCCGGTATTGAGCATCTCGGACGGGGTACCGCGGAGCACGTGGATACGCTGATCGTGGTCTCGGACGCGAACCGGAAGTCCCGCGAGACTGCGTCATCCATTATCCGGCTTGCGCGGGAATCAGCGATACTTGATATCTGCCTTGTCGGGAACCGGGTTGCAAATCCCCGCGAAGTGGAGATTCTGCGCTCGTGTGCGGAGGAGAACCAGGTTCTGCTTGCAGCATACATACCTTACGACAGTGATGTGGCTGATGCCGGCATCACGGGTGACCCAGTCAGGATAACAGATTCTGGAGCTCCTGCTGCAATAGCCGGCCTGGCTCGCAATCTCGAAGCGGCAAATGAGGAAAAACAAAGTAAAACCCGGGGAGATCAACGATGAAGACCTATGTTACAATGGGCCGGGGAGGTACCGGCAAGACGAGTTTTGTTGCACTGATGGCCCGGTACCTGATCGAGCGCGGGGACACGCCAGTCCTGCTCGTTGACGCGGATCCCGACCAGAATCTTGCCGAGATGGTGGGCGTTGATTTTGAATCCGCCGGTAAAAAAACCATTGCAGAACTTCTCGGGGATACGTTTATCGAACGTGGCGGTACCACTCTCGGAATCCCCCCTTCCCGCCGCATCGAGAACCGGATCTGGGAACAGGGCCTGTACGAAGGTGAACATTTTGATCTCCTCTCAGTGGGTACCAAGTGGGTGGAGGGCTGTTACTGCCTTCCGGATGCTGCCTTAAAAAATGCCCTTTCTGAAATCACGCGGCAGTACCGGTATATCCTCATCGATTCTCCCGGGGGCCTCGAACATCTTAACCGGAAGATCGCAAGCAGCGTGGACATCATTTTCGATGTGATGGGCCCGTCAAGCAAGTCTTTTGCCCACGTGAAGCGGGCGCACCGCGTGATCCAGGAGGTCGGGATCACTTTCAACCACCTTTATGTTATTGGAGGCTATGCGTTTCCGGAGGAACTGCATGCCAAAGCTGCCCATGACACGGGTCTTCCCTACCTCGGAAAGATCGTCAACGATCCTCTCGTAGCAGGTCGTGTTCTTGCCGGGGAGTCGTTGTTGGAAATCCCTGCTGCCACCCCGGCATACCGGTCGATTGCTGCAATGCTCGACACGCTGGTACCGCAGGAATAAATCACTGATGCCAGTGTTTATCCTGTTTCCCTCATTTGTCACTTCGATACACTTATTTGAATTATCCCTCAATACATAACTGACACGCTGTCGGGGATGGGATTGTGAGCAGGAAAGGCGTCAGCTTCAGGGTAAAAGAGATCAATTCGGACATTGCACAGTTCCGTGATCTCAGCATCTCGATTGGTGCAATCCACGAAGAAAAATGGGACGAGCCTATGGGGCCGACACCATTCCCCACTCTTTCGACCCTGCGGTCATGGGACCACACACTCCTGAAACGGTACAAACCTTTCTACCTCCCCTTCTGCGATCTCTGCTGTCTCTGCACGTACGGCAAGTGCGACCTCACGGGCACGAAACGGGGGGCCTGCGGGATCTCGATGTCTGCCCAGCAATCGCGGACGGTTCTCATCGCCGCATGCATCGGGGCAGCGACTCACATCAGCCACTCCCGCGATCTCCTCACCCATGTTATCGAACAGTACGGATCTGACTTCCCGCTCAACATCGGTGGCACCAGCGTCGAGGTCGAGGCTCCCATTACCCGGCTTGTCTGCGGTGTGAAACCCGAGACACTGGGCGACCTGGAGCCAGTCCTTGACTACTGTGAGAACCAGGTGACTCAGCTCCTTGCTGTGACGCACACCGGGCAGGAAGGGAACAATCTTGATTTCGAGTCCAAGGTCTTCCATGCCGGCATGGTCGATCATGTCGGTATGGAGGTTGCGGATATTGCACAGGTCTCGGCTCTCGGGTTCCCGAAAGCGGATCCCGAGTCTGCCATGGCCGACCTCGGCCTTGGCACCGTGGATGCGACAAAACCGGTGGTCCTCGTTATCGGCCACAACGTCCCCCCGTCAACGAGCATAATCGACTACCTGCGGGACAACGGTCTCCTTTCCGAAATTGAAGTGACCGGAATCTGCTGCACCGCGATGGATATTGCCCGCTACTCGGCAAAAGCAAAGATCATCGGCCCCATATCATGGCAGCTCCGGTACATCCGGAGCGGTGTGCCGGATGTAATCGTCATTGATGAACAGTGCGTCCGCACCGATACGTTGCAGGAGGCAGCTGCCATCAGGACCCCGCTCATTGCAACAAGCGACAAGAACTGCCTCGGTCTCCCCGACCGGACCAATGATCCCATCGATGCAATTGTGGCGGACTTTGTTTCCGGCAAGGTCGCCGGTGCTCTTGTCCTCGATATGGAAAAAGTCGGGGAAATCGCGGTCCGGGTTGCGCAGGGAATTGCCCCAAACCGGAAAAAACAGGGCACACTTCCCTCGAAAGATCGCATCATTGAACTTGCAAAGAAATGCACCCAGTGTATGCTCTGCCGGCGCGCATGTCCCAACGATCTCCCCATACCTCAGGCAATTAAACCTGCAGCAGGCGGAAACCTTGGCCCCCTGAACGAGTTGTACGATGACTGTGTCGGCTGCGGACGCTGCGAACCTGCCTGTGGCCAGAAGATTCCAGTCCATAGCCTTATTGTGGGAGCTGCGGAGAAGCAGACGCGGGAGGAAACGTTCTGCATCCGCACTGGCCGGGGTGCCATTCAGGATGTTGAGATTCGGAAAGTCGGCGGCCCTATTGTCCTTGGAGAGATCCCGGGCATAGTCGCGTTTGTCGGTTGCGCCAACTACCCGAAAGGATCGCGGGAAGTAGCCGAGATGTGCATGGAGTTTGCCAAACGCCGTTACATTGTCTGTACCTCCGGCTGCTCTGCCATGTCGGCCGGCATGTACCGCGACAAGGATGGCAAGACCGCGTACGAGAAATATTCCGGGGCATTTGAGGCCGGCGGGATCGTGAATGTCGGATCCTGTGTATCCAATGCCCATATCTCCGGAGCTGCCATCAAGATTGCCAGCATCTTTGCCAAGCGCCCCCTCCGCGGAAATTATGAGGAGATCGCCGATTATGTCCACAACCGTGTCGGGGCCGTTGGCGTAGCATGGGGTGCGATGTCCCAGAAGGCAGCAGCAATCGCGGCAGGGTTCTGGCGGCTTGGTATCCCGGTCGTTGTCGGGCCCCATGGCACGAAATACCGGAGGATGCTGCTTGGCCGTGCCGATAAGGACGAGGACTGGTACGTGTATGATGCCCGGACGGGCGAGAAGGTATATGGCGGCCCGGTGCCCGAACACCTCTTTTTTGCTGCAGAGACCAAGGAAGAGGCGATGGTCATGATCGCGAAACTGACCATGCGGCCGAACGATACGAGCAAGGGTCGGGCGAATAAGCTTGCCAACTACGTGGACCTCCACAAGCGGCACATAGGCGGGCTTCCTCCCGATGTGCACCGTCTCGTGCGGGTACCGGCCGACATCCCCCTCACGATGAAATCTGAGATCCTCGAACACCTGCAGCAGCATGACTGGAAGGAGCAGCCTATCCCCGACCCGACGCTCCTCCCCCGCATGGTCCATACGAGGAGGGATTAAACCAAAATGCCGCTGAACGAGTCCTGGCAGACCGGCGAGATCCCCGGGCCGAAAAAGGCCTCCCTCATTGTCAAACCCGATATTGCGGATGCGATGATCCGTCGGGCAAAGCGCCCGATTCTTATTGTCGGGCATGGGATTCTCGAATATGAAGTTGAAGGCCTCCGGCTCATCGACTGCCTCATCGAGCTCGCGAAGAAAGGAAAGATACCGGTCGTTGTAACGGCCAGCACGAATAAGGAGTTCCTTGCCCGTGGCTATATTCCCGCAGCCATCATGCCGGCGGTTGATATCGCCAACCGTCTCACCGATGCCACGTGGAAGGGCATTGACGGGAAGGATACGTATGATCTCGCGATCTTCGTCGGACTTCCCTATTCCATGGAATGGACTATCCTTTCCGGCCTCAAGCATTTTGCCCCCGGTGTCAAGACCATGACCCTTGACTGCGTGTACCAGCCCAATGCCAGCTGGTCGTTCCCGAACAGCACCATTAAAGAGTGGGCAGCCAGCCTCCGGGCGATCGTTGCAAACCTTGGAGACTGATTGTACCATGTCTGAGCCTATTCCCGTAGAAGTCGGCCTTGTCTATGAAGGCGAGCGCGTCCGTAAGCAGGACATGCAGGTAGAGCTTGGCGGGCCCTCTGTTACGGAAAAGTTTGAGATAGTCCGGGTCCGGAAGACTGATGAGATTACGGATGGAGCCATCGAGATCATCGGGCCGGATATCACGCAGATGACTGAGGGAAACGTCCACCCGCTCGGGATACTTGTCGAGCTCGCGGGTGAACGGGTGGAACCCGATCTTGAGGGTGTGGTGGAGAGGCGCATTCACGAGTACTGCAACTATATCGAGGGTTTCATGCACCTCAACCAGCGGTACGACATCTGGATCCGGCTCTCGAAAAAATCGTATAAGAAGGGACTTACTTCATTAAAAATCATCGGGCATGTCATGCACGAACTCTTTAAAAACGAGTTGCCGATCATAGAAAAAGTCCAGATCACGTTCATCACCGATCCGCTGGAGATCAAGCCACTTTATGCCGAAGCCCTGAAGACTTACGAGGCGCGGGATGCCCGGGCACGCGGCCTCTCGGATGATGATGTTTCTGAGTTTTACGGCTGCGCTCTCTGCCAGTCCTTTGCTCCCACCCATGTCTGTGTCATCACGCCCCAGCGCTATGCCAACTGCGGGGCCATCAGCTGGTTCGATGGCAGGGCCGCTGCCGGCATTGACCCGAAAGGCCCGATCTATGCCATTGCCAAAGGCGAATGTCTCGATAAAGAGAAAGGTGAATATTCAGGTGTCAACGAGAGTGCCAGACAGCGCTCGATGGGGGAAGTCAAAAGAGTCTATCTTTATTCAGCGTTTGGCTACCCACACACGTCATGCGGCTGTTTTGAGGGAATCGCGTTCTACATTCCGGAAGTTGATGGTTTTGGGATTGTCCTGCGGAGTTTCCGCGACCTGACCGTCAACGGGCTGGCCTTCTCCACGATGGCCGACTCCACCGCGGGAGGCCGCCAGATCGACGGGTTTCATGGGATCTCGATCGAATACATGCGGTCGAAGAAGTTCATTGATGCTGATGGCGGGTACCACCGTGTTGTCTGGATGCCGCATGAAACTAAAGACCGACTGAAACCGTTCATCGCCCCCGATGTTTTCCCTGCAATCGCCACCGAACTCGATGTGAAAAATATTGAGGACCTTCATGCCTTCCTTGCTGGCCACAACCACCCGGTGACGGAACGCTGGAGAGCAACCGACGCTGCTGCCGGTGTTGAAGCTGCCCAGCAGGTCCAGGTATTCTCCGGTGGTGACATCCCCCTCACCGTTGCGGGGTTCCGGATCATCCTCAAGAATGCGAAGATCACGGCTGAGAAAGTGATCATCCAGCCTATACGACCGCACGTAAAACCAGGAGGTGAGCACCATGACGCAAAAAAACAATAATGCTGGTAAGGATAACGACATGATCCTTAATCTCGCCCCGAAGATCCTCGAGCTGCTCAAAGGCGTCAACCAGCTTGAGCTTGAGAATTTCTCGATGGAGATTGGCGATCTCGACCTCTTCATTCCGTCATCCGGTTTTTCCGTTCCTGCCTCTTCCCCCCCGGGTGCCCCTGCCCCGATCCGTCCCACAACTCTCATAAATGAGCAGTATACTCCTCTCATGACCGACTACCCGGGAAAGATCCGGGAGGTGACACTTGGTGCCACACGGGCAGAAGGAGGCAGCCGGTCAGGGACTGTCACTATCGGGGGTGCAACCACCCCGGCATATGCCGATCGTGTCCGCCTCCCTCCCCACCGCCCGGTCATCTCGCTCGATGTTTTCGATATGCCGGTTTCCCTCCCCAAGGTGCTGAAGGAAAATGTTGGGGAGGTAATGGACCATCCCGCTGAATGGGCAAAGATGAACGTGAAAAAGTTCGGCGCTGACGTTATCACCATCCACCTGATGAGCACCGACCCTCTCTTCCGTGATGCAACCCCTGCCGATGCCGTCAGGACCGTTGAGGATGTCCTGCAGGCAGTGGATGTCCCGCTTATCATCGGGGGTTGCGGCGACCCGAAGAAGGATGCTGCGGTCTTTACGGCGATCTCCGAAATGGCAGCCGGTGAACGTCTCCTTCTCAACTCTGTCACTCTCGACATGGCGGAGCAAAAATCCCTCCGGACCGTGGCAACTTCTGCAAAGGAGAACGGCCACCTCCTTCTTGCCTTCACCGGCCTTGAACTGAATAATGCCAAGGAGCTCAACCGCAGGCTCTACGAGTACATCCCGCCGGAGCAGATTGTCATGGACCTGACCACGGTTGCACTCGGGTATGGTCTTGAGTATTCCTTTACCATCCATGAACGGGCCCGGTACGCAGCCCTGATGGGGGATACTGAACTGGCCCATCCTGTTATCTCCGCTGCCACCAATGCCTGGGCTGCCCGCGAGGCATGGATGAAGATGCCGCCGGAATATGGCTCCCGTGAACTGCGGGGTCCCATATGGGAGACTATCAATGCCGTCACGCTCCTGCTTGCAGGAATCGACCTTTTCCTCATGATGCACCCGGCAGCGGTCCTCACGCTCAGGGATGTCATCGCCCGGCTGGAGAAGCATCCCGGGGCACTCCATGAACCCATCGCGGACTGGGTGGGGGTGCGGTTATGAACGGGACTACTGCGATGGAGAACAACCCTAAAAAGAGCATCAAGGAAATCAGCCCCATCGATGTCTATAAGCTCCTGCCGAAGACCAACTGCGGGGACTGTAAGGAGGCAAACTGCATGGCCTTTGCCACGCGGCTTGTCAATGGCGAGCTGATGCTTACTGACTGCCCGGTCCTGCATACGGCTGAATACGCGTTGGCTCACGAAGCCCTCTCCCACCTTATGGCACCACCGGTACGGGCGGTTACCATTGGCAATGGCGATCAGGCCATCATGATTGGCGGAAAATATGTGCTCTGGCGCCACGAGTTCACCTACCATAACCCGACTCCCATAGCCATCGATGTCCACGACCTGATGCCGGAGAACGAACTGCGGGAACGGGTTGCTGCCATCGGGCAGTTCTCGTATAACTATATTGGCCGGAAACTGGTGCTGAATGCTGTTGCCATTCGTTCAGTTTCAAAGGACCCGGCCACTTTTGCGGCAGCGGTAAAAACCGTGGCCGGTGCAACCGGTCTCCCGCTCATCCTCTGTGCCCTTGATCCTGCTGTCATGGAAGCGGGTCTTAAGGAGGCAAATGACCGGTGTCCCCTCATCTATGCAGCGATGGAAAGCAGCTGGAAGGCGATGGCCGATCTCGCCCTTGCACACAAGGCCCCGCTTGCTGTCTTTGCCCCGGGAGACCTTTCCCTCCTCCGCTCGCTTGTACGGACACTTCTTGCGTACGGTGTCCACGAACTCGTGCTCGACCCCGGCACGTATGCCGATGACGGGCTTGCAGCCACCCTGACAAACTTTACAGCAATCCGTTCACAGGCATGCCGCCAGTTCGACGAACTTTTCGGGTTCCCCCTTATCGGCATTCCCATGACGGTCTGGACCGGCGGAGAACTATCCGAGGACGTGTTGAAATGGAAAGAGGCGGTAACGGCATCCATGCTCATGTCCCGGTACGCGGATCTTCTGATTATGCACAGCATGGACGGCTGGGTGCTCCTGCCCGAGCTCATCTGGAGGTTCAATATCTATACCGATCCCCGGAAACCCGTGTCGGTCGAGTCCGGGATCAAGACGTTCGGCAGGCCCGACCGGAAATCTCCGATGCTCATCACAACGAACTATGCTCTCACGTACTTCACGGTCGAATCCGACATCAAGGCGGCAAATCTCGATTGTTACCTTGTTGTGGTCGATACCGGGGGCCTTAGTGTCGAGAGTGCAGTGGCCGGCCGTTACTTCACTGCCGAATCTATAGCAAATGCCCTGAATGAATATACGGCAGGCAGTCTTGTCGATCATACCACTCTCATTATCCCCGGGCTCTCGGCACGGCTGAGTGGGGAGACCGAGGAGGCGACCGGCTGGAAGATCCTGGTTGGTCCCAAGGACTCATCCGGGATCCCGCAGTTCCTCCGGGAACACTGGCACTAGCGGGTAATTATGTTCAGAACAGGGGATTGTTTGCCGGCTCCCTCATGATGCCCGCCCATTCCTGCCTGCAAGCTGCGCAAAACGGAGATATGGATGATGACAGAGAAGGTCTCGGTGGTTTTTAGCCCGCTTAACAAGGTTGTTGCCGTAACTGGGGGAACAACGGTACTTGAAGCAGTGCGCCTTGCCGGGATCCAGTTCGAGAGCATCTGTGGGGGCAAAGGCGAGTGTAATAAATGCAGGGCCATCCATGTGAGTGGCTCCTGCGATATCGGCACTCCAGAGAGTGTTAAAGGGTTGTCAACCGATGAGATTGCCCGCCATTACTGTCGCGCCTGCCAGACTCATGTCCAGGGCAATTGCGAATTCATTATTCCCGTTGAGAGCCGGATTGATTTTCCCAAGATCCTCCACCAGTATGCCATCCCGGATCTAGAAATCTCGCCTCTGGTAAAAAAATATCTCCTTCTCCCTGCTCCGTCACCTGCCCATCCGGTGGGCCAGCGGTCAGTTAAACTTGAAGGGTACAGCGGCACCCGGCCGCACATGACCCGCCACCAGCATGACCAGCTGCTTGCAGCAACCGGCACCCGGACTGTCACGATCTCAACAACGTCGGGGTACCCCGCAATCGCCAGCATCGAAGATGGTGATACGACCTGCGAGAACTTTGGGATCGCTATCGATCTGGGGACAACTACGGTTGTCGGCGTTGTTATCGATCTCAACCGGGTTACGGTCCTTGCGGAAGCCTCTGTTATGAACCGGCAGATCACCCATGGAGAAGAACTCCTCACCCGGATAGCTGTTGCAAAGAAACCTGGTGGAAGAGAGCGGCTCCGGCTTGCCGCTGTCGACAGCATCAATGAAGTTATTGCGATGCTTCTCGCGGCAACGGGTATCAGCGGCTCATCGGTCAATGATGTCTGCATTGCCGGAAATACCGTCATGCATTACCTGTTTCTCGGCCGGGACCCGTCCGTCCTTGAGCTGGTCAACGCCGAGATCGCCCGTGACCCGGTTATCCTCAAGGCCCATGCAGCCGGCCTGCTTGTGAACCCGGAAGCCCCGATCTACTGCCTTCCGGATGTCAGCCGCTTCATTGGGGGCGATGCCGTGGGTGACGTGGTGGCTAGCGGTCTTCACCTTTCCGGCGAGTTGTCGCTTCTTGTGGATCTCGGCACCAATGGTGAAGTTATCATCGGTTCCCGTGACTGGCTCGCATCGGTCTCCTGTGCATCCGGACCGGCATTCGAGGGCGCCGGGATTACCTGCGGGATGCGGGCCATGCGGGGTGCTATTGACCATGTCACCATCGATCCCCAGGACCTGAGCGTCTCGTTTACGACAATCGGAAATGAGCCTCCCCGTGGTATCTGCGGGTCGGGCATCATCGACGCTGCAGCGGCAATGGTCACGGCCGGGATCCTCGATTTTTCAGGACGAATCGTCGATGGAAAACCGGGTGTCCGGATAGGTACGGACGGTCTGGAATATGTTCTCGTCAGCAGGGAGATGAGTGCAACCGGCCGGGACATCATTGTGACCCGGCAGGATCTCTCCTATCTCATGGATTCAAAAGCTGCAGCCTGCGGGGCGATTGGAGTACTCTTAAAAAAATACCGGCTTTCCATTGCCGATATCCGCCACGTTTACCTTGCCGGGGGGTTTGGCGAGTACGCTGACCGCGAAAAACTCGTCACATTCGGTATCATTCCTGCATTTCCGCATGCGAAGTTCCATGCTATCGGCAACGGGTCTCTTGCAGGGGCCTGTGCAGCTCTTCTCTCCGAAAAAAAACGGGAGGAACTCGTGAATGTCGCACGGATGATGGTCTATATCGATCTGCTCGTGGATGCAGACTTTATCGAAGAATACACTGCAGCGTTGTATATCCCCGGGAAAAAAGAGTATTTCCCCGGGTAATCTTTGAAAAATTACTCGAACAACCACCCGAGGTCTTCGAGTTCCTCGATGTGGGAGATCTGCTTGGTGATGTCGGCCTCTTCAGGGATCTCGATCTTGGCTACAATCTTATTGGAACCGCCAAAGGTATCCAGGGTCGCCCCGAGTGCCACAAGATCACGGAGGATCTCATCCTGCATCTTCTTCCGGTCGCCATCTCCCAGTTCGGCAATGAGCTGGAACTCCGGGTGTTTGAGGATTGCAGTCTTGTTGATAGTCACCCCGCTCTGGCTTTCCATAACCGCATCGAATGCTTCCCGGCGCATCCGCTGGTTCTCCATGTGGGAGTAAACGCGATAACCGGTCTTGATGGATGTGGCAATCTCGTCAATCTTGGCAATGATCTGCTCAACCATTGTCTCCATCTGGTCCTGCGCATGCGTAATGGCGAACAGGTGGAAATCATCGGTATAGATCCACTGGATCTCTGTGGTATTGGCTTTTTTATAGATCCGTTCGCTGATACCCCACTCGCCGCGTTTTAACCGGAGTCCAAGTACCTTCAGGTCCGGTGATTTCACGGCATGCACCGGGTACACATGGAGATCATCGATAAGGGAGCCCCCTGCATCCCTGAACTCCCTGATGTAGAGCTCGAAGTAACGGGTCTTCGGGTGGGGCGGTTTTAAGATAACGCTGTCGAAAACCTTCCACTTGTATTCCATGACCTGCTGGATCTCGATCTCATCACCGACATCAATCAGGTAAGAATGGTCGAAATAATTCTTTCCTGATTTCTGGTACTCGTGATAGATTACTTCTGTCATGGTGCCTGCTCCTCAGGCAGTAGGGGATATCTGGGTGCCTTCCCCGTCAGGAAATCGATCGCGTGTGGGTGATTCAAATATTGGGCCTGATATAGAGTTTACCCTGCCTGTTATTTGAGTGCTTTGGTTAGTTCACCCCTATGTTGCTGCACCGGATTAGGCATCTGCTGCTGTTATGGGATAACGTGTATCTGGTACCGGTGCATACCCGGTATGCAGCGGTTTCCTCATGACAGACAACCGGATTGTATGGGATGATGCGTACCAGCGACGCTGGCAGATCTACGGGGGATCAGCCCCTCCTGTTGAGGGTCTTTTACCTTGTGCCCGCGTGCTGGAACTGGGCTGTGGCAATGGTAAAAACACGGGGTCGCTCCTGCAACAGGGCTGCGATGTAATTGCGCTTGATTTCTCCCGGGTGGCTGTCATGGCTGCCCGTTCTGTCATTTCGGGCACCCTGCCCGGCCATGCAGTCCTTGCGGATGCCCGCACCCTCCCTTTAAGCTCAGGTTCCTGCGATGCCGTCATTGCCCGGCATATTATCGGCCACATGAACCATGCCGGTCGCATGAAAATCGCAGCGGAGACTGCCCGGGTACTCAAAGCCGGCGGTACCCTTCACTTCTTCGCATTTTCCTGCGAAGATTTCCGTTATGGGCAGGGAGTGCCGGTCGAGAAAAATACATTCCTGCGGGGTAACGGGATCAGCACGCACTATTTTTCCCCGGATGAAGTCCCTGCTCTCTTCTCATCGCTCTTCTGCCGCACCCTTACCCGGCCCACATGGTGTCTCAGGATCCGCGGCAGGGACTATGTCCGGGCCGAGATCCATGCTGTTTTTACCCGCAGTGAGTCGTAACCGTCAACCCGTCCTTTTTTATTCCGCCACTGCCCATCATTCTGAATAAGGTGTATTCCCATGAAACTCATTTCTGTTCTGGTCTGTGTCTTAACACTCCTGTTTTTAATTTTCCCGGTTATGGCAATCGGTGGCAACGAAGGATGGATCGAAGTGCGGTGCAATGTTGATGGTGCATCGGTCCTGTTCGATGGAACTCACAAGGGAGTGATCTCTGGCGGTTCGCTCACGGTTCCTGTCTATACTACCGGAAGTCCGTATACCACGTTCACTGTCGAGAAGCCCGGGTACTATTCTTACTCGGGACCGCTTGCAATGCCCGCAGCGGGTGAGACTACTACGGTCTATGCTACTCTGAATCCGGTTCCTGTTACGCCAACGCCGACACAATATGGATCGATATATGTCGAGTCCCAGCCAACCGGTGCCGAGATCTCCTTTAACGGGGATTACCGGGGACTCGCCCCGCTTACCATCAGCGATGTTTATCCCGGCAGTTACACGATCACTGCCGAGAAGAACGGATACCATACTTTTACAACAACCACCTCGGTTTCTTCAGGAACCCGCTCTACGGTCTATTGTTCCTTAAACAAACTGGATACGACCGGCTCGCTCTATGTCATCTCCACCCCTTCGAACGCGAACATCTATCTCGATGCGGTTTACAAGGGCCGGACCCCCATGACCATCAGCAACATCGCGTCCGGTACACATATCCTCGAGATTGACACCTCCGGTTACTATGACTGGAAGTCCACGGTAGATGTTCCCGTTGGCGGAACCAAAACCCTGTCAGCTACATTGAACCCGATGCCCTCGAGCACAGTTGGCTGGATTTATGTTGCATCGAGTCCCGGTGGAGCATCGGTGACCCTTGACGGTAATGCGGTCGGGCAGACGCCCAACTCTGGTTCGCTCAAACTCAACAATATCGCATCCGGTCTTCATACGGTGTCGCTCTCGCTTACCGGCTATGCCCTGTACACCGTTCAGACCAGCGTCTCACCCAACACTGTTTCGGAAGTGAGTGCCATTCTCCAGCACTCTGCTCCGGTATCGACTACCGGGGGCCTTACGGTTTCATCGACTCCTGCCGGGGCAAATGTCTTCCTCGACAACCAGTTCATTGGCATCACCCCGATCACCCTTGACACGGTAACAACCGGGACGCACACGGTCACGATTCGGGCTGACGGGTACCAGGAATATTCTGCAACAACGCCAGTCAATGCCGGTGCGACCAGCACGGTTTCCGCGGCATTGTTGCCGGCAACCGTCCCTACCCCGAAATCCCCCCTGCCGGTGTTCCTGATTTTTTCTGCACTGGGTATTGCCGGGATCTTTGTTATGGGCAGAAAATTCCGGTAATTCCACTCCTTTTTTATGCCGGCCGGTTTTGGTACTGCGATCCTGCCAGTTCCTGTGATCCCACATAACAGGCCGGGTTGTGAGAACGTCATCCCATGGATCTCTGTCCTGCTCTTACTCGCTGGTTGCTGAACCTTGTTTTCCCGGGATGCCGGTGGAATCTTCGTTCAGAAATCATGCACAGGCAGCAGTTATGGAAAAATTCAGAATGGTTATGTTCCCAAAAAAAAAACAGGGGTTGTGGCCGGGATTGTCCATTCTACCGTCTCAACCTCAGGATAAACCCGACAGCCACGAGCCCAATCCCTGTAAGGATTCCTGCAAAGCCGGGTGACTGTTTTGGCATTGGCTGGGTGTATACAAGAAATACCGTGACCTGGAGGCTCTGCCCCTCTTTAACCGTGACGGTTTTCGACACGCTCTCGTAGTTCTCCTTGCTGAACCGGAGTATATGGGTGCCAGCCGGAATGCCAAAGAATGTGTCGGGTGCCGTACCTACATATTCCCCGTCAATATCTACCAGTGCACCCTCGGGTGATGAGAAAATTTTGATCGCTCCGCCGGCGGGAACTGTGGTCTCTTGGACTGCTGCAACAGCTGCCGCCTTTGAAGGGTCGATCACGATATGGGTGAGGGCGGGCAGGGTGTCTGTTTCCACAAACTGGCGGTTAAAGGAATCCGGGAACGTGACTTTCATGGTGGCTGGGGAGAAATCCGCAGTCACGACACTGCTGACGGCAGATTGCTGAAGGGCGATCTCCGCTTTCTTGAAGTTCATCGTCACGGTCCGGTATTCAGTGCCGGTCGGAACGTCGACAAGCGCGGCGAATTTTTTCATGCGGAGCGTGGCGCTGGACTTGTCCATGGTGATGAGTTCCGGGGGCTCGGAGCTGGTACTCAGCCCTTTTAGGAGTTCGTCCTCAAGCATTGACTGGGGGATAGCGTTCTCGATAAACCCTTCGAGGGTGAACCGGAACGTGGCAATGGCATCCCCGCTGTCGTCGACCGTGATCTCCAGGGAGTTGGCCGTGAATGCAG
>JALOBP010000139.1 GCA_023228295.1 Methanoregula sp.
ATCGCAGATGCCCTGTTCATCGAGGTGAGATCCCATGGTGATAACAGCAACGGGGCTGTTTGCGTCACCCGAGTGGAAGTCTCCCTTGACGAGCGGCCAGCCGCTTGCCGGTGATTTCTTGTCTGCCATGTTAAGCCACCGCCTTCATCAGCTGGAATGCAATGATGCCTGCAATGAACAGTCCAATGGCAAATCCATACCATAACGAGGTGATGGAACCACCGATTGCAAGGCCGCTTTCCCGGTTGGGGAATGAAGCAAGCAGATTGCCCTGTCCTGAGAGCATGTTCACGAGATCGTCACTTACTGCTTCCAGTACCGCAACCTTCTCGATGACGGGTGAGAGTGACTCCCCGGCTGACGTGATAATGCCCACTACGGGGTCAGCAACAAGGCCGAATTCGGGGAGTACCTGAATGTATGCCATGTTATTGTCCCTCCACATCTGGAATTGGCTTTGAGTCAAGCCACGAGTGTGCGTCACGCTTGGACAGTGCCATATACTCCTTGTAGGTGTATACCCATCCGATAATTGCGATGACCAGCGAGATGATTGCCGAGCCGGCGCTGATCAGTGCAAACGACATGATGGCTGCAACGATCATCGAGAGGAATGCACACTCTGCGGTGAGCATGAGCATACGGTCCTGGGTCCAGCCGGGTCCGAGGCACGCGTTGAACGGGTGCTGGATAGCGATTGCACCGAGCAGGAACGCGACAGCGATAAGACACCCGCCAATGAATGAGTTCTGGTGGGTTAAGAGCGTCATGCCGAACATGGTGACTGTTCCGGTGGTAAGGCCCTCAAAGCCGAATGTGCCGGTGATGAGTGCTGCAAATCCCATGAGGGTAAGTGCACCAACAACTGCCATCTCGGTGAGTGCCTGGACCATTGCCGGAATCTTCATGTTCAGGATGTTGTTTGAGACCCATCCGAGAACCAATCCGATAATGGCTGCAAGGATAAGCGCAACGACAGGTGCGAGCATACCAAACCGGGTCGCATACAGCATAGCGATCACACCCGATCCGAATGCGATCATACCTGCTGATGGAACTCCGGTACCGATACCGTAACTGCAGAGCACCTTGATGGTGTGGCTACCCCAGACGAGTGCCGCAACAACTGCAAGTCCTCCAAAGAACGAGAACATCTCGGTCTGGGTGACAACGTTGAGGTAGGTGAGGTAGATACACACGAGTGTGCTGACAACGCCCGCGATCAGGATGGTATTGTGCGGGACGCCGCCTTCGATTACTTCTACTTTGACTGACATCTTCAACACCTCAGATCGGCAGGGGCATCACGATGAGAACCGCGACAAGCCCGCAGAGTGCTGATGCAACTGCGGATGCAACGATTGACCGTGGCCAGCGTTTGAATTTCGGGTCGTGGGGTCCTTCGATCGTTCCCGTGATGTTGTAGGCAGTAAGCACTGCATTCACGAGGAAGAGACCAACGGCGAACATACCTGCAGCGGAGACTGCAATGGGCATGACCTGTGCGGCGGTAACGTTCATCAGACCCGGGAGTGCATTCTCGTAGAGAACAAGCAGCTCGAAGTAGATGAGGGTACCTCCGGCACCACCAAGGGTACCGCCGATCACGCCGCCAACGAATGAGACGAATGGAAGTCCGTGACCTTCTGTTCCCTGGGACTTGTATTCCGCCTGGGAGTCACCGGTGATTGGGTCGTTTGCGACCTTACCGGATGCCGGGGGAATGCCCATGCCGAAGACGTAGAGGAAGTTCACCATCATACAGGTGATTGCCATCATCAGTCCGCCACCGACGGCGCCTGCACAGACAACGATGATAAGCTGCATCATCGGGTCCATGGTTGCAGGGAGCGTTTCTGCTGCCCATGCGCCTCCGAAGAGACCGGCAACACCGGCACCGGTTGCGAGCATCGCAACACCGGTTGCAATACCGGGAGCCTGTCCCATTGCAGCGGGTGCACCGCCGACCGGAACGAAGTGGGTACCGAAACCGATGAGAATACCGCCGATAATAACGCCGATGAGTGCCATAAGGCCGACACCCGGGGACATGACATAACAGATTCCCACGAGGATGAGCGTCAGGATGATGCCGACTGCCATTGCACCCGGGTTCATTGCGCTGCCCGCTGCGGGCTTTGCTGCGACTGCACTCATGCTTCTGCCTCCTTTGGTGCTGTGTACGGTCCGTAGGTCTTCCGTCCCCAGACCTCAATGTACCGGTCGATGACGGTGAAGATGAGGATCATGAGTACGCCGACAATGATTGCATACCACGGGTTGATTGCTTCAAATACCACGGTACGCCAGAGTTCGAGAAAAACAATCATTCCGAAACAGATACCGGATGCCGAGCCACCGATCTTTGCGGTAAACCAGCCATTGTCGATCGAGTTGCGCTCGCCAGCTTCGGCGTAGCGGACAATGTTACCGGATGCTGAGATCGGCACACCTGCACCGAACTTCTGGTTCTGGTACTGGCGTTCCTTACCGTAGTACGGGTTGCCTGTCGCAGATCCTGCTGCACCGAGTGCAATACCCCAGATCAGACCGAGCAGCGGCAGCGGGAACGGGTGTCCCAGTGCTGTGTTGATCAGGTGACAGAGTGTTACAGTACAGAAAATTGCGATAAAGGCATGTGCCATGGTAACCGTTGTCATGGACTTTAAGATGTCCACAAAGACCGGCTGCCCGAACTTGGCAAGACTTGCGGTCCTGCCTACATAAGCGGTAGTTGCATAGACGCCCTGGACGAATGTTGCGAGAACAGCGCCGAGGACAATTGCAAGAACCGGGTTAATCTGCATAGCCATAAAAGCCCATGCCAGGCCTGCGCCCAGACAACACCAGAGACCGTATGCCGGGGGTTCACCGGCAACCGCCTTGTTGAAGATGCGGTGCAGGAATCCCATCTGCGGAGCGAGCTGAACCTGTGAGTTCGGGTCTCCCTGAGATCCGATGTTGGATTCAGTATCTTCCGCGGAACCGGCAACGGTGGCAAGAGCTCCTGCCAATGCAGTAATTCCAATGCCAAATACAATATGTTCCATTTAGCCTCCTCCCTGCGTGCGAATGCACGAGAGTATTCAAAATGCAATGCCACGCACATCGAGCTTAAAACTCTTTGTGGTTAGTGTAATTTTAGCCACGTGGTCATTAAAAGGTTTCGAATTTGTTCCGGCGATAGAAGAGTATATTAAGCCCGAATTAAAAAACGGGCGAAAATCTGCGCTTTTCCTATCATCTGGATTTGCGTTAACGTAATTTTAGTTGTTTTGGGATCAATGGGAGTTGCGTTTCTAAAAGGAGCATTCGGCCGGATCAGGAAGGCCGGTCTTTCAGCTGCTGCTCGATACGGTCAAGCCTTTCCTGGAGCTGAACGTTCTGCCGAGTCTGTTCTTCCAGTGCACCCTGGATCGCAGCAAGGCCGGCCCCCATTGTCCCCTCTTTTCCGCCGGGTCCGGTTCCTTCTTCCGGTGCAAGGAGTTTGTTTGCGATGAAACCGGCAAGAGTGCCAAAAAGGGCAACACCCATCGTCATGATCATGATCCCGACAATTCTTCCGCCGTTGGTGACGGGATAGTGGTCCCCGTACCCCACCGTGGCGATGGTGACATATACCCACCACATGGCATCGGACGCTGAGTGGATGTTGGCATCCGGCGCACCCCGTTCTGCCATCAAAACCAGAAACGCCCCGCTCTCGATGACGACCATGACGCAGAAGACGACAATGAAGAGCACGCTCTCTGCCCGGTGTTTTTTGAGCTGGCCAAGGATGTTCCGGGCGCCATACTTGTTGAGGAGCCGGTATGCCTTGAAGATCCGGAAGAGTCGCAGGATACGCAGCGCCGGGATACTGGCGAGGAGGTCAGCCCATCCCCAGTTGCTGATAAAGTAATAGCGTTTGGACGAGGCCGTTGAGAGCCGGTACAGGAAATCGCCCAGAAAGATGATGGTTAAGAAGAAGTTGATAACGACAAGGACATTGACGGCGTCCGGGTCAAGACCCGGGATCCATGAGACGACAAGGTTTGCTACGGACAAGAGGGAAACGAGCAGGATGAATATCTCGTAGCCGGGATCTTTTAATTCATAAAGATCGGTCTCTGGAGGTGAAGCTGGATCCGTCATGCCGCCGCTCATTGAGATGTATTCTTGTAGTGGTGGTAAAAAAAGACTGGGATTTGGATCGGAAAATGGCGCAGGAGCCGGATGAGGGCGGGTACCCTTGGGATAAAATCCCTTAAGATACCCTTATGAACTGACCTGTTCCACCGGATAATCATCAGATGGCAGGGAAGAGATTTCCGTTTGCCGTTGATAAAAAAGAACTTGGTGACTGTCATGGACTTTTTAGAGATGCTCATTGATTCCTGGGACTATACAAAGAGCGGCATCATTGCAGACACAACCCGCTGGATGCAACTTATCGTGGCAGTCCTCTGCCTCGGAATCCCGTTCAACGGCTATATCCTGCGGGTGTACCGCGGCACGACTCCTGCACCTGAGGTTGATGGCTGGGGCACACTCTTCACCGACGGGCTGAAAGTGATTGTAATAACGATCATCTACATTCTCCCTCTCCTGCTCATCCTCATCCTGATCCTCGGGCTGATGATCCTTACCTCCCCGGGAGAAAATATCGGCAATCCCGGGATCGCTGGCGGTTTTTTTGAAT
The DNA here is from genome assembly GCA_023228295.1 of Methanoregula sp. GTDB lineage: Archaea > Halobacteriota > Methanomicrobia > Methanomicrobiales > Methanospirillaceae > Methanoregula. Next base: position 4,682 of record JALOBP010000139.1, read on the forward strand.
CACTTTTTACCCTCCTGTATTATCTCATGGAGTTTGTCATTGCTGCCATCCTGCCGGTTGCGTACATCCGTTTTGCCCGCACCGGCCTCTTTATTGAAGCGTTCAACTTCGGCGCCATGTGGGAGACGATCGGCAGGATCGGCTGGCTCAACTATGTCGTGGCAGTTGTCTTTATTGCCCTTCTTATCGGCATCCCCCTCACCATGGTGCTGTTTTTGTTCCTGTTCATCCTTTTCTTCGCACTCGTCCTCTTCAACAGTAATATCGTGGTGGTTGCTGGTATCCTGGCATTTCTTGCCCTCCTGGCCCTTATTGTCATCCCGCTTGTCAGTGTCTTCCAGGCACGGTACCTGACCCTCGTGTATAATTTTTCAGGCGAGTAATTTTTTTCTTTTTTTTCACCACAGATCCAGCGTACGGGATCGGTGCCTTCTGGCCGTGATTCCCCGTTACCGGTGTGCGATCTCCCATAAATACAACGATGCCACGGACCCGTGCGGCGAATACCGTTTCCGGTATCGTTCGAATGCAGCCCGGTCGATCGACTCCTTTCCATAGAGCCGCATCATGCCCCTGCGGATGGCGAGATCCCCCCAACTCACAACGTCCGGGCGCTCCATTGCAAAGATGAGGAGCATC
>JALOBP010000051.1 GCA_023228295.1 Methanoregula sp.
AATCCTCGCCATCATTTCCTTTTTTTTCCTGATAACCACTTCCATGGCCTATCCCGTGGATTATGTCGTGGAAAGCGGGTATCCTTACCTGATCCCAAATCCCCCGGATGATGTAAAACAACTCTCCTGGTGGGAACTGTCCTTAAGGGATATCATCATCTTTTCCCTGGTGGCCGTATCGCCTGCCCTGACGTACCCCCTCGAATTATTTTTCCTCGTCAAGGTGCTGCTGTATTCCGGATACCGGCACATCACAGATAAAACCGTGCTGGATAACCGGATGTGTCTTGAGATCTATTCAAGAATACGCGGTCACCCGGGAACAACCGCACCAATACTTTCAAAGGATCTCAATATGAACCTGGGAACAGTCAGGTATCATCTTGCCGTGCTCAAGTTCACGCGGAAAATCACATCGATGTCGAATCCGGGCTTTATCGCATTTTTTGAAAACCATGAGAGCCAGTCAATCCTTGAGCGAAAGCTCCTCGCACACCTGGAGAATGAGACAAAAGTAAAAATCTTCCAGTACCTGCAGCAATCGCCAGATTCATCGCGGCAGGGAATTGCAGACCACTTGTGTCTTTCAGGCCCGGCCGTGACATGGCATATGAACCAGCTCATGGACGACTTTATCATCGTTACAATCCGCGATGGAAAATATATCCGGCATTCACTTGATCCGAAAGCTATTACGGTACTCGAAAAATATCTGCCCGACATGACCCACGCTGATTGATCTTTCCTTTCCTGCCAGAAAAATTTTATTTTTGAATGACACGTCATACGTTGTCATCGCATTGCGGGGGTGCCCCAGTAGCGGGGGCAGAGCGGGAGCGGAGCCCCCAAGAACGTCAGATATTTTTCTGCCAGAGAAATAATGAGAAAAGAGTATTCCTGGCCGTTCATTGTGGCTTATAGTGAGCAATTCATAAAAAATTATTAATTATCCCTTCACAATCAGCCCATTCTCCCGGGCAATCTCCACGAACGACCGGCCAACGTGCTCCGCCTGCTTCCGTGTCATGCCATAAGTGTTGAACTTCCAGACTTTGGTTGCGCCGGGGATCACTCCAGTGATGCCCTTCTCCTCAAGAGCACTCTGGAGATAGTACCCGCGTTTCTTGTGCGTTTCTGCCACCTTGTCGAAGGAAGCGATCGTATCGATCCGGGTCATCGTGTGCTTCCGCGGGTATTCCGAGAGGCACCTTGTCCCTTCGACCGAGAGAAGGGCGTCCATCACGATCTGGTGGTTGGCAAGTTCCTTATCGAAGTGCTTTGTCCGTTCCCTGACATGCGGGAACGAGGCCATCATGCCTACGAGTGTCACACCCATCAGCGTGCAGCCCATCATCTCCGGTTCCTTGATCCCGAACTTCCGTTTCGTCACGTCACCCTCGATTGCCGTTGTTCGGAAGACCTCCTTCTCCCGCTCGGCGGTTGCCGCGAGGATGCCGGACGGCGCCGGGGCCGCCATGCTCTTGTGACCGGAGCCGACCACGAAGTCAACGCCCAGCGCCTTGCCGTCGACCGGCAGGACCCCGACAGTGTAGGCCCCGTTGTAGACTACGGGAATGTCGTACTGGTGAGCCACCTTTGCAATCCCGGCAACATCGTGGATATTGCCGTACTGGTAATCGACATGGTCGATGAAGGCAAGGGCGGGTGCCAGTCCGAACTCCCGTTTCACTTCCTCGATTTTTGCCGCAGCCGCATCCGGGGTGACGAGTTTCTGCTCATTTGCCGGAATCTCGCGGGCAACCCCCCCGGCACCCTCTACTGCCATAAATTCCGTATAGTGCGAAAGGGAGGTCAGGAGCACCGGGTCGCCCTTCTCCACGTAGGTATGTGCCACTGCCTGGAACCCGCGCCGGGCGCCGGGCACCGTCCGCACCGCATCCATGTTCAGCCATTTCGCCACGTCCTTGTGGAATTCCGCGATAGGAGGCTTTGCTATGTAATCGAGCCGGTTGGGCTTCCGGCAATTGTCGCAGACCGAGTACCCGTCACCGTATGCAATAACAGCCTTCATTGCATCGGCCGTAAGCCGTCCTGCGGCCTGGATAGGGTCGATGTTGATGAAGAGCTCGTCCACCTGCCGTGCCTCGATCCCGTTTGCGCACCTCATTTGAGCATCTCCTGCTTAAGCGACCCGACCTGCCGTTCGAGATTTTCAAGGAGTCGTGTCACCTGTGCTTTCTGGTCTGCGTCGAACTCATGGGAGGGCGCGGTCTCCCGGAGGAGGACGCGGAGGTCCGTGAGCGTATAAATTGCCTGGAAGGTCATGTCGACTGCCCGTTTTGACATCCATTCACCTGTGTAAGAGTATTGGCACCCGGGAAAATAAGTACCTGCGCCCAAACCGTGCCGGTTATTGAGGCTCACGAAAAGATACGTATCTTTGTTTCATGCTCTTTATTTGCAGAACGCCAAAATACACACTAAGCCGGTGAATCATGACACACGCTCTCAGCCAGTTCAGGACAGAGATCCGGCACTTCTTTCTCATATCGATCCTCAACCTTGTCTTTGCAGCCATTGCCCTCGCGTTTGGTGTGCAGTACATTGTTACAGCCATCCTCGCGCAGGGTGCGGATCCGGCTGCCGCAGGGCTCCGGATACTGACCGGGGCAGTCGCCCTGGTCTGCTTTGGTCTCGGCATAGGTTGGATCCTCGCTACTGTCAGGATCTTTGAAGGTATCGTAGAAATCAAAGACGATCTCGAAACAGAAGGTACAGCAATCGCGGACAACCGCCTCACCTGCCTGATCGTCCGGATGCTTGCCCATTACCGTAACAACCGCAAGACCATCAGCAACATGATCCTTGTCTGCACGCTGGGCGGGGTGTGTTTCTTCGTGCTCGGGATCGCAAACAGCGTAAAAGTCCTGTCTGTCTCATCGGCGGGATTTGCCGTCACTCTTGATAATCTCCTGCTCATCCCGGCCATGCTCTTCACGCTCGGGATCGCGCTTGCGAGCCTGCTCTCGTCATATTATTTCTCAAAATTTGCAAAAGTCTGGGATGGACGCCTTCACGAGATCGAGATATCGGAATGCGCCCTGAAAGAAAAACTGGGCCTGGAGGGAAGATGAGCGGAAGGCGCACGATATACGAGATATACTGGGAGATTCTCATCTATTGTAAAACGCCCCGCTCATTCACGGGCATCATCAACCGGTGCGACCTGAACTCAAAAACCGGGCTGGAATATATCGGGTTTCTTGCCGGGAAAGGATACCTCTCCGCAGTAACGGAGGACGGGAAGACCCGCTACATCTCAACACCAGCAGCCGGGGAATATATCGCGCTCTTCAGCTCGCTGTACCAGAAACTGTTCGATACCGGACCCGGGTTCAGGTTGTAAAAGGGTTACCTTTTTTGCCTGATCTCAAAACACGCAGATCCGGTTATTCCAGATACATGATGTAAACCGGTAGCCTGCCGGCAAAAAGCCGGCGGGATCACCGTGGGGTGATCACGAACCGGCAGTGATCATCGCCCATAGCAAAACAGGCGGTCTCATCGACCTGCTGCTCTTTTTTGAAGTGTTCTGAAAAGACCACTTCAAGGATCCCCGAGTCGAATGCACAGGCCGGCCGGCCGAGCTGCGGGAGGTCCCCGCACTCAAAACAGTCATATGCTTTCAGGGTCAGCGGCGCTAATGATTCAACTTCCAGGGTCCCCAGTTTATGCTTCTGCCAGAAGTCAGAGAGTTTTTCCAGCAATACGGGAAGGCTCTCATCAGTGAGGTTTGCTGCAATGGTCCGGCCTACCCGGTTCCCAGATTCATGCAGCACCGGGTCGATGTTGATCCCTTCTGACAGGAGCGAGACACGAATCGTACGGAACATGTACCGGTAAAAACCAAACGGATCATTGCCGGAAATCAACTGCCCGGCAAGGTCCACCCCCTCATCAACAGTAATACCGCCCGAAAGGTTTCCAAGGGAGTGGGACCGGAGAAAGAAGATCTTTTTCCGTTCATCTTCTGGATCGGTTTTTGATCCGATAATCCCGTCCTGCTCCAATCCTTTGAGGTGGACCGAGACGGTGGACTTGGCCCGGCCGGATATCCGGACGATCTCCTCAAACGTAAGATTCCGGGTACTAAGTACTGAGAGAATCTTCACCCGCACCGGAGAACCAACCGTTCGGATGCCGGCCGGTGTAGAGAACAGCCCGATGGCGGGCAGATCATCCTGACGGGGGTCACCGGTTTTTTTCCTTAATGATGCCGGTGCTCTCATGTTCTGCATAAAGATTCGCAACCTTCATATATAATCTGTTCGTAAACAATAGAATGTTCGTATGCTATCGAACAAACTTACAAGGATGATACACTATGAAAGCAACAAAACTTGCACAAGGCGTCTACTGGGTTGGCGCCATCGACTGGAACCTGCGCGACTACCACGGGTACACCCTGCCCGGCACCACCTATAATGCCTATCTTGTTGTCGGCAAGACCCACACCGCGTTGATTGACAATACTTACCCGGGCCATGAGTACCAGATGATGGAGCGGATCAGGGACATCATCGATCCGAAGAAGATCGATATCATTGTCATGAACCACGTCGAGAAAGACCACTCGGGTGCTCTTCCGGGCCTCGCGAAACTCCTGCCGGGCGTCCCGATTTATTGCACCGAAGCTGCCGTCCATGGATTCAGAAAACACTATGATACGGAAGGCTGGAATTTCCAGACCGTAAAAAGTCTCGACAAGATCGATCTCGGGGGAAAGACGCTCGTGTTTGTCGAAGCCCCGCTTCTCCACTGGCCGGACTCCATGTTCACGTACCTTGCCGAGGACCAGATACTCTTCCCGAACGATGCCTTCGGCCAGCATATCGCCAGCTGCGAGCGGTTCGATGATGAACTCGGAAAAGAGGCATCCCTTGCCCATGCACAGAAGTTCTTTGCAAACCTCATCGTCCCGCTTGCACCAAAGGTTCTGAAGAAACTCGATGAAGTGACAAAACTCGGAATCCCGATCAGTATGATCGCCCCGAGCCATGGCGTTATCTGGCGCTCGTATGTCAGCGATCTTATCGGAGCCTACGTGAACTGGTGTAAAGGCGTTTCAAAGGACAAGGTCACCATCGTGTACGACACCATGCACCACTCTACCGATCTGATGGCCCAGACCCTTGCTGAAGGGATCATGGCAGAAGGTGTGGCAGTCAAAGTATGTATCCTCAGGGACGGGAAGTTCGAAGGTAACCATCGCAGCAACGTGGTTACCGAGATCCTCGATTCAAAAGCAGTCCTCATCGGATCTCCCACTCTGCAGGATGAGGTGTACCCTACCGTGGCAGACTTCCTCAGTTATTTTCATGGCGTCCGGCCCGGCCGGCTCGCTGCAAAGAAAATCGGCTGCGCATTCGGTTCCCATGGGGGCCAGGGTGGTGCAATCAGGATCATTACCGATGGGCTGAAGAAAGCGGGTATCGAGCCTGTCAATGACGGGTACGAGCTCCTCTACAAGCCTGATAGCGATGAACTGAAGAAATGCTATGCACTCGGGCAGGATATTGCCCGCCGCGTCAAAGCAATGTAAATATCCTCACCCTCACCTCAACACTTTCCACGCACTGTACATTGAGCCCCTGCTTTATTGGGGGCATACTTTTTTTAAAAAAACCCGCGATCGGGTTAAAAACAAGCAGGTCTGCTCGCCGTACCTTATGAGCTCCGGAATCAATTATATACAAAAAACAGGGAAGTACAGCGAGCACATTTCATGAACCAGATCTATCTCTTCGGCCACACCAAACCCGATACGGACAGCATCGCGAGTGTCATCGGGTACGCGGACTTCCTCAACCGCTCCGAGCCGGGCAGGTACGTCCCGGCCCGGTGCGGCGAGTTGAACCCGGAGACCCGGTACATGCGTGAGCGGTTCGGCGTAGAGAGCCCGGCCTTCATCCCTTCGGTCGAACCCCGGCTCTCGGACATTACGTACAAACCCGTCTTCTCCCTGCCCGAAGATGTCCCGACCGTTGATGTTGCAAGCCTGATGGTAAAGGAAGGGATCCGGAACGTGGTCATCACCGATTCGGGCGGAAAACCGGTGGGCATGATCGGCGAACATGCCCTTGCCGCTGCATATCTCCAGAAGATCCACCTGGCCGAACTGACCGTGACCCCGGTACCGGTGGACACGCTTGCCCGGATCCTGAATGCCGATGTGATCGTTTCTGCCCACCACGTGCTGGAAGGCCGGGTCTATATCGCCATCGATGCCCTGCATATCACCCTTGCCCGGATGACAGCAAAGGACATCGCGGTTGTCGGAGACGATGAACCGGCCCAGCTCGCGTTCATCTCGGCCGGTATCGCCTGCCTGATCATTGCGGAAGGTGCGCCGGTCGGGGACCGGGTCAGATCGGCTGCCGAAAAGAAGGCAGTCTCGGTCCTCACAACCCCGCTCGATGCATTCGGTGTCGGCAGGATGATCAACCTATCGCTCCCCGCCCGCGAGGTGATGGAGCGCGGGGTACCCGTCCTCACCTTTTCAGACACGCTCGCCCATGCCCGGAACGTGGTGTCGGGCTCGAAATTCCGGGCTGCCTGCGTGGTCACGCCCGATGGCATACTTGGCGGGGTCCTGACCCGGACCACGCTGCTCGATGACGTGCGGCGCCATGTCATCCTCCTCGACCACAACGAGGCCTCGCAGGCTGTGGACGGGATCGGCGAAGCGGAGATCGTAGAGATCATCGACCACCACCGTCTCAGTCCCATCACTACGCTGAAACCGGTAAAGTTCTTAAACGACCCGGTCGGAGCAACCTCGACCATCATTGCGATGAAATTTTTAGAATCCGGGCTGGTCCCGTCTCGGGGCGTTGCCGGGGCCCTCCTTTGCGGGATCCTCTCCGACACCCTGGCCCTGCGCATGTCCACCACAACCCACCGCGACCGCAAGGCCACAGAATACCTTGCACCGATAGCTGGTGCCGACCCGGAAGAACTCGGTGCCGCCCTGCTGGAACGGGGTATGGATCTCTCGGGCGTCCCGCTCGCAACCGTCCTAACCCGTGACACCAAGGAGTTCGAACTCTCCAAAAAGAAGGTGGTGATCGCGCAGGTGATGGTCCCGTCTTCAGGCTGGAACCGGGAGCGGGACGAAAAAATCCGGTCGGAACTGGCCGGCATGAGAACTTCCTGTGCTGCTGACCTTGTCCTCGTCCTCTTCACAAGCGTGATGGAAAATGCGAGCGAGGTTTATGGCGAGGCAGATCCTGCACTCCTGCAGGCACTCTTTGACCGGGATCTGCCGGTGAGACTTGAGGGCGTGATGTCTAGAAAGAAGGATTTCCTGCCATGGCTCGGGGCAAGGCTCCGCGATCAGGCACTGTGATTGCGCATTCCGTTTTTTATTCCCCGGATCCATACATTCATCAGGCTCTACGCCCTAGTAATATACAATTGGAGTTGTGCTTAATTAATAATCACGCAAAAAAACCTGGAAGTTCCGGAACCCCTGCCGAATTCAATGCTGACGGCACCCCGGTAGTTCGCGTCCGTCTGCCCAAGAAAAAGTTAGGGGAACAGTTTGCCCAGGCAAAACTGATGATGGGCGCAAACCATATCCGTGTCAGCTGTATCGATGGTGTTGAGCGGATGGGAAGGATCAAGGGCAAGATCAAGAAGCGGGCATGGATCCGCGAGGGCGATATCATTATCGTGGTTCCATGGAGCTTCCAGGATGAGAAGTGCGATATCATCTATCGCTACCTTCCGCCCCAGGCAGACTGGCTGCGTAAGAATAATTATCTCTGAAAAATTCTTTGATAATTTCTTTTTTCACGATGCGGGATGATCAAAGGCCGTATCCGGCAGTATTCCCAATCATCAGCAGGATTGTCCGGCGGTTGCATATCCCGGTATTTATCTGGAATGATTGTTATACCTGAAATCATGTGCATCGTGGAATTTATCTGGCCGGTCTCCTTCCCTTTGCTTGCAGCGGTCATTTCGATTATCCACATCCGCTGAAAAACAGCAGGGCACTTTAGCGATGGGGACCTTCCTGATGTGGCAGTTTGCCATCGGGTTTGGCCTTACGTACCTGTACGCGGGTTCCTGCCACCAGTTCCTTGCCGATAAAGTGGCAGAGTCTATCGGCTGGCCGACATGAAGCCCGATCCAGAGAGTGATAGGCATGTGGGACGCGGCAATGGGGATTTGCGGGCTCCTCTGCTTAAAATTCCGCGAGGATTTCTGAATGGTCATTGCCATTGCCATCGCCATCGGCTCCGGGCTCTTTGCCTTCTTTGCCGATCTTGGCCATATCTGGGATCTGGTCATGTACGGCGATACGTCACTCAACAATGCCGGCGCCGTGATATATATCAACTTGCTCTATCCAATCCTCCTTGCGGCACTTTTTATCTGGTACCGGAAGAAACCGGCAGCTGAGAACACGGTTCCCACATGGGGATGACGAAGATGGCAGGAGTCGCGAAACGGGTAAAAAAACCACACTGTGGCGGTACAAATGACTGAAGATTTCCAGGTAATCCGGGACTATGTTGGAAAAATGCTTGCCAGGGCAGGTTCGCATGGCATGGACCATACGGAGCGGGTATTTTCCCTGTGCCGGATGATAGGTATTCGCGAACATGCGGATATGCGGGTCCTGCTCCCCGCAGCCCTCCTGCATGACATTGCCCGCCCGCTCGAGAAGGAGCATGGACTGCCGCACGAAGCGGAAGGGGCACGGATGGCTGAATGTTACCTTGCCTCTATCGGATACGACCGCATGCTCATAACGGAGATTGCTGCTGCGATCCGCACCCACCGGTTCACCTCGGTTGAGTGTCCGGTATCGCTGGAGGCAAAGATTCTCTCCGATGCCGACAAGCTCGATGCTATGGGAGCGCTTGGCATTGCCCGGACTTTCATGAGGGCTGGAGAACACGGCAGCGGAATTGAAGATGCGGTCAGCCATTTCCATGAAAAACTGCTCCGGCTTAATGATTGCATGTATACCGGCACGGCCCGGGCAATTGCATCAGAGCGACATGCATTCCTGCACAGATTCCTGGACAACCTTGAACAGGAACGAACGATATGGCATGATGGGCCCATATCCCGCACACGATGAACCGTAGATTCCGGTGCAGGTCCGGGCATCAGCCATGCGCAGCCGGAGTCCGGAAGATCACGTTCTGGTAAACCTGTACTTCCCCTCGGAACAAGGATTTCGAACCGTGCCCCCTGACCGGTTTCGCGGATGCTGATGCCGGTGATTTCGAGAATCTTCCGGGCAAGGTGGAGGCCGAAATTCTGGTAATTGGCAGCAAAGTCAAGGGAATCGGAGATACTATGGACAAAGGCACTCTGCCTGTCCAGTTCCTGCTGCAGGATCACTTTCTGGATCTTTTCCCGTTTTCATCGATGCCCGTATCTCCTGGTTTATCGGGAGAAGCCTGAATATGTACCTGACCTTTGATGACCCGGGGATCTCCCCGGTATGGGACGCCATGAATAGTTATGGGCAGGTAAATTATGCAGGATCTGTTGTCGCGGATGAATACTTGAAAAAGCCGGGCGCCCTCAACAGGACAACCGTGATCAACCCGATGGGCTGTATCGGCATATGCTCGTGGATGAAGAACACCACGGATCTCATGCACACGATATGCTATTGTTGCGATACGTTACTGGCAGGGGGTGGTTTCTCACCTTTGACACTTGCCCAAATCCTGTTCCAACGGACAGGGTACAGGGATCCGGTATTTTATATCAGGATTGACAGGGAAAATCCGGTGATACCGATGCATATCAGCGCAACACACGAACGGAACCACCACGACTCCCATATCGGGCGACCATCAGCAAAATCATAGGATAGTAAATCGGAATCATTTTGTTGCAGGAACCGTTGAAGCAGGGTGCGGGTCATTGAACAATCCTGTGTCCTGCGGATATTATTGCATGAAAAAGGTTCCAGCTGCAGGTTTCACCATGATTATTTCCCGCCAGATTGGAACAGGCAACCGGATATATCAGCACAGTCCCCGTGCCTCATCGATAAGTTCAATCGTATAGTGGTGGGGATAATCGCATTTATGGAATGGAGCAGTCCCCATAATATAGAATCCGAAACGGGATTCACGGATATGATTGGTATACAGGAAATTCAGCATGGCGCTGATTGACTGCGAGGACTTTCGTGACAGGTTATGGAACAGGGCAATCTCCCGCGAGGTTACTACGGCCCTGTTCATCTTACGGGAGAGCATATAGGTACAGATCAGGTGGGCACACTCGTATCTCCTTGTAGAATCGGTTCGATTACGCCTCATTTTTAGCCCACGGTTGTATATTTCTCATGCCATATTGGCTCTTCTGGGGAAATAGCTGTGTATTGGGAGAATCTCTTGTTAAAAAAACCATGTATGTCATGAAATGAGGATAAGGCCCATACCTCTTGCCGGCCCTGATATCCGGGTTAAAATTTGTTCTGTAGAAACCGGTTTTCTTGAAATGACATCTCCCCCTTACGCTATTAATTCTTCATTGGGGAACTGGGCGCATTACGATGCGGCGAGATCGGTTTACAGGTAATCTGGCGTCATCCCAAAGGGTGATATCCCGGCGGTTATTCAACCTTTTCATGATCCATTAAACCCATGGTGATTCGGACCCTGTTATGGGGAAATCCGGGATTATACGTGCAGATAATATTGGTGATGGCAACCTGCGGATTATCCTGGCCGGTTATCCCTGCCTTTTTGAGTTCATGCAAAATAATTTGTAATGCAACGGGATTATCTTCGGATTCGTGATGATACGTAAGAACGATTTAGCCGGATGGAAAAAAGTGCAGCTGATTTCGGGTCCTGCATAAAGTATATTGCACCAGGGAATTTTTTGTGGGTAGTTACCGTTAGTGAGATTGTCTCCAAAAAGTTCCGGATCAGCATTTTCAGCAATCGATCCCGCAGAAACAATGATTTCTATTTTTTAATGAGCGGGTCTCATTATTTTTCATGTTATAATCTGGACGAAATTCCCCCTATCGTAGTCACTCCACGGGAGATGGGGTATTTTTGTCAGGTTAATTAGTGAGATTTTATTATCAAAGATATTAAAAAAAAGAAAGGTCTGTTCCCCTCAGTACCCACCCATGCCCCCGGGAGGCATGCCGCCGGCTGGCCCGGCTGACTTGGCTGATGCAATGATATCGTCGATGCGGATGATCATGATTGCCACTTCTGCAGCACTGGAGATGGCCTGGGTCTTGACCCGCAGGGGCTCGACTACCCCGGCCTTGAGCATGTCAGAGGGCTTTCCGGTATCTACATTAATCCCGTAGTTTTTCTTCCCGGCCCCGTGTGCTTCCCGGAGGGCTACGAGCATATCGATGGGATCAAGACCGGCGTTCTCGGCAAGGGTACGGGGGATGACCTCAAGTGCACCGGCAAATGCTTCAATAGCAAGCTGTGCACGGCCACCGATTGTTGCAGCGTAATCGCGGAGATGGAGCGAGAGTTCGATCTCGGGTGCACCGCCACCGGGAACAATCTTCTTGCCGGATACAACAACGCTCACGACCATGAGGGCGTCGTGGACTGCACGTTCGAGTTCATCGACAACGTGCTCGGTACCGCCGCGGATAATGATGGAAACTGCCTTTGGATTTTTGCATTTCGAGACATAGATCATCTCGTCGTTTGCAATGGTCTTCTCCTCTACAAGACCGGCCGTTCCGAGGTCTTTTGAACCGATCTCATCAACATTATTCACAACCGAACCACCGGTTGCCCGGGCAAGGTTCTCGATATCGCTCTTCTTGACCCGTCGGACGGCGAGGATGCCGGCCTTTGCCAGGTAGTGCTGTGCAACATCGTCGATGCCTTTTGCACAGAAGAGGACATTGGCCTTGCTGGCAACGACCTTGTCCACCATCGTCTGGACCATCTGCTGTTCCCCGTCAAGGAATGCCTGTGCCTGCCCGGGGGTGGAGATATTGATCTTGGCATTTACTTCAGTTTTCTTATATTCGAGAGGGGCATTGAGGAGCAGGATCTTTGCATTCCTGACAGACTGTGGCATGTTAGGGTGCGCACGTTCCTTGGCGATGGCCATGCCTTCAACAAGGTTCGAGTCATTTGCTGAGCCGCCGACTTTCTTCTCCACATTTATATGGGCAAGATCGGCATTACCCTCATCATCGGTAACAAAAGTGATTGCCTTTACAATGATGTCACAGAGCAGGTCTTTTGACACTTCCGAGTTCTTCCCGGTTAGTGCCGTCTCTGCGATCTTTTTGAGCATCGTGGTATCGTTTCGCTTGACCGTGACTGCATAGGAATCGAGCATCTGAAGTCCCTTTGTTGCGGCCATGCGGTAACCCTCCGCGATAACTGTAGGATGGAGGCCCTGTGCTATGAGGCTTTCCATGCACTTGATGAGCTCACCGCCAATGACAACTGCGGTGGTGGTGCCGTCACCGACTTCGGCGTCCTGGGTTTTTGCGATCTCGACCATCATCTTGGCAGCCGGGTGTTCAATATCCATCTCTTTTAAGATGGTGACGCCGTCATTGGTGATCGTGATATCGCCGATCCCGTCGATAAGCATCTTGTCCATGCCCTTGGGGCCGAGTGTTGATCTGACCGCGGCCGCCACGGCCTTTGCGGCAGCAAAATTGCTGTTCTGGGCTTCCTGCCCCCGGTTCTCGGTTGTTCCTTCCTTGAGGATAATTATGGGTTGTCCCCCGAGTTGTTGTGCCATGGTATGTTTCCTCATATGTTCGTTATTGGCTGGTCCACAGGCCGCCGGTATAATCGTGTATGACAGGTTTCGCGAGCGCGAAAGCGGGCAACCGGTGTGTCCCCGTTAAGGATCCTGTCATCATCGTTACGGGATGAGATGGCCGGCACGAGTACCGTTGCCGGTAACCTGAAATAATCATCCCGTATTTAAGGCGGCTGGTTGCAGACCTTGTTACCAGACGATAAGAATGGTGGATCTCCATCGGTTTTATGTGTATTCCTTCCTGCCGGTTTTTTTGTTTGTGGGACCCGGGATGGTGTAGGGATCTGCACGTCTTTTTTTGGAGGTAAGCGGGAAGCGACCCGACCATGAGAAATAAAAAGGCCGGAGGCCGAATATTGTGAAACAGTAGACAATTCCCATGACATCTGCATTCCCGATATCCACCGGGCGGCTGGAACTTGTTCCAGCAACGCTCGCTATCCTGAAGAGTGATCTTTCCCACAATCACGCGGAACTCGGGCAGCACATCAATGCCGCGATCCCTGCTGCATGGCCGCCCCCGCTCCTTGACCGGGAGGCACTTTCCTGTTTTGTCACGCTGATGGAGGATGGATCGGACCCGCACTTCTGCACGTGGTACTGGATCCGTTCCGGGTCGGGCCGGGCAGATCGTATGCTCATCGGCAGCGGGGGGACCGGTTCCTGTGGTGAATCTGCTGATGCTGTGATGATCGGGTATTCGGTGCTTGATGAATTCCAGGGCCAGGGATATGCAACAGAGGCGATCCATAGCCTCATCCAGGTGATATTTGCGAATCCGGGGATACAGCGGATCATTGCCACAACCTACCCGGACCTCAAAGCCTCGATCCGGGTGCTGGAAAAAACCGGGTTTGTCCTGGCCGGCCCGGGCAGTGGAGGCGACGGGATGGAAGAAGGGACGGTCATGTATGTCCGGAAACGAGACATGCAATAGATCAGAAATCCCCCCTCCCGCCCCTCCCGATCACAACTCTCATCTGTTTCCAGAAAGCAATAATCCGGAATGGAACCGAGCGGAAACGGCAAGGTAACCGGGAGCCTGACGCTCCTTATCATCTCCATATCGCTTGCCACATTCATGGCAGGCCTTGACGGCACGATTGTTAATATCGCCCTCCCGACCATCTCCGAGGCATTTGATGTCTCAACCACAACTGTCAGTTGGGTTGCAACTGCTTACCTGCTGGTGATGGCCGGCTGCGTACTGGTCTTTGGGAAGATATCAGATATCATTGGTTTCAAAAGGGTCTTCCTTGCCGGCTTTGGCATTTTCACCCTCGGCTCGCTTGCCTGCGGCGTCCTGCCGGAAATTTTTAACTCGCTTGCCTGGCTCATCACGTCGCGGATATTCCAGGCAATCGGTGGCGCCATGATCACAGCGATCGCTCCGGCCATGATCACGGCCTATATTCCGATGGAACAGAAAGGCAGGGCAATGGGCATTGTCATGACGCTTGCAGCGCTCGGTGCCGCCCTTGGCCCGAGCATCGGAGGCGTCCTGACACAGTTCTTCTCCTGGCATGCGATCTTTTTCATCAATGTTCCGGTCGGTATAGTCGCGATCCTGCTAGGTGCAAAGGTCATCCCGAAAGATACAGCCGGAACGAAACTGGCCGGCTTTGATTCGACCGGCGCAGCCTTGATCTTTGTCGGGCTTGCCTCATTCCTGTTCGTAGTATCGGAAGGAGAGACCCTCGGGTGGACAGCCCCCGGTATCCTTGCCCTTGCCCTTGTCGCAGTCGTGACCCTTGGCTGGTTTGTCCGGCATGAACTTACCGCAGCAGATCCAATCCTCGACATCCGCCTCTTCCGGAACCGGAATTTTCTCTTAACAAACCTCCTCTTAAGCCTGGTCTTCTTCAGCTTTGCCGGGATCAACTACCTCCTGCCGTTTTACCTGAAGTACGTGCAGAGTTATGATACGTCATCGGCCGGTCTCATCATGACATCCCTCTCCTTTGCCATGATGGCAGCGGGCATACTCTCCGGGATACTCTATAACCGGACAGGGCCCCGGGCGCTCTGCATATTGTCTGGCATCTTCCTGACCGGAGGGTACTATATGATGACCCGGTTACATACGGACACACATGCAGGTTTTATTGTCCTGAGCCTTGCGATCATCGGGTTCGGCCTTGGCCTGATGGTTTCTCCGGCCTCGAGTATGGTCATGAACTCAGTATCCCGGGCAAAACAGGGGATGGTCTCAAGTCTGACCGGTCTTGAACGGTTTGCTCCGCTCACGCTGGGGATCGCATTTTTCAATCTCGTCTTTCTTCAGGGTATCCTCACGATAGCAACCCACCATGATGTGACAAAAAGTTCTCCGGCAGCTATGCAGATCAAGGTGCTATCGGCCGGTTTCGACTTTGCGTTTTTCATCTCGTTCGTGCTCGGGATCGTGATCATCCTTATCGCGATACTGGCACGGCAGGAGATCCACCCGGACAATCTCAACAACAGCGAACCTGCCGGGCCAGATGCCGGGTTTATCTGAAGGTGATGCAATTCACCCGGGAGTCCCTGTATTCACGTTCCCGATAAAATTGAATGCCGCTGAAGAATGAACTATCAGAGGAGTGGAGCACGCCGGAAAGGACTCATCATCTGGATCAATCCGGATGCTGTGATCCGACAAAATCAATATCTAAAAATTTTCCTTTTTTATCCGGCAGGATGCCAGTCCCGCACAGATGTGGATCGGGGCTTATTGAACCCTGCATCACCCCATCATAATATACACTCGGACAGCATATAATGATATAATAGTTCACGGTTTTGGTATGAACGCAAGCCCGGGATAACCGGGTAAATGCATCACCCTCCACATTCCTGCAAACCTTTTTGCAGGCAGAATTGGATCCAAAAAAAGATCCCGTGCTCAAGGCAATCAGAATAAAAAAGATCTCGATTTCAATGACGACACAATTCCATAAACCAGAAATTACCGGTACAAGAACCGGGTATGTAATAAGATTCACCTGCCCGCTCTGTGCAACCGAGAACATCATCATCAACAAGACTCCGCGGGATCATTTTAAGGAAGCCCGCGATGCATCCTGCAAAGACTGCAGGAAGCGATTCTCGATACGTACCCCCAATGGACCGCCTAAAAAATCATCCCCGATACCGGAGACTCCGGTAATCGCCCGGCCGACAACACCATAATTTTCCTGTAGGGTCCGGGGAACAGATCCCCACGTGATCCGGTACAGCAGCCCTCTTTTTCACGTTTCAGTAACAATGGCATGACCGTCATTTTACCGTCTTTCCATTGTGAAAATTCCCCTTATGTTCCTGCCGGAACGACCGGAGATGCTCTAAAAAAACGGCCAGAAAATCCAGGCTGCAAAACCGGCAACCATAAGCACCAAAAAAGCCCGGAACCACCCCATCGTCCAGAAAGGACGTACCTCAATAAAATCATAACACCGGGAATTCCGTTCACCCTTTTCAAACAGCCATTCCAGCCAGGTAATGGTCACAGCCGGATCCTGCCGTATGGCCGTGAGATGCCGGCAGAGCGTGTGCCCGTGTAGTGCCACGTTGACCCGGTATTGAAAATTCCCGATTTCATCACCATTTTGCGATTTCTCACGCACATTTGGGTCTTTAGCTGATATATCTGCGCATCGGGACCCTTTTACCGGATGTTGGGTTGGGTCTTATTATTCCTGTGACAGGAAGACGAAGACCCGGGATTCTCATATTGACCGGCAAAAATACTGCATACAGGCCATTCAGGTAGATTGAAGTGATCGCAACCTGCACTAGATACCGTGGAAAAGATTTATAATTGCGTAAAAACCGAGACCGGCGTGACCATGGACAGGATGGAAGGCAGCAGAAAAAAAAATGAATTCTTTTCTTTATCAGATCTTGCCTCCTGGAGAATCAAAGTACCGGATCTTATCAGTAATCCAGAACTCTTCAGGATTGACTTACAGGAGCACAAAATCTATGTAAGCCAGGTCGGGCGGGGCGGATATTAAACGGTGGCCACCCGATCTCTTTTTTTGGTGTTGTTGAAGGAACGCGATGATCCGTTCGTACACATCATGGACCTGCGGATGGATCCAGACATCGAAGTGGGAGCCCTCCCGCACCCACAGTTTCCCGGCATCCGGAATATTCTCCCACGCGTACACCCCGTGGTAAAAAAGCACGTCGCTGTCATGCGTCCCATGGATAATGAGCGAGGGACAGCGTATACGGTCAACCGGGAGGTCGGTAAGTTTTCGGAACTGCTCCCTATCGTTGTCAACGTCGGCCTTGCGCCGGGAATATTCCCCCATGGACCGGACAAGGCGGGGGAAGAGGCGCATCTGGTCTGGATCTTTTGGTGCGGCTTTGATCTGTCTATCGATCTGTTCGGGGCGGAGGATGGATTCCTGCTGGATGAATTCGTACAGGGTCTTTTTTGGGAACACTTTTGAGAAGAAACTGACAAGCTGCTCACCCGGTCTGCTTAAGAAGATCGCCTCGGCAATTTTTCCGGCATTGGCCGGCATCATTTATTGGGAGACCACAGCATCGGCGGCAACCAGCGCGATGACGCGATTGGGATGGCGGATGGCAAACTCGTAGCCGGATGCACCCCCGGCCGATCCAAAAACGACCGCAACCTTGTCGATCCCGAGCGTGTCCAGAAGTGTTGCGAATAAATCGGCCTGCTCGGCCGGCGTTTTACCCTGGAGAGCGGGGTGCCGAGATATCCCGGCCGGCTCGGGGCCAGGACCGAGAATCCGGCACGGTTGAGCCAGTCAAGACCATGATTGTCTGGTCGTACCCGCCGGGTCCCCCGTGAATGCCTAAAACGACCGGACCTTCCCCGGGACGGGCGTATTCCACTATCCCTTTCGTCGTTGCGGCAGTCTGTTTCAGGGCAACAAGTTCATCCTGCCGTGCGATCTCGGCTTTGACCCATTGCGGGAAGTAATGGGTAAACAGGACATCATAGGATTCTTCAGGCATGAACGGTAGTTAATACCGATATGCAAAAAATTTTGCATAATTCCGGTTTTCCTTTTGGATCCGGGTGAGACCTCTCATAACGGTCGCAAGCCGAAGGTGCAGGTTCGAAAGCAAAGCCCGGCATGTCCTGGTGTTCTGCGGCATGTTCCGGTCCGGTTCCCGGGAACCATTAAGGACCCCTTTGCCAAAGGAAGTGATTGGTGAACATCAACATGGAAACGAAACACTGGGGAGTTCTGGCAGGGGCCATCATTCTCGTCATCCTGCTGGTTGTTGTCTTCGGTACCGGCCCGGTGACACCTGCACAGAACGCAGGTCCGGGCGCCGGATACGGACATGAGCAGGTGCAGTCAGCGGGAACGGGTGCCGGCCCTGGGGCTGGCGGGATCTATCCTACCCTCCTGCCCTTGACAGATACCACCCCCCTTACCGACATTGAAACAGCATATATCATCTTCATGCGGGAAGAGGAACAGATGGCCCATGACTTGTATGCCCGCTGGGCCGGCAGCTATACGATACCCGTCTTCTCCAACATTGCTGACTCGGAAACCATGCATGCCTACGAAGTCCAGCTGCTCATTGACCGGTACGGGCTTTCGGACAAGAGGATCGGCACGGCCTCGTCCGGGTATACCGATCCTGTGATCCAGTCACTGCATGACTCACTGGCTGCGCACGGTGACACATCACTGAACGGAGCACTTGAAGCCGGGCTTGCGATCAAGGACCGGGACATCGCCGACCTTGATATGGCGATTGCCAATACGACCCGGCCCGATATCATCCGGGTGTATTCCAATCTCCGGCAGGGATCCGAGAACCACCGGAGCGCATTCCTGCGGCAGCTCGGGCGGTGAACTGCCATTCAGGTCATGTTTTTTAAATAAACGAGAACATTTGTTAAAAAAAGACCGTTTCCCAAAATAAATGAAGGCGGGAATCATCCCGTCTTCATGATCCGGTGGGTGAGATTATGTGCCGGGAGGGGGATACGGCCTTCGATCATTTCGATGAAGAGCTCGGTCTCATTCTTCCGCTGTGTCGTCTTGATCAGGTTCAGCTCGTTTCCCGGCGTAGTATAAACCGTCCTGTTCACATAGGCAAGACCGATGACATCCTGGAGTTCTTCATACTCGTAAATCCGCGGCCCGTACTGGTATCCTGCATCCTGCAGCCATGGATCGGGATAGCCGGTCAGGTGAGTGGTGCCATTCGCAAAGTCGTTGACCATCAGGTTACTGTATTTCACGATAAGCTGGTCTGAAAGTTTCCACCAGTCAGCGGCGTTCGCCCGGGCATTTGCCGTGCTGTACCGGGTAAGATATTCGCGGGCTGCAGCCTCCCCGTCCTTATAATAGATAAGGCGGGCGTTCTCCTCAAGAACGGGTTGTTCGGCAAACTGCCGCTGTTCGATTGCCTGCTGCCGGTCCCTGATGTCACCGCTCATGGCGTTATAATTGAGCGTTGCCCAGTTCGTTACGTAATTGAAAGCCCACCAGGCATAGTCCCGGCTGAACGTTGACCGGTCATTCTCTGACCATTCAGCCGGAATACCGGTAATCCCGGCATGGAAAGGGATATAGACCGTCTCGGCCGGCGGGGCAAACCCGAACCAGACAACCCCTCCGATGGGGTCAGGGAGCCAGCTCCGGCCCTGGTTGATGTAGCTGTACCCGCAGAACATGGCGGAGACCGGGCGGGGCCATGAGCCGGGTTTCACTTCGCCGGATGCAAACGCGTTGTGGTCATCGTATGGTCCCCGCCAGCGGTAGGGGTTGCCGAACGGGCCGGCAGCCGGGCCGGTGGTGAGATCGAAGACCGTTCCTTCATAATGGTCGCGGAAGAGGGCAAATGCATCCGCAGTGGTGAGTTTCTTATCAGGTACAAGAGAGAACGGGTAATCTTCCGAGTATGTATCGGTCACATAGGGTGAGAAGTCGCGGGAAGGCGCGATCCGGCTGTACAGGCTAAAGACCCGGGAAAGGGAATAGTACGGGTGCGAGTATTCCCCGTTACTGACCGTCCTGAGCCAGTCGAGGTCTCCTTCCGATTCGTTCCACCAGCCGTTCTCCTTTGCCACCTTAAAGAGATTGTCTGAATTCATCTGGTCTGGGTTCCCCGGGACTACCTCACGGATCCGGAACGTGTTTGCAGTAACAAAAACCTCCCCGTCAGGGACTTTCTGTGCAACCCAGAGCCCGCCCCTGCCATCTGGTGTCCCGCCGCACATCTCGATGACCCATGCTTCCTTCGGGTCGCCAAAAAGGAGAGTCTCACCGGTACCGTAGAAGCCATACCGGTCGATAAGCTGACCAATCAGCGTCACGGCATCCTTTGCAGTACGGGTCCGTTCGAGTGCGATGTTCGAGAGCTCGGAACTGTAGAAGATCCGCTTGTCCGGATCGGACGACGGCTGGACTTTTGCCCCGGTTGTCACTTCACCGGACATCAGCTGGTGCTCGTTGATGATCCCGTAACTGCCGGTGAAATACCCGTAAGTGTGTTCAACTTCCGGGATGTAGCCAAGGGGTTTTCCCTGCGCCTCTTTGACACTCGTGGGTTCATCGGATCCTGAATTGGGATCAAAGTATACCGCACGCATTGAACCGGGAGGATGATCTGCCGGTGGCACGTATACCAGCCGGGTAGTCTCATTTACCACCTCGTGCCCGAGAACACCGGCACCAAAACCATCGTTCGTGTGCGCAACATACATCGAACTGTCGGCCGATGCACCGGGCGTGATGATAAAACTCGTGCAGCCCATTACCGGGGTGCAAAGGAAGACCAGGACAAACATGAATGCAAAAAACCGCTGGAGTTGCAGGTGTGTCATAATAATCACTCCTTTGTTGGGAGGATTATAAAACCAGTGCACCGGTATGCCGGAAACGTGAGCCGGCCTTACCGCAGGATAACGTTCATTCTTACAGGTTCAGCCCGGAAAAATGGTATTGAAGAGGACATTACCTATTTTCTGCAGGCAGGCATTCCCCGGCACTCACAACCGCTCGGTGTAGATCCCTGATCCCACGAACCATGTATCGTCAACCGGTGCTACATAGCAGAGTTTCAGACCGGCGTCACCGGTATCCGGATTGAAGTACTGAACGTACACAAACCCTCCGCCACGTTGTGCGGCGGAGATCTCCCCCCGGATAATTTTAACGCCATAGGTGTCGGCGAAGTCCAGCCGGTTTGAACCGATCAGTTCAGGCTGGAACGGCAGTGCGAGCGTTGTCCCGTTATACCCGTAGGCAAAGATATACCGGCTCCCATCAGCGTAAACGCCGTTCAGGTTATTGAAGTCCGCTACTGCGTTCCCGGCACCCTGAACCTGCGCGTAATCACGGGCCTGCTTCACCCTCGCGACAAGACTGTCCCGTTCCGTGTCATTGAAGCCTGCGGGATGTTCGGGCAGGTAGATCCCCGACCCGACAAACCATTCATTGTCAACCGGTATGACATAGGAGATCTTGAATTCATCCCGGTAGTTGTCTTCTGGATTCGGATAGATGTAGTAGAGCGAGCCATCGCCTTCTTTTGCAATGTCGATCAGTCCTTCGATGAATTCAACCCCGTTGGGATCGGCGATCCCGGTCCTTGTAGTCCCAAGCAGCCCCTGCTGGTAAGGTAGCGCAATGACCGTCCCGTCCATCCTGTACGCGTAAATGTAGAGTTCTCCTTCGATGAACGTTCCGTTGGGGTCATTGAACTCTTTGAGTGCTGCTTCTTTCCCGTGCTCCTTTGCATAGGAGGCGGCCCGCTGCACGAAAGCAGTGAGGTTTGCATACCGGACATCTGTTGTTCCGGTAATCGCTGTCGGCGCCCGTGTGGTTTTTATATCATCATCATCTGCGGTGCTGGTGACCACCACCCGCCACGAAGTTCCGTCAATCCCGGCTGTCTCCCAGACTGCGGTCTTGGTCACGTTCCGGTTCCAGTCCCGGTCCCGGAAGGTGTAAGTCCCGGTTCCGGACGGCTCCTGTACAATCCGGGTAAAGATCTCCTGCAGGGCAGGATCCGTATAGGCTGGGTCTGTGAAGAGATTTTTGCCAACCTCCTCCTTGGTAGTATCGTAGATAACGGTCCCGTCAGTCTGCGTCACCCAGACATCGTATGTCGTGCCGTTCATGACCGGCCGGATTTGCCTGCCAAGGAACTCATCCGGCAGGTAGGTGATGTCGGTATAGCCAAGATACTCGCCCGATGGGGAGAAGACAGGATAACTTTGCGAGATCCCGTCGAATCCTTCTTCCATCATGAAGACCCCGCTGACGATCGGTACCTGTTCCCAGTTCGCCTTCTGCACCTGCGGCTGCCAGCTCAGATCCTCACCAACAATGCCGGCATAGTTTACTGGTACCGCCATCATGACGATCCCGTCACGGGATATGACAAGGGACGAGACAGCCCACGGGTGGCGCAGGAGGTTTTCGGACATGGTTGTTTCCGCGTCCCGGCCGGCAAGGCCTGCCGTTGAAAGGGCGAGGGCGTTGTTCTTTATCCCGTCCTTAAGATCGCCAAGCCCGGCGTTGATGGATGCCGTGATCTTTTGTGCAACAGTCTCCATTCCGGCGGCCTGTGTATCGCCGGCCGGGGCAGTGCACCCGGCCATGACAACCGAAGCCGCAAGAAGTAAGAGAATTACCACAAGGTGATATGCCTTCATAGCGTTCGTGTTGCCGGTGCATGCCTATGAATATTGCCAAATGGTGCGGTGCGAACGTGCAGGAACATGAGAGGATTTTTTAAGAGATGGCGGGACAGATTGCATACATTAAAACGGATTCAGGGAGAGGGTAAGACGATGAGTACCGGTTACCAGGACATCAGAAGTGCTGTTGTTTATCTGCTGATCATGCTGGCGACTTTTTTTCCCTGCCAGGCAATTGTTATTCTCATCCATGAATTTACGCACAGCATAACCGCATTTCTCCTGGGTGTCATGCCACAGCCATTCAGTATTGTCTGGGGTAACCTCTTTACAATGACCTGCTGGGATGAGGGGGTTCAATATTCCCGCCTGTGGGCTACAGGATTTGGCGGTACCGTTGACGGCTGGGACGAGACATTCATTGGCATCCTTGCCTCGAATATCACGTCTACACCCACGACCACCGGGGGATGGGTTACAGCAGTGATTATACTACAACACCATCCATTCCCCAGTATGCTGACGATGCAGCTGCACTGATGCCGGTTCTCGGCTATGACAGCATGCATGTT
>JALOBP010000140.1 GCA_023228295.1 Methanoregula sp.
GCTGGAAGCTCCTGCAAAACGTCCGCTCCAGCCTGCACCGGCCGAGGGACTGATCCTCTGGAAGACGGATGTGGGGATCGAGTGGGTCCCCCTTCCGGCGCGTGAACGCAGCACAAAATTCATGGAGCACCTCTGCTGCCACCATGCGCTGATGGAAAAAGTCTGCCGGACCCTGAATGCCCTGTAAGGCTCACGGAATTGTTACGCCACCACCCCTTACTCAAATGACCGGGCACACCCGCTCGTGATTGCGGCGGCACTCACTGCCTTTGCCACTGCGGTAACAACGCCACGATCAAGGATCGGGGGGAGGATGCGATGCTTTTGCGGGTGGGTCACATAATCAGCAAGGGCATGGGCAGCTGCGACTTTCATCTCGTCCGAGATGCGGGTGGCATGGACATCGAGTGCCCCCCGGAAGATCCCGGGGAATGCAAGGACATAATTGATCTGGTTGGGGTACTCGCTGCGTCCGGTTCCTACAATCGCAGCTCCGGCCATATGTGCGTCATGGGGCAGGATCTCCGGCACCGGGCTCGCCAGTGCAAAGATGATCGGATCCTTGTTCATTGACCGGACCATTGCGGGGGTGACGATGGCCGGGACCGAAACCCCGATACAGACATCAGCGCCTTCCATGGCATCTTCGAGGGTTCCGGTCAGCCCTCCGTGATTTGTCTCCTCTGCGATGATGAACTTGTACTTGTTCGCGTACAATCCATCACGGTGACGGTGGATGATCCCCCGGGCGTCGCAGACGATAATATTGTTCACGCTGCTGCATATGTCGGGGTTATACCCGATGCACCGGAGCATGCGGGTAATCGCAAACCCGGCCGCGCCGGCGCCGATGACGACAATATTGAGATCCCCGAACCGCTTGCCGGTTACCCGGCAGGCATTGATCAGGGCAGCAAGCACCACCACTGCCGTCCCGTGCTGGTCATCGTGCATCACCGGGATCCCGATCCCCTGCAATGCCTCTTCGAGCTCAAAACACTTCGGGGCTGCAATATCCTCAAGCGCGATCCCGCCAAAGACCGGGGCGATGTTCTTTACCTCATCGACAAATTCCGTGTGGTAGTTCTCAAAACAGATAGGAAAAGCGTCGATCCCAGCGAGTTTCTTGAAGATTAAGGCCTTACCTTCCATAACCGGGATCGCCGCATATCCTCCGACATTTCCTAACGAGAGCACCCGCGAACCGTCAGATACGATGGCAATTGTATTAGCCTTGAGCGTGTACCTGTACGCGAGATTTTTGTCTTTGGCAATCTCCCGGCAGACCTCGGCTACACCGGGCGTGTAGGCAAGAGAGAGATCATGACGGTTTGCTATCGGGACCTTTGAATAAACCTCGATCTTCCCGTGGTACTTTTCATGAAGTTCCAGGGACTCCGTGTAGACATCCTTTTTTCTGCCGCTCATGGCATTCAGACAACCCGGGGAATAATTCATTGAACGCGATGGGAGGTCATCAATGTTGTTGTGCTGATGGGTGTTATGCAAAAGTATCTTCGATCCATGCCGCGATCTCATCCCTGACAGTCCGGTACCCGTCAAGTACCTCCTCTTCCGTGCCCGGCGAGAGGTGGGGGTCGGAAAAGCCCCGATGAACCGTCTTTTTCGCATTAGGGACGATAGGGCATACTGAATGTGCATTATCGCAGAGCGTGACTGCAAGATCAAAGGATGCTGCCCCCAACCCGGCAAGAGTCTTTGAATGGTGGTGCGAGATATCGATCCCGATCTCCTGCATCACCACGATCGCCCGGGTGCTGACTTTCGACTGGCGGGTGCCGGCGGAAAAGACCTCATACCGGTCGCCATATCTTGCACGGAGCAGCCCCTCGGCCATCTGGGAACGGGCTGCATTTGCCGTGCAGATGAAGAGCACCCGGATTTTTTCTTTCATTTATTGTCACAACCGCAGGACTGTTCCGGTGACTGACCACAGCAGGACCCGTCGTCCCCGCCGCAACTGCATTCGCCGCTGTCCATATCTTTTCCCCGGAGGGCGGCGCTAATCATTGCCCACGCACACCCGACTCCGCTCTCAACGGTGATCGCCTGGACCGGGCAGTTCAGGGCGCAGGCCCCGCACTCCATGCAGGCAGCAGGGCGGGCAAGTTCAACATGGTCCTTTCCCTCGGCAAAAACCGCGTGCGGGCATACCTGGGTGCAGCGTTTGCAGTTGATACACCGCTCCGCATCCAGCCTGAGGGTTGTTTCCTGGTAAGAATTGAACATCAGATCACTCCCATAAGCCGGCCTGCTCCCAGTACGATTCCCAGTACGATACCGGTGCCTGCCATGAGCGCCATGACCGGCACGTACCGGAAGATCTCTTTTCTGACCCCGGTTCGGGACGTGAAGGTTGTTGAGCCCGTAAAGTTGAGGGCGAGATATGCGGTCACTGCCGGCATGATGAGGAGCGGCGTAAGTGCCCCTGCGGTTGCTGCCCAGCCGGGCAGGGCCGGGGAAGAATAAAACGCAACGGCAAACGGTACTGCAACAACTCCTCCGAGAACGAGGCCCTTTGTTGAGAAGTCCTGCGTTGGAATGAATGGCAGGAATATCGGGAAGAGGACCGTTCCTGCAACCACGGCAGTTATCGCTGCGATGGCGGCAACGGGGCCGGCAAGGAACCAGAGTGCAACTGCACAAATGATCGCCGCAGGGGTAACGTGGACGAGTTCCACGGGGATAAGGACAACGCGGTCCCGTAACGGAAACTCAACCCTGCGCATGGCAGCACTTGCCGTATGGGTTTTGAGATACTCCGGAAGGTCCCGGGCACGCACCGGGCCGTATTCAACCATGAAACCGGTTTTTCTCAGCACATCCGGCCACGATATTCCAGGCGCTCCGAGCTGGGGGACGATGATCTTCTTGTGGCTCACCACAAAAGGAAGGCCGGTTAATGCAATTCGCCGGACCAGTTCTTCGGTTCCGAAGGTACCCTTGCCTGCAGCGCACCAGACATTGATCCCTTTGGTATCGAGGACAAGGATGTAGGCATCGACTCCTGCCAGTGCAGAACGCAGGGCATCAAAACTCAGGGTGTAGTTAGCCGAAGCAAAGACAGGTGATTCCGGTGTGGCATTGCCGAGACGATAAAGGCCGGGCTCTACACGGTGGTCGCCTCTCCTGACTCCCCACCGGGCAAGAAAATGGTCGAGACGGTTGGCAGCAGTAATGGTGCTGTCTGTTGTCCGGATTGCCGGAACTGCTGCTGAAGTGTTGCAGCTGCATTGAGATGCATTCTCCTGCGGAGTACAGGAACAGCAGGAGGATCTGGTTGTGACATCGTTTTCCATCGTTCTCCACTCCCCGGTTATTCGTTCTCGTTCAGGACCGGCCCGAGCACGTCCTTGACCATACCGCTCAGATTCTCAACTTTCATCAGCGCGAGACAGCAGACGGTGCCATTCTTCTCCCAGCTGATAAGGGCGAGTTTATCGCCGCTTCGTATCCCGGCTTTCTCCCGTACGTCCTTGGGGAGCACCATCTGGCCCCGGTCGTCCATGGACAGGACCGCCTCGACGGTACACCCGGCTACGGGTGCGCACTCGCATTCGTTACCCGCAGGGTCGCCCCCGGCATTCTTTTTTTTCTTTCCCATGTTCGTTCCACCGGTCATATCGCTGTTCCCAAAGATAAAACTTTTCAGAAAAATCAGAAAAATCAAATTTATTGGGAAAATCCGGCTTTTTAAAATGAACGTTTACGGGGCCTGTCAGCCAGGCTGTATCGCAACGCATTTGTACCCCCCACGGTCATTATCTCTCTCATGGCATCGTTCATCTGCGACCGGTGCGGCAAATGCTGTGTCAGCCTCGGAAGATCCATCATAATCGAGCGCCAGTTCACTGACCGGGACTATTACTGCCGCAGCTCCATCGACAACCTTGTCTTTTCAGCCTGCGTTGATCCGGCATTTGAAGCGGAGATTGCAGATGAGTTTCTCATGCAGGGTGATGCACCGGCCGGCACACCCCCGAAGGCCTGCCCGTTCCTCCGGAACGTCCCGGGTGGTGATACCTCCGTCTGCGCGATCTATGCAACCCGCCCGAAGATCTGCCAGTCATTCAGGTGCTACCGGATGATAATTCTGGATCGCGGGGGGAATATCTGCGGAAGGGTGATCGGGAGAAACACCCTGCGGACGGATGATCCCGCACTTGAAAACCTCTGGGATGCGCAGGTGGTGCCGATTCCTTGTGGAGATCCTGTTGAATGGACCGGCCGGGTTGCCGCGATCCTTGCGGATCATGGCTATCGTGCCGAACCCGTACAATAAAAAAAGATCAGAGGGCTTTTTTCATCTCTGATACATAGGCTTCCAGATCCCGCTCCATCACGTCGGGATTTTGCGGGTTCCTGCTGATAATGTCCACAATGGCACTCCCGACAATCACCCCGTCAGCTCCGGCAGCCGCACAAGTCTTTGCATGGTCAGGTGTTGATATGCCAAACCCGAGCGCAAGCGGGACCCCCGTATACTTCCGTACCCGTTTTAAGAGATCCAGCGCCCCCGATGACACCCTGTCACGAACCCCGGTAACCCCGAGAACTGCCACAAGGTAAAGATACCCGCGGGACTTTGCCGCGATCTTTTTGATCCGCGTGTCAGATGTTGTCTGGGTGATGAGGAAGATCGGATCGATATAATTCCGGAGTGCTGCTTTGTACACCTCGTCAGCTTCCTCAACCGGCATGTCGGCGACGAGGATGCCATCCACCCCCGCCTCATGAGCCTCGCGATAGAACCGGTCGATCCCCCTGTGACAGACCATATTGAAGTAGACAAGGAAGACAATGGGGACTTCGGAACGCTTCCGTATTTCCCGGACAATGTCGAAAACCGTGTCAACGGTTGTGCCTGATGCAAGCGACCGCTCGTCGGCTTTCTGGATGGTCGGGCCATCTGCGACCGGGTCCGAGAACGGGATGCCCAGTTCAAGGATGTCCGTCCCGCCTTTGATGAGCGCCATGGCTGCCCGGATACTCGTCTCCTTGTCCGGGTCCCCTGCCACGGTAAAGCCAATGAAAGCCGGTTTTTTATGGCGGGCGAATACCGCATCAATCCGTCTCATGCAACCCTCCCCTGAAGTTCTGCAACTTCAGCCACATCCTTGTCACCGCGCCCGGAGAGATTGATGATGACGACATCGTCACGGTCGAACCGGTCAGCGTTCTTCATCACCCATGCAACCGCATGGGCCGACTCCAGTGCCGGAATGATGCCCTCTTTTTCTGATAAGAACCTGAATGCAGCCAGGACATCCGGATCATTCAC
>JALOBP010000052.1:0-21796 GCA_023228295.1 Methanoregula sp.
AGTCAAGTCACTTGCCGTCGAGTCACGGACATCCGCGGAACGGATTGCGGATATGATCCAGAATCTCCAGGTCCAGACCAACAGCGCTGTTGATGCAGTATCTGCATCCACAGCCGGCGTCAAGGAAGGAAGCGAGGCTCTCCAGGACACCGTGGCAAGTTTCACCAGGATTGCTCAGTCCATCGACCAGATCACACGGAATGTCGGCGACGTTGCATCTGCTACTGAGGAACAGGCAGCATCTGTCGAGGAGATCACCGCAAGTGTCAACGAAGTCAATAACCTCATCCAGAACACCGCAAAGGAATCAACCGATTCGGCTGCCGCCAGCGAAGAGTCATCCGCGGCGATTGAGCAGATCGGAAAAGTCATCGGTAATGTTGCCGTTGTTGTTGAGGATGTTAAGAAAGAGATCAACAATTTCAAGTAAATGAGGTGGGTTGACACATGACCACGGACAGTACTGACACGGTGAAAAACCTGGGGGCCCCCGAGGCCCGCCTGGCTCACCCCATTACCGGGCATGATTCGAAAATTTCTGGAAAAACATTCCAGGTACTCGAGTTCCTTCTCGGAAAGGAACATTTCGCCATCGACCTGTTCGATGTTCGCGAAGTTGTAGAGTATATGCCTATCACCCAGCTCCCCAACACGGCATCCTACATGAAGGGCATCATTGATCTCCGCGGAGAGATTACCACCATCATCGATCTCAAAGACCGCCTGCACATCCCGGTAGAAGGAAACAGGAAGAATGAGGATGGCCGTTTCATCGTTCTTGATGAGAAACTGACCGGAGTAAAAACCGGCATTCTCGTCGACGATGTACTTGCAGTCTCCACCTTTGAAGAGAAGGACGTTGACGCTGCTTCCACGGCAGGTGCCGGGGATGATGAGGCAATTCTCGGGATCATCAAGAAAAAGTCCCGTGATAAGGAGAATGAAGTAAACGAACTGGTCATCTGGATAGATATCCGGCAGACCCTGAGTATCCTGGAAAAGAAAGCATAATGAACAGCCCCTGGCGGAGGTGATGGGGCAAATCTAACCCTGATCCGCCGTTATCGTTATTTATACCCAAAAACAGCAGAACGAGACGAACCCCAAAACACCCCCGCATGCAGGTTTGATCAAATGCAGAATCTTGATAACATCCCTCTTGGAAAAAAGATCTTCGGATCCTATATCCTTTCAGCCGCGATTTTTGCAATTATCGCGCTCTTAGGATTCAGTACTATGAACACCGCTGGAGCAGCGGGATCAGGGAATGTGGCCATCCTCATTCTGTGTTGTGTGGGAATTGTCGCGTCTGTTGCCATGGGTTTTTCCCTGACCCAGAGCATCCTCACCCCCATCAGACAGATCTCCGCAAACATCCGCGAGATCCATCTCGGGCATCTCGGAGAACGGCTTAATCTCAACCGCAAGGACGAGATCGGGCAGATGGCCGAAGAGATGGATAAGTTCTCCAATGACCTCGACAAATACGTCATCGGCACCATGAAGATGATCGCCAAAGGCGACCTGAGCCGTGAACTTAAAATCCGAGATCCCAAAGACGAAATCGTCCCGGCACTCAAGACGATGACCGACACACTCAAGGCCCTTATTGCCGAATCGAACAAGCTCTCCGTTGCTGCGGTTGAGGGTCGACTCTCCGTCCGCGGGGATGCAGCCCGGTTCAAGGGTGGGTACTGGGAGATCATTTCCGGTATCAACAAGACCTTTGAGAATGTAGCCATTCCCATGAATGAAGGCATACGGGTTTCCGGTGAATATGCAGCTGGGAATTTTACCGCACGGTTTGATGAGAAAATAACGATGCAGGGAGATTTCCTGACATTCCAGAACTCCCTCAACGGTATCGGGACTGATATATCTGCCGCGATGCTCTCAATCAACCAGCAGGTGACAAATCTTGCGGCAAATACCGAAGAGGCAAACGCAAGCATCCAGGAAGTCTCTGCAGGCTCCAGCCAGTGTGCAATAAATGCCACAAAGGTCAGCGAGAACGCGGAGAAGACCATCAAAGGTATGTATCAGGTACAGCAGGGGATGGATGATCTCTCCCGTGCAATCCAGGAAGTTGCGCAGAAATCTGAATCCGTTTCCCAGCTGGTCACGGACACGACAGCTTACAGTAAAAACGGCATGGATCTTGCCAAGAAAACCGAAGTTGGTATGCAGGGCATCACCAAATCCTCAAATGACGTTGACCAGATCATTGGCGAGATCAAGGGCCAGATGGACAAGATCAGCGAGATCGTCAACCTGATCACGGACATTGCCAACCAGACCAACCTCCTGGCACTCAATGCTGCGATTGAAGCGGCCCGTGCCGGTGAAGCAGGGCGCGGATTTGCTGTCGTGGCAACCGAGGTCAAATCGCTCGCTGTCGAATCCCGGGCATCTGCAGAACGGATCTCCGGCATGATTGAGAACCTGCAGAACCAGACAAACCATGCGGTTGAGGCAGTTCATTCCTCCAATGAGGGTGTTCGCGATGGCAGTTTTGCTCTCCAGGAAACCATTACCAACTTCAACAAAATTGCTGAATCCATCGACAAGATCAGCCATAACGTCATGGAAGTGGCAGCTGCAGCTGAAGAGCAGGCTGCATCCATCGAGCAGGTGGCGGGAAGTTTAAGCGAGGTCATAGGCCTCATCGAGAACAGCTCGCAGGAAGCCCAGGACTCTGCAGCGGCTACTGAGGAATCGAGCGCAGCGGTAGACCAGATAACCCACGTGGTCAGCAACATCAACCAGATTGCAGAAAAAGTATCCCATGAAATCATAAAGTTCCGGTGCTGACCGGAACATTTGCTCCCCTTTTCCAAGAGGGATCTATTACCTTTTTTATCTTGCAATCAGATTATCATCTATGTCCGCCCGGTGCTGCACTCATCTCTTCTGTTGTGCCATCCTTGTTCTTTTCCTGCTTGGGGCGGGATGCACCTCGACAGTTATTGGTGACGTTTCATACCGGAACGGCACGATCCTTGTTCCGGTGACCTGTACAAATGAACCCGTTGATGCATTTGTACAGGTGACCGTGTACGAGATTCGCAATCTCCATCAGCAGGAGATGACGTTTCTCCAGGTACCCGTCATGCTCCAGAATGGAGATAATGAAGTAGCTGTGCCATTAACACTCCAGCCGGGCAGTTACAAACTCTATATTTACATCCTGACCCCTGATGAGCGCCAGACCGCAACAATCCGGGATATCGTGGTGAATTAGATGGATACATTCAGAAAAGATTTACTTGACGCAGCCCGGGGCCTTGTTCCTGCGGACATCATCTGCAAAAATGCCAGCATATTCAACCCGTTCACCAGTACCTGGGAAACAGGTACGCTCGCGATAAAGGACAGCATTGTTCTCGGTATCGGGGAATATTCCGGAAATGTTGTGCATGATTTTAATGGACAGTATATGATCCCCGGGCTTATCGACGCCCACGTGCATATCGAGAGCTCGCTTGTTACGCCACGTGAATACGCACGACTGGTTGCACTCCATGGGACAACGACCGTTGTTGCCGATCCCCACGAGATTGCGAACGTGGCCGGAACTGCGGGCCTTGAATTCATGCTCGCCGAGAGGGACGGTGCTGCCGTCGATATACAGTACCTGCTCCCGTCCTGTGTCCCTGCAACCCCCACAGAAACCGGCGGAGCAATACTCGATGCCGTAGATCTCCGGCCGTTTACCGAAAGAGAAGGTATACTCGGGCTCGCGGAGATGATGAATGTACCGGGTGTCCTTGCCGGGGATCCGGGGATTAAGGAAAAACTCGCGCTCTCGCAGGTCCGCGACGGCCATGCCCCGCTCTTGTCAGGCAAAGACTTAAACGCGTACATCCTTGCAGGGCTCCAGAGCGATCACGAGTGCACCAACCTTGCCGAGGCAAAAGAAAAACTGGAGCAGGGAATGTATATTTTCATCCGGGAGGGATCGACCGAGCGCAATATCGCAGCACTCGCACCCCTAATCAACCCGTCGACCGTCTCCCGCTGTAGTTTTGCCACCGATGACTGCCACGCTGACCTGCTCATGGAGAGCGGGCATATCGATCGCTGTATCCGAAAGGCCATCGAATGCGGCATTTCTCCGGATCTTGCAATCCGTATGGCAACCCTGTCACCTGCAGAACGGTTTGGCCTTTCCGATCGCGGGGCGCTTGTACCGGGCAGGCGGGCCGATTTCTGCATCATCGATAATCCGCACAGTTTCGTGATAAAAAAAGTGTTCCGTTCCGGGATGGAAGTTACGGTAACAACACCGGCAGAGGTAACCGTCCCGCCGGAATCGTTCCACTGCACAACGCCATCTGCCCAGTCCATACGCATTGCCGGATCCGGCACAGCCCGGGTGATAGGTCTTGTCCACAACCAGATTATAACAGAAGCGCTCGAATACGCTGTGGATGATACGACTCTCCCGGACATAGGCCGTGATCTCCTGAAAGTCGTAGTAGTTAACCGGTACCGGCCGGGATCCTGCGGGGTCGGGCTGGTTCACGGGTTTGGTTTTTCCGGTGGTGCGATTGCATCCAGCGTCTCTCATGACACTCACAATATTATCGCAGTCGGAACAAGCGATCCGGAAATCCTCTGGGCAATTGACGAAGTGATTAAGGCCCGGGGCGCCATGGTTGCGGTCATGGGCAATACCCGTACAATCCTCCCGCTTGACTGTGCCGGCCTCATGTCAACCCTGCCTTACCCCCAGGCAGTTGCACGCCTCACTGACCTGCACCGGACAACCGGGGTGATGGGCGGGATTGCCGATCCTTTCATGTACCTCTCGTTCCTCGCGCTTACCGTCATCCCCTCCCTGCGGATCACTGACCGGGGTGTATTTGACTGCAGTGAATTCCGTGATGTGCCGCTGTTTATTCAATAACTGAATCTATTTTTTTACCACGAGTCTGACTTCCTGATATCACGGCTCGTGGTATGGTTTTTAATGCCTGTGTTATCCGCGATATTGGAAACAGCGCACGTGACAGCAGGAATAACCTGGAGAATTATGGTTCTGATTCGCCGGTTTTTTAAGGGTAATATACTATTTCAGCCCCTGAATCCAGGAAGGATTTACTGAGTGAAAAAGGTAAAAATTGCAGGTCCAAAATGTAATGGAAAAAGGTACATCCGCTTTGGACCGGAAAACACTGATGCTCCGGGGGCTTCACCCTGCCGCTATGGCGCCTCTGTTGCGATAGGGCTGTATTGGCCCTTTACCCCTAAAAAAAAAGATTTCGTGCTGTTACCATTCCGTGATCCACTCGTCGGTCTTCAGGACCCGAGAAAAACGCATCTGCTGGGTGATGAGGACCGCCCGGTGGAGATCGGCATCGCTGATAGAGCCGGCCGCGTTGGTGATCGAGAGCGTCCCGGTCGCATCCGACAGGAAATTGACTGTATACCCGTGATGGAATGCCTGTCGTGCCGTGGTATCGCAGCACATCTGCGTCATGTAGCCGGCAATCGTGACCGTCGTAATGTCATGAGCTTTCAGCCAGTCCTCAAGGCCTGTTCCTGTAAAACTGCCAGGCATGTGTTTCTCGATGACGACATCCGCGTGCCGACGCTTGATCTCGTCATGGAGTTCCCAGCCGGGCGTGCCATTCCGGAATGTAGGGGCATCAGGAGCCATGTTCGTGTGCTGGATCACGACAATGGGGACGTGGGACGCATGGGCCCGGTCCATGGCCTTCAGGATATTCTCAAAGCTTCCCTGCGGGTATGTTACCGGAATTTTCCCGGTAAAATATTCGTTCTGAACGTCTATGACGAATAATGCCTGTTTCATGATCGGTTCTCCAGGAAAAATGTCCGCCGATCGATCTCCATCATGAAAAACGGTATGGTTTTTCCTTGGATCTCTTCTGTACATTCACCGGTTGGCTGGAACTTTACTGATGTGTATAACTTCTGCGCCCGGAGATTGTTCTTGCGTACGATCAGCCGAACTGAGGTAACTGTCATATCGGCAAAACAGTACTCAAGCGTGCGGCACAGGATTGTCTTCCCTTTGCCCGCTCCAATTCGATGGGGATGGAGCGCGATCCTGAACTCCTTTTTTCCGGGGCTGTCCCTGGACAGCACAGAAAAACCAATAACTTCTCCCTGATCCATGGCAACAAGAATTGCAGTCTGTGGTTTCTTCCAGTACTCATCAAGCCAGCCACCGTCCCGCAGGCTGTAATCCAGATCGGAAAACTCCGGCGGGTACTGCGGCCATGACTTAATGAGCCGGATATCCTCATCGAGGATCGGGCGAAGCGTGATCATTGATACAAGTACAATATGCTGCAATAGGAAAAAAAGATAGAGCCGGAGAAACGGAAATCACGGGCAAGAGAATGATTACTCCGAACCTATCTCCTCATTCAGCCGGTTCCCGCCTGGGATTTCCCGTATCGTCCCATACCCCTGCGAGACCGACTGCCCGATCCCCATGGAGTCCGGGATGCGGAGGTTTGTCGTGAATTTTCCAAAAAAGACAATCACGTTCTCGCGGTCGATCCGTTCCCTCTTGAACTT
This sequence comes from Methanoregula sp., assembly GCA_023228295.1. Lineage (GTDB taxonomy): Archaea > Halobacteriota > Methanomicrobia > Methanomicrobiales > Methanospirillaceae > Methanoregula. Next base: position 6,553 of record JALOBP010000052.1, read on the forward strand.
CACATGGGCCATGCAGGTTACCGGTTCCGTGGGGGTATAGTCAAGAGATTTTGCGAGCGTGTTCAGGTTACCGAGCAAAAGTTTGAGCATAAATGCGTCCCTCGCGGGTTTGCCGCTCAGGTCATAGAACTTTTTCGCATACTGCTGGTTCAGGGCAAGCCAGGGGGTCAGGAATTCATATGTATGCATTGCGCTATCGATCCCGAAAAACTCCTTGCGTATCTCCGGGTCCCGCGAGGTAATGGTGCATGAAATATCGTCGGCTTCAATATCCGCATTTCCTTCTGTAACCTGCTGTAGGAATGATGCACCCTGGCAGATCCCGATCGCCATCAGTTCACCTTTGACTTGCTTGCAGAGGAGAGCAGGATACCGGTGGATGCATTGCCCGCCATTACCATCAGGAAGTGCCGGTGCCGGGTACTTCAAGAGCTGCCGGGCCAGGGCCGACCGGAACTCAGGGAGTGAGAACTGCAATGGGTTTGCCGGTTCAAGTGTGAGCGAGAAGATGCGGAGGAACATAAAGGATTCTCATAATACAGGTTGGGTCCAGGTAATAAACGGTTACCTCTTCCCGGCAGGATTCCCCGGAATCCGGGGAACATAAGATCATGACAGATACACGCTGAAACGCTTGATTGCAGTAGCCTTCTTTTCCGTATCCGAGATTCCGATGAAGAAATCCCCAGTTGCCTGGATTTCGCCCATTGCGTTCCACGTGTTGGTGCCGCATGATCCTTCCTCAACAAACGTAGTGAAGGATCCCAGTGGTTCAAGTGAAGCGGCCTGGTCTTTGTCAAGGGCTGAGAATATCGTGTACTGCAGTTCCTGTCTGACAGGGAGGTTGGTTGTCCCATGGATTGTGAACGGCCTGGCATCGTACTGGTCGTCGATTGGATCGATCTTAATCCACGGTGTGGTATCTGCCGTGTTATTCACAGAGCAGGGAGTCGCGGTCGGGGCCGGTGTTGGCAGAACTCGGATTAAAAAGTCGCGTTCGACGCCGCAATCCGAGACGATGCGGTATCGCCCTGCATCCCAGGCGGTGGAGATGAAACGGTACACCCGTGTTGACTCGCCTTTCTGGAGGTGGGAGATGTTCCCGGGAACTGGAACGTCCGGGCCCATCTTCGTTGCCCAGCGGCCATTGCCGGCCTGGAATGTGACGCGGAAATCCGGCGGGGTGTTGGAACAGGTAAGCGGCAGGAGGCCATTATTGGTGACCACGAATTCCACGACTTCGCCCGCGTTGTAGATATCGGTGTCCATCCGGATGAAATCTGAAGTAATGTCCGGCTGAGAGACTGACTGCTGGTACGCTGACATTATTTGTTTTCCATCTGGTGTATTGTTGGCAGTCGCCCCGATCGTGTCAGCCGGCGAGGTGCAGCCGGTGGTGATGATCAGGCACAGGATAAGGATGAATAGCGGGATGGAGGGCAGGCGGGACATGGGATATGTTCTGGTACATGGGTGCTTTGGAAAAATGTAGTTATGGGTTTTGATTATTGTTTTCTGGTCGGGGAAGTGCAATGATGATTTTACTCATTCATCAGTACAACCGCACGTCTCAACACCCAACACCGGCAGATGCCCGTTTACCGTGTCGGGAAATATTGGATTACCCTCGATAATTCGATCTCCATATTCTTCACAGCACCTGCGTCCCCGTCACCAGCGCCAGCAGCAGGATGATCACCGGTTGGTGAACGAGATAGATCACGAGCGAGTGCCGGCCAATAAACGAGAGCGGCGCAACAAAAAAACCAGGCAGCGGCCCGATTGAAAATTGCCGGACCCCGCCCGCGTACAGGAACTCGCCAGTACCAAGCCCGATCAGCACCATGCCGAACCATGGGAAGAATGGAGTGTAATCAACTGATGTAAAACCGGGCGGCATGAACCCGAGCGGCAGTAAAAAAACCGGGCCGCCCAAACCAGTAATGACCCATCCCATCATGATGCACGCAAGGCCGAGCGCGATATTCCATTTCTTAAACCGGAAGAAGAGCGGAGACAGCGCTACAGAAACACCGATCAGGTGAAGGATGCCAAAGATCACGTAACCTTCGTGCAGGTACCACCAGGTCGCGAACGTGACAAGCAGACCGAGCCCGAAGATGCCGGCACCGCGGAGCAGGAATTTTTTTGCCAGCGGAAAGCCTGACAGTTTTGAGGCAGCCCGGTCATGGCTCACGACCAGCGACACACCGACAACAAGGAGAAAGAGTGATGCGGTAGCGTACGCAAAATACCGCCAGAAGCCAGTAGAAACATCGACCGGGTACAGTGCAAAGAAACTGAGATCGAAGACCGTGTGGAAGACTACCATCATGAGGATCGCGATCCCTCGGAAAAGATCAATCTCCTCCAGGCGCGATACCGGTTGCATACTCCATCATTCATCTCATGGCGTGATATGCATAACGGAAATTTTGTTGCCGCGGGGAGTATCATTAATACTCTGCCCGGGTATTTTCATAGGAAGAACCATGGAGCAGCAGAAGGACGAGCACGTCATCGAGGCTATCGGACGGTGCCGTATTATAATCAGGGGCGGGAAGGTTGTGGAAGTCGGGGAGGCAATCATCAAAGACTGCCCGCTTGCTAAAAGGTTCGCGTACCCCATATCCGATATCACCAACGAGTCCGTGAAGGCAAACATTGAGCACCGCATTAAAGCGTTCGGGATGTGCACACCGCAGCGGGAAGTGCTGGACAACCGGGAATTTGTCGGCTTTGGTGCATCCGAGATCCTGAGTTTCGGCCTCCAGGCCGGCTTCCTCGATGCGGTAGTACTTGCATGCGATGGCGCTGGGACGGTCATTGTCACAAAACCTGCGCTCGTCCAGGGTATCGGTGGCCGTATGTCCGGGCTCGCCTCAACATGCCCCTATCCTGAAGTAATGGCACGGATTGAAGAGAACGGCGGCATTGTACTTGACAAGGAGAACGCATCGATGGATCCGCTTGCCGGTGTTGCCCTCGCAGTTGAGAAAGGGTTCCGGAAGATTGCCGTCACCGTAGCCCTGCCCCGGGATGCTGCAGTTATCCGGAAGGTTCACCCTGCCACACTCATCTTCGGTGTTCACGTGACCGGCCTTGATAAAAACGAAGCGGAGATTCTCGTTACTGCGTGCGATCTCGTGACCAGTTGTGCCTCAAAGACCATACGCGACGCCGTGAGCGGGCGGGCGATGGTGCAGGCCGGTGTTGCAATCCCGATCTTTGCGATGACAAAGGCAGGAAAAGAATTGATCATCCAGAAGATCCAAAAAAGCGACGAACCCGTCCTTGTCAAACCGACAAAACTTCCTTCCCTGTCAGTCCATCAACCCGAACCGCTGGTCTGATATCCTTTTTTGGGCGTTTTTAGCTAAATTGCAAAGGACTTAAATAATTTGTACTGGACAGGATAGCATAAGACATCCGTTCCGGATACGTGGATCCATGATCTCTGTTCTCTATATCGATGACGAGCCTGAGCTGCTTGAACTGGGAAAAATTTTCCTTGAACTTGATGGCACCTTTGCCATAACGACCGCAGAGTCCGGACTGTCCGCACTTGAGATTATCAAAAATGCAAATTTCGATGCCATCGTCTCGGATTACATGATGCCGGAAATGGACGGGATCTCGCTCCTCCGCGATATCCGCACTATATCCGATATCCCGTTCATCCTCTTCACGGGCAAAGGCCGCGAAGAGGTAGTCATGGAAGCCATCAACAGCGGCGCGGATTTTTACCTCCAGAAAGGTGGTGCCCCGAAAGCCCAGTTTGCCGAGCTCGGGCACAAGATTGTACAGGCCGTCTCCCGCCGTCGTGCAGAACAGGCCCTGTACAACCGTCTCGAGATGATCAGGCACACCTCCGTGACATCAGCACGGTTCATCCGCCTGTCTGCAGATCGTATAGATGCCGCAATCAACGAGCTCCTTGTCGATATCGGCTCGCGGGCTGGCGTGGATCACTGTTATATTGCACAGGAAACCGCAACTCGGGGTGAGATTGCCTGGACTCATGCCTGGGTGGATCCCGGGTGTATTTCCCTGAAAAGCCGGCCAGGCCCTGTGAATTACCGGGACATTTCCTGGCTCATTAAAAATATTGATGATTTCAGGATCGTGAATGTCCCCAGTGTTGCTGCCCTGCCGAATAATACAGAAGATTCAAAAAAACTGAAGACTTGGCTGCAGAAAATAGGGATCAAGTCATTTCTGGTCCTGCCCCTTACAAGCGGTCCTGCGGTAATCGGGTTGCTTGGCCTTGGCACGACACAAAATGAGATCTCCTGGCCGGACGAGGATGTAGATATCCTCAAAATCTATAGCCAGATTATTGCCGGGGCGCTTGCCCGCAATGCAGCCGACAAGGCAATGCATGAATCAGAAGAACTCTACCGGACAGTTTTTGAATCGACCGGCACTGCAATGATGATCCTCAATGAGGACAAGACTATCTCGGTTGTCAACCGTGAATTTGAGCGGATATCCGGATACACGAGATCTGAGATCGTCGGGAAGATCCCGTGGACGCGGTTTGTTTCCACGGATGATGTCGAACGCATGCAGCAGTACCATGAACTGCGCCGTGCCAATCCAACAGAAGTCCCGAAGAATTATGAGTTCGATTTTCTCTCACGTGAGGGCAAACATATCGGCACGTATATCACGGTCGAGATGATCCCCGGTACCCGGAAAAGTGTTGTCTCGCTCATCGATATCTCCAAAGAGCGGGAGGCACAGCAGGAACTTGCCGAATCTGAGGAGAAATTCCGCAGCCTTGCCGAATCACTACCGGAAGGAATCTACATGATCCAGGACAACCGTTTTGTCTATTTCAATCCCGCTTTTATCCGGCTGTTCGGGCATTCCAGTGACTATCTCAAAGGTATACGGGATTACACGGATCTTTTCATTGAGGAGGATCGCCCACGGATGAAGAAGGCTGCTGAAGGACGCCTGGCAGGTATCCGCAATACAGACCGGTATTCTGTCCATGGTATCCGCCAGGATGGGACGATTATCACGGTGGAGATCCATGGTTCAAGGACAAGGTACAACGGGGCCCCGGCTATCATCGGCACCGTGAAGGAAGTGGGCGGATAACTGCCCGATACCTCCCTCCAGCGGCCGTAACCGGGATTGAATAAGCCAAAGGACCTTCATGCAATATTTTAATAATACCTGTTGTAATTTTAAATCTGGAGACCTTTGCAGATCTCCGGAGGTAACCGATTATGGTGACATCACGAGGATTTATTGAAGAGTTTACGGAATTTCTCAAGAAATACCAGGTCATCGGTCTTGCTGTTGCATTCATCATCGGTGCTGCTGCAACCAAGCTGGTAACTGCAACAGTCAATGATATCATCATGCCGGTTATTGCCGTCATCGTTCCCGGCGGGGACTGGAGGGCATCGGTGCTTGACATCGGCCCGGTAAGACTCCTTGTCGGGGATTTCGTTGGCAATATTATTGACTTCGTTATTGTCGCGCTTGTGATCTTCCTGATTGTAAAATTTATCATGCAGGATGACAGTTCAAAAAAAATCTGATGATTTTTACGGTTCCGTGACCTGATGGCCCCTTCTTTTAGAGGTATTATTTGATTTTTAAAATCCGGCCGGAGATTTCATTGCAGCCAAATCGGAATTTACCGTGTACCCGACAAAGATGAACCGGATCGCGATGACCTTTGAAGTCTGCGTTTTTGCCAATGATTTTAACAACAACGCAAAAATACGGGATTACCAGAACACGCAGATCATCGGGGCTTTCTGAAAAGAATGTATCTTCATCGCATTTTGATGCGGTTGCAGGTTCTTTGCATGAATCACGACCAATTTCTTTATGCCCATCCAAAGTGAATGAGAAGGAAGTAAAATAATTGCGCCCATTGCATCCGATTATGGGACAAGTAACGGGATACTATGAAGCACCTGACTCAACTTATCCTGCTCTGTGCAGTACTATGTATCGGGCTTGTGCCCGCAGGCTGGTGTGCGGATACTACCCGGGATACCGGGTATATTGTCGTGACCAATCCGCCGGTTGCGGACTTTTATACAAGCACCCAGTATGGCCAGGGTCCTTTTACCGTCAGTTTCTTTGATGGTTCGCATGGCGCTGAGCCGATGACGTATCGCTGGGACTTTGGCGACGGGACAACATCCGAACGGCAGAATCCGACTCATACCTACAAGGCCACCGGCGATTTCACGGTAAGCCTGACCGTTACCAACCAGTACGGCAGCAATACCAAAACTGTCCCGGCCTATATAGGCGTAGGTATCCCGCCAGTCACTGAGTTCTCTGCGAGCCCAGCGGAGGGGACTGTTCCGCTCACGGTCCAATTCATGGATGAATCGGCCAACCGGCCTATGTCCTGGAACTGGAACTTCGGGGACGGCACATCATCCACCGACCAGAACCCGGTACATATCTACACTGAACCCGGCCGGTATTTCGTCACGCTGCGGGTGAACAACCATTTCGGCAGCGACGGGCTGACGAAATCAGATTATATCTCGGCCGTAAATCCGGCGGACGCGGTACCGTCCGTAACACCGCCGGTTGTAAAGCCAAAACCGGAAGGCTTTGTCGGCCTCATCCTCCAGGCACGGGGGACTACTGAAAAGAACCTCCCGACTGCCGGTCTCATCCCGCCGCAGTTCATGGCCCTTGCCGCCGTCCTCACGAGCATGGCGATTCTTCTCATCCAGTTCCTGATAGCCAATATCTCGTTGCTCGCACAGGTGGCATTCAAGTTTGCCCGGTTCTTTGCAGAGCTTGGCGGGGAGCATATTGTCGGGATACTGGACGAGAAGGAGATCGCGGCCCGGCGACTTGCCGTCCGCAAACTGGAACCGCATTTCCTGGGCCTTTCATCTACAGAAGTACTCGTGATTGAAGGAGCAGTCATTATCGTTGCGCTGGCATTCATGCTTGCGGACCGGGCGGCACTGACGCTTGAGATGGTCCTTATCTATATCGCGGTCGGTGCGATATCAGTCGTGCTTCACGACTTTGCGCACCGGTATTTTGCATCAAAGCACGGGCAGGACGCCGACACCCGCTTCTGGGGTCTCGGGACAGTCATCATGTTCATCACCGCGTGGCTCTTCGGAAACGCCTTTGCCCAGCCCTACCGGAACCTGGTCAACCGGCATGATGACATGGACACGGCAAAGGCAGGGATCGAGATGGTTGCCGGGCCGGTGGTCAGCATCATCCTCACGTTTGTCTTCCTCGGCATGGTGATGCTTGATGGCGTCTGGGCCATTGCGGGAGGGATCGGGTTCACCATCAACCTCATCATGGCAGTTTACAGCCTGATGCCCATTAAAACAATGGATGGTCTTGAGATCTGGCGCTGGAACCGCGGGTTGTACCTTGCGCTGTTCGTGCCGATGGTCGCGTTTTACTTCTACGTGTTTGCGATGGTGCAGTGAGTGAAAGACGAGAAGGTTTCTTTTTTTTGCTTTGTTGAAATCGTCAGAAATACTAAAAAACGGTCTTTTGGTCTTCACCCCATGCAGGATCCGGCCGGGAGAACATTCATACATGATAAAGAAAATACTTTCCATTTATTCCCAGAGAACAATGTCCGGCAGGACAATTCCGGGCGGAGTGTGAGATCATGTGGACACCCGATCTAGCGACCCTGTTTGTTATCCTTTTCCTCATCAACGTCCTTCTCACGCTGATGCTCTTTACGTTCTGGATGACCCAGAAGACCTACGACGGGTTCAGGATATGGATGCTCTCCCTGCTGGTCACCTCCTGTGGGTATTTTCTGTACGTATTCGGTGAATCCGCGCCTGTTCTGATCTCCGCAGCGGGAGGAAATCTTTTACTCGCGCTCTCGGTCATGATGCGGCTTGACAGTACCGGAAAATTTTTCCGGTTGCCGGCGCTCCCGCGGGTCGTATACAGCACCCTGGTTCCGGCCACGCTCCTGTTACTCTTTTTTAAGCTCAGTGTCGATTCGGTGGTCATCCGTGGCGTGATTATAGGGTTGGTCATTGTCCCCTGCTTTGTTGCAACCGCCCTCATCGCGATACAGCCCAAAGAACCGGAAACCCGGTTGCTCAGGTACGGCTTTGCCGCGGCACTCCTTGTCACGGCACTCTTCTGGACTACGATGGTCATCATCGGGCTTGTTACTCCGGGGGACCACTCGCTTTCAGGCCCGGATCCAATAAATCAGATCTTCTTTACCATCCTCATCCTCATGGATATTGTCCTGACGGGTTCCTTCCTGATGCTCAACATGGCGCGGACCCAGGCTGAGCTCCAGGAGAGCGAGGTGCGGTACCGGAACCTAGCGGACAACCTTCCTGATTATATTGTAATCCATGACGGCGAGTTAATCCGGTATGTCAACCCCGAGGCGGCCCGGCTCCTGGGACTCTCTTCTGAAACCCTTATCGGGAAATCCATCTATTCATTCCTGACCCCTGCAAGCGCTAAGGCTTCAAGAACGTTTATAATGGCATTCCATAGCGGAAAATCACCGGCTCATCTCAACGAGATTGACATCCAGCTTCCGGATAAGACGATCAGGCATTGCCTGATCAAGACCGTACAGATTGAAGACAAGGGAATTCCGGGATATTTATCCGTAGTTACCGATATCACCGGGCGGAAGGTAGCCGAGAATGCACTCTTTCGGGTAAATAAAAAACTCACGATTCTCTCATCAATAACCAGGCACGACATCAAGAACCAGCTCATGGCCCTTTCGACATATCTCGAGCTTTCGAAAGAAGAAGTCGATCAGATCCCCACTGCATCAGAATATCTTAAAACAGAGATGAAGATTGTCCAGACAATGGGGCACCAGATCGATTTCACCAAAGTCTATGAGGATATGGGAACCACGGCTCCTGTGTGGCAGAATATCCATGCATGTGTAATGCGGGCTACGGCGGCTCTGCCGATAAATGATGTACGGGTAGATGTTGACAGGACCGATCTTGAAATTTATGCCGATTCTCTCTTCGAGAAGGTCTTCTTTAACCTGATTGACAATGCCCTGAAATATGGTGGTGTGGCCATGACGACTATCCGTATAACCTCCCATGAAACCGGTGAGGGGCTCGTGATTGCCTGCGAGGATAACGGGAATGGGATCGCAAATGAAGACAAAGCCCGCCTGTTCGAGCAGGGCTTCGGGAAACATACCGGCCTTGGCCTGTTCCTCTCCCGCGAGATCCTCTCGATTACCGGTATCATGATTACAGAGAACGGTGTGCCGGGGAATGGAGCACGGTTCGAGATGGTTGTGCCAAAAGGGGCATACCGGTTCACAGCGGATACGTTGATCGTTGCATAATACCATCATTCCAACAGTGCGCAGACAGACAGAAGATCCAATCCCCGATAAAAGAGAGGTGAGATTTATTCACTGGTGTTGGCACAGTTTTCACTGCTGAATTTTTTGGTCCGGAGCTGCCCGTAACCTCTTTGTCGGAGGGGAGAGACCGGGAGAGGGACGGTCCGGCCTGGGGGTGCTTTGAGGGATAATTGGGGGTTTCTGATCAGTCATTTCCAGGCCCTGTATGCTATGGTAACCGGATTCCGGAAAACCCGGGAAAATTTTTCATGGGAACCCCCCCCTCAATTTTTTTCAAAAACGATTCATCCCCCCTCCCACACCCCAGGGGGGGTATGCAGCAGACCCCCCCACCCCCTCAGGCTTGGGGGACCCCCCTACTCAATTACGGGAACCCGGCGAAATTTCCTGCTCACGTCAGGAACTCCACGGGAAACACCGGGCTTGCGGCTCTGCAAAAACGTATGTCACTCTCTTTTGAGTTGGGGGGTATCCGGCTGACCCCCCCTCCACTCTTTTTTAAAACCGGTCGGACCCCCCCCACAATCTGGATTGTTGGAAGGGATGGACCCCCATTCATGGGTTCCGGGATTGTTGCTAAAAATTAAAAAATGCAACGAAAAACAAGCAGGAAAAATGCGAGGGATGGGATTCGAACCCAAGAACTCCTGCGAGACCAGGCCCTGAACCTGGCGCCGTTGACCTGGCTTGGCTACCCTCGCTCTTTTTGCGCTCCGGCGTGAAGACTGTTCATCCTGATACCATGTTCGGTCGTGCGGCCCTGAACCTTACGCAATGACATGGCGTAATATATACCCGCTCGCGCATACTCAGGAATCATGTCTGAGGAGTACCTGAAACGGTTGCCGGAGCTGGACCCGGCCAATAAAAAGACCATCAAGGCATACATCCGGAAGCAGGAACTCAAGCAGCTGCAGCCGTCCAGCATCCAGGACAAGACCTGGCGAGTCTATTACCTCCTGAAGTTCCTGAACTGGAAAGACGCTCGGGAGATCACCAAGACGGACCTGGAGGATTATATCATCGAGCGCAGGAAGACCGTGGCCCCCCGGACGCTGCAGGGAGACATGATCGAGCTGCGGATATTCTTCCGGTTCCTCGACTCCGCAAAGGAAAAGGAATTTTTCCCGGCGGACGAGAAGATGCAGAAGCCGAAGATCGAATACCCGGACCCGCTCACCAGGGACGAGATCCAGCGGCTGGTCGATGCCTGCGACACGGTCCGTGACAAGGCCCTGGTCAAGTTCGCATGGGACACCGGGGCTCGGCTCGATGAGATGTTGTCCTGCAATATCGGGTCCGTGAAGTTCGACCAATACGGCGGCTCCGTGAAAGTCGGAGGGAAGACCGGAGAGCGGGAACTCTGGCTGATTGACTGCGTGCCCGAGCTCCAGAACTGGATTGCCGCGCATCCCATGAAAGCGGATCCCGAGGCCCCGCTGTTCATCACATACTCGAGGTACGGGTTCGGAGGTCGCAGGCTGAACGAGCGAACCGTCCAGAACCTTTGCAAGACCCTTCAGCGGAATGCCGGTGTTTCGACCCGGGTCCACCCCCATGCATTCCGGCATGCCAGGGCCACGGACCGGGCCCGTGAAGGATTCACTGAGATGGAACTCCGGATCATGTTCGGGTGGTCGAAGTCCTCCAATATGCCGGCAACCTACATCCACCTGTCCGGGGCCGATGTCAAGAAAAAGATCCTGCAAAAGGCGGGACTCCAGGAGCAGGAGGAGATCCCCGGAGGCCGGCCCCTGGACCCGGTGAAATGTCCGAGGTGCGGGATGTTCAACCAGAAAGGGTTCATGACCTGCACGCGGTGCAATACCCCGCTGACAGCCGATGCCATGCGATATCTCCAGGTTGGACGTGAGGTCCTGGAGGACCCGGACCTGATGATCCAGTACGCAAGGAAGAAAAAACAGGCGCGGAACACCAAGACCTGAAAGGGGCTCCCCCCTGCAATCTCCCGGTGCTCCCCTCCGCAGGCGCACGGCTGCCGTCACGGTTCGATCAAGCCTGATGGCATCATCTCCCTGACAGCATGCAGCACCAGCAGGATGTCCGCTGCCGATACCCTGCGGGAATCGCGGGAGATATGCGGGTTCCCCCGCCCGCTGCCCCTCTCGCCACGCTTCGCGTCGCGATTCACCCCGCCCCGGATGAAGTAAAAGGGAAGTGATTATACTATGAGAATATAACCATGGAGATATGAAGAACCGAGTAGGATTCTCCCTCTTTTTGATCTGTATCGCAATAGTCCTGATAGGAGGATGCATAAGCAACCCTGGACCCGGAACGGCCACAGCGCTACCGACAACGGCCCCTCAGAAGGACCCTATTGTCGGATCGTGGATGACCATCGGAGATTCAACCCTCTACTATGTGTTTTTACCGGAAGGAAAATTCCAAAGTGGGGAACTGAGAAGCCCGGGTGTCATGTCATTGGGGACGTGGTCGAAGATCGGGGACAATCAGTATCTCGTGAAAATTGACGGGGCTTCCGATGAAAATTTTGTTTACGTTCCTTCGGGGGATTATATCTATTGGACTGTCGCCCCCGGTGCCCACGCAACGAGATATGATAGATAGCCACACTCTTTTTTGATTGACAGAACCTCCCGGTTATCTCAATCAACCTCGCAGTTGTACATCGAATGGAATCAGAAAAGATATGAACGATTTTGTCACAGATCACTTTCGCGGCGCGCGAGTGCACCACTATAAAATCAGTTGTGATAATAAGAGTGACTATGGGAAAGAGGGGATTAGCACGGATGAGATCACAAAAGAAGCAATAAAATTGGTAATATTCGATATAACATTCAGGGACTTGGTTTACGACCAAGTATATCTGACATTGATTGCTGAACAAGCCCCCTTAACGCCTGCGGGTCTTCCTGAAACGCCTGGATGATCTCTTCTTTACGCACAGCCGGATCCTGCCTTCTGAAATAATCAGAAAGTGCAATTATTAAAATATCCCCTCTTTGATCCCACCTTAACCCCCTGGAATCCACTTCCTCCTTTAACCGCTCAAGCAATTTTGGGGGAAGCCTCACTGTAACTCGTGGATCCTCACTCACCATCATACCACCCACCCGTTTTTAAATATCCTTTTCAGTATCCTTTTCAGTCGTTACATATCAATTTTCCGACGTGGAAACTGTTAACTTTTGTCAAATAACTACAAATATTTATATAGTTTGTCAAGCAATGGTGTAATATGGCAACAAATGACAACAGTGCCAAAAGGGACAACCGGGTCTGGTTGTCGTTGCGGAGGCGCTTGATGCCAGTCCGTGACAAACTCCTCGCGTTCTACGAGGACGAAGATATCTATGCGGAGGGGGTTATCAGTCTCGCAAAAAAGCACGGCTGCCTCCCAGATATCTCAGAGGGAGAGGATGGGGCAAACATTGAGATGAATATGCACCTCCGGGCGCCCATTCAAACGACCGCGAAAGATGCCCCCGCAGGATCGTGATCCCCCATGACCGCAACAGCACTGCCCCGCCAGATTGTGGACCAGCTCCGTGCCGAGCGCGGCGGGATCGTTGACTTCGCAATCGAGTTCGGCCGCATCGTAGTGATTGATGACATGAAAAAGGTGGATGACAATGGAAACAACAGCAAAAAGTGAGAATGGCAGTCAGGTCCCAGCCGTCCAAAGCACGGGAACACAGCCTGCCAACAATTCTGAATCGTCTGATGAAATCAAGGTTTGCCACGCTACTGACCGCGCGTGCACGGCCCGCAAGGGGTACACGTGCAGCCACCAGGGCCCGTGCAAACAGATTACCGGCAACAACACAGAAGGGCGCTGTCCTGATTGCGGCAGCCTGAATCTGAAGTTTGGCAGCCGGGACTCTTTTGAGGGAGACTATTACTGGTGCCGTGCATGTGGCGCCGGTCCCATCAGGTTCCCGTTGTATCATACAATGCCGTTGAAACGCTCGATAATCGATGCTGATACCGAGCAGGCTGCAGCGACCATGAGGAGATCCGCAGCAGCGATCGCGGACACGCCATTCGCAGACAGGACCCCATTTGATCCTGCACGTTTCATCAGTGACCTGGTGGGATCATGAGCAGCGCCCGACCGACAATTACCGAGCATCTCCCTGGATGCCAGCGGAACGACTGCAAAGGATGCTCCTGCCGGAAGAATCTGTCCGACCACGACGCCATCCGCCAGCACATGGACCTGCCGGCAACTGATTCACCCGGGAGTGAGTGACATGGAACCGCAGACACCGTTCCGTCCTCAGCCGTATGCCTACCTGCTGACCGAGACCGACCACGAAGACATAGTCACCCTGCAGCGGGCCGGCATCGCCCGGACAACCGCCACGGTCCTGGTCGCGCTCCACAAGTACGGGAAAAACACCCCCAAGATAACCAGCCGGTGGATTGAGCGCGTCGCGGACATGCGCCAGCCGGAAGTCTCGATTGCCATCGGGGAACTCGTCCAGGCAGGGTTGATCGTAGTCACTGAAGACAAACAGTCCTCGAAGGGCCGGCCGGTTAAGGTCTACCACGTCAAAGGCAGCATAGCCGAATACCTCCGCGGGGATGTGGCAACCCGCATGGCCGACCTCAACAAAGCGGTCATAGCCGTGAACCGGATCTTCCAGCGCCAGGGGGTGCCGGCATGAAGGTCAAATTCCTTCCCCCGAACGAAGCCAGGATTGACAAGTTCCTCGCCACTCCCGGAATCAAGTTCGTCTCCTGCCGGTTCATCCCGGCCCACGAAAGCGATGCGGATATCATCACCGGGGCGCAGGTCGCAATCTTCTACACCACACCAGAAGACGACCAGGCAGCAAAGGACAAGGCCCTTATCGATCAGGGGGTCCAGATGGACCGGCTGGTGGATATCGCCCGCGAAGTTGACGGGGACCACAAATACGGGGCCCTCAAGAACAACACACAACGGGAGATCTACCTCTTCACCAAATACAACGTGTCGGGCAGCGATGCCGCACGGATTGGCGAGATGCTCAAACCCGAGATGAAAGCAGTTCTCGGACGGGAGTGAGTGTCATGGCTTACAAACCATGCAACCGCTGCGGTCAGGACATCGGGTTCCGGAAAGACGGGGGCAGGATCGTCCCAATCAACCCGGACGGCACCCCCCACCACTGCAACCCGGCACCAGCCGCACAACCGGAAAAAGAAAACGCCCTCATCGGGATCTACCAGGGCATCACGTTCAAGCGCATCAGCATCGTCAGGAAAGACAAGAAAATCCTGTCGAGCGGATGCACCAAGAGACTCCTTGACTACCTGGCTGAGCCCGGCATTCTTCTCAAAGTGGGCATGAAGGTCAAGGTAGTCTTCGCAAAAGACGGCAATGCGGATGTGATCGAGATATGCCCGGACCAGCCGGCCGCAGAGCAGCAGCAGAATCAGCCGGGGACTCAAACGGAAACCAGTACGTCCCCCGAGAGTCCCGCCGATATCTTCCCGCCGAAAGACCGGCTGATTGTCGCCCAATGCCTCCTGAAAGCATGGACCGATCTATATATCTCAGGTCATCCGGGAGAAGCATACGACTCCAAGAACTTCGCGGACGCCCGCAAGGAGATCCTTGCAGCGGTCGAGAATGACCTGCCGCGAGTGATGGCGATGGGGGTGCGGTAGATGCACCTGGTCCACATCGCAGACACTCACCTGGGCAGGACATCGTTCCAGAAGCTCGCGGAGGACGGCAGCAACCTCCGCGAAACCCTCATTTATGAAAACTTCCTCGCCGCGATCGAGGAGATCTGCGATGAACAGCCGGAAGCCCTGGTTCATGCGGGCGATCTCTTCGACACCGTGAAGCCGAAGACCAAGGCCCTGCTCGTTGCCATGCGGGCCCTGGACCTGCTCAAGGAA
>JALOBP010000052.1:21806-22782 GCA_023228295.1 Methanoregula sp.
CCAGCGCCTTCGAGATCCTGAAGAAAGCCCACCCGGAAATCCATGCCGCATACTCGTTCCAGTACGAGCACGTCCAGATCGGGGACACCCATTTCCACCTGATACCGAACATGCTCCACGCAGCGGACTATAAGAAAGCTGCCCTCGATGCGACCTGCTACAACAAGGAGAAGGGCAACCACGTCCTCGTCACGCACGGCCTCGCCACCACGATCCGGGACAAGCGCTTGGCAACCTGCGCCGAGTTCGAGCTCACACCCGACATCCTGCTCGACACCTACGATTACATTGCCCTCGGGCACTATCACGGGCAGCAGCAGGTAGGCCCGAACGCCTGGTATAGCGGCAGTCAGGAGCACCTGACCTATGGGGAGATCAAGGACCGGAAAGGTGCGCTGGAGGTCAACATCGACAACGGCGTCACGCATGTGGGGCACCTGTCCCTGGTCCGGTCCCCCATGAAGGATCTCGGCGTGATCAACTGCGCTGACCGAACGATGGAAGATATCATCGACAGCATCGAGGATGAGGTCGGCCTCTTGGACGGAATCGGCGATCAGATGCTCCAGGTCACCCTCGACTTCGGCAGCAGCCCGATCCGGGCCCTCCCGACCGATGCCCTCAAGGACATCCGGGAAAGTATCCTTGACCTCAAGATACGGATCCGCAGCGCCGAGACCGAGCGCCAACAGATCCAGCAGCAGGACCTGCATGCGATTGATTACGTCAAGGAATTCAGCACCTTCCTGCAGCACCGCCAGCTGAGCGATGCACAGCGGGCGTCCGTGGAGGCCCGGGGCACCGAGACCCTGAAAACGGTGATGGCAAACCATGCGGAGGAGACTTCATGATTCTCGACCGCATGCACCTCACGAATTACAAGCGGTTCCGGGACGTCGAGATCAACTTCGCGAACGGCATCACCGGCATTGTCGGCAACAACGGCGTCGGGAAATCCTCTATCGTTGACGCAGTC